>NZ_JBICTU010000001.1:0-386373 GCF_043197795.1 Sphaerisporangium sp. NPDC049003
ACGACAGGCACGGTTTCCTCTTCAGATCAGGTGGCCTCAGATACCTCTGATCTTCGGGAACCGTGCCTTTCCATCTGTGGCGGCTTGGCATTTCCTTACCTGCGTAGCCGTATGTTTATGAACGAACCCCATCAAAACCTCAACTCGCCGGGGCCCTGACCTGCTCCCAGCATCGATCTCGTCCATCACGCTGGTTGAATAGGTACATGAAGTGAACCGACGTAAGCTTTTGATCGAGCGGTTCCGGAAGAAGATTAATCAGCCGTGCATCGAGCGGCACACCATCACCGTCAATCCGCAGACTGTACCCGCGAAGATCATGATGCCAGTCACGGGCGAGATTACTGATCGGGGCCAGGAGCTCTTTCCACTGTGGCTCCAGGGCAACCACGATCACTCGGATACGGTCGGCAGGGAGTCGCTTCTCACGGCGTAGCAGCTCAGCATACTTTGCGATCTCCTGTGTGGCCTCGCGGGCGGTCTTGTTCGCCCGTTTTAGCTCAATAACCACCCACATCTGGTGCTGGTCGCGAGCGAGGATATCGATACGGCCTCCGGTGCCCTCAGGGTTTGTCAGGACGTACTCTTCATCGACACAGCGCAGCCCTGACTCCAGGAGATGCAGACGCTGCGCCAGAAACTCCCGTATGCGGTTCTCGTGGGCGGTAGTGGTCATGCAGCGCCTCCTCGCTGATCGCTGAGACATCCATCATAGAGACCATGACCGACAATCTGATGCCTTTGTTGTTGCTGGCCGCTTATTCCTCCTCCACAATGTGCCCTCACGTGCTGTTGGATTGCCTCAGCAGCCCACCGGAGGAGCGGCAGGACCCGTTCCCGGTCGCTCTTGAGTAACGGGTCCCTCCGAGAGCGTGGCGTGGAAGGAGTCCAGCGGAGGCGTCCCCTGTCCTGCTGGCGCCGCCGTCACCGCGGTCGGCTTGCAGCCGGATGACGTGGTGTCCGACCTCAGCGGCTGTGGGACATGCACGGGATGATCTTGTAAGCAGTGCAGGCTGCCCGAGGTGTTCGCGCAGCCTGCACCCCATGAGCCAGCCGTACGGCCGCCGCTCTCCTAAAGCGGGTGCTGCAGGTTCGAATCCTGCCGGGGCACTCTTGACTAATTATTACGTCCCCCACCCAGGCATTCCTTGATCGTTGCCAAGGGCGGTGGCGGCTCGCATCCGGGTTATGAGCTTGCGCTGACATCTAGGAATTAACGATCACTTGGAGGACACTGTTGGCGGTGTCCATCGCGTACATCTCGGCGCAGGCCAGCAGGTGAAGCTGATCTTCGGATACGCGTGCCTTGGAGACGCCTGGTTGGACGATGGTGATGGTGAACTTCGGTTGAAGGAGCGGGGCACGCTGGGCGAGTTCATAGAGCGTCTGGTCGGTGCCCTTCATCAGTCCCGACTTGCCGCCGGTTCGGCGGTGGCCTTCACGGCGGATCAGGTTTTCGAAGAGCCGAGTCGGGCGGTGCCTCCACTTGGTGGATTTGTGGACCTGTCCGCACACCTCGTACAGGTCGTCGATACGGGCGCCGGGAACGCCGGCATGGGCGTATTTACAGTGGACGAGGTTCACGTGGAGTTGTTTGCCCTCGATACGAGCGGCGACGATGTCGGCGACTTCGTTTGGGCCGTCATCGTCGATGACGAGATCCCAGTCGGCCACGCTAAGAAGGTGCTGGATGGCCCGAGCTTGAATGGAGGTGGGGTCACGCTCGATACCCTGAGATTCCTTTCTCAGGTCGATGCCGGTCCAGTCGATGATCTGGAGCCGTTCGGGGCTGAAGGGTGCCACGGTTCCTGTCGGGCGGATGAGGAGCATGTCCGGTTCGAGGATCGCTTCGTCCTCGAAGATGACCCGTATGCCGTGCTGATCGATGTATTCGCTGAACGGCTGGGCTTTGCGGCTCGTAACGACCATGGGTTCGGGCCCGTCGCAGGTGAAGCTGGCGCGGCCGCCGGTGATGGTGATCTGGTAGTCGGCGCTCCAGTGTGGTGTTTGCAGGCTGAAGCCGATTGGGCCTTCGCGGGTGAAGGTGGTGATGGCGAGGTCGGCGTCGATCAATGGATAGCTGAAGTTTCCGCGCCTGATTTCAACGGCTTCGGTCGTGTCGAAGAAGAATTTGGTTGACCATTCCAGGGCCAGCGGCACGAGCTCAGGACGGTCGGTGACCTCGGTGGGGATGATAAATCCCTTGAGGACATCTGAAGGATCGACGGTCTCGTCGGTGAGTTTCGCGCCGACGTCGTCGCACCAGTCGACCCAGCTTTTGAGTGTGGGGGCCGCGCCATAGTTCCAGACGCGCCCTTTGAGAGAAGCGCCCACGTTGACGCGTTCTCCGCCCTCGTAGCCGCTGACGAATATGTTGGTCTGGGTCTTGTTGCGCCTTTCCGCCTCGGGGTAGTCGAGCAAGACATCGGCACCAACCGCAAGCTGGAAGCGGCGGCTGCGGTTTCGGGCATCGAGGGTCCCGACGTTGGTCGGTACACATCGCCGGATCTTCGCCATGATCCGATAAACGGCCGACCCTTTGATGATGGTGGCGTCGTGGCCGCCGATCGCCTCGGCGAGTTCTTTGTGAACGCTCTCGGTGTTGGAGCTGTTGATATAGAGCAGTCCGTGTGTACTGTCCCAGTACACGATGTAGAGATCGTGAGTGATGTCCTCCAGCCTCTTCACCGTGCCCCAGGCGACAGGCGTTCGCTCGCGTACTACGAGCCAGGCGACCCGGTCTCGTTCGTTGATCGCAACTGGGTAGGTGAGGAGTCGGTCGCCGAAGAAGGGGGCAAGTACCTCGGGCTTCCAGCGCAGAGTACTGGTGCGGTATGCAACGGTGCTCATCCGCGGTGCGACGTTCCGGAGTGAGACCTCGTCGGGCAGGCTGGAGAAGGCTTCCTCGAACTCGCTGAGTTCTTCCTGTTCTCCGACTGCGTGTGCGGAGAGGATCTCGATGACGTCGTTCCAGTCGGCGTCCTCGGCGTACAGCTTCTTCAAGTTCTCGTCGAACTGGGGCTCGGTGCGGTTGACGATGACGGTCGCCGCTCCGATCGCATCACCTGCCACGCGAGCGAACCGGCCGATGAACTGCAAGGTGATGCCGAGGCTCTTGTGCTGGTCGTGGATCGCGGCGACCTTGAGCGCAGGCAGGTCGAAGCCCTCACCGAGCATGTCGACGCACACCACGATCTTGCTGGCCCTGGTGTTCAGCGCGTCTAGCGCGGCTCTGAGATCTGTTTTACGGCCTTTGCTATGCAGAATGACCGGGTTCAGGTCGGGCGCGAGCTTCTGGTAGAGCGGCAGGACTTCCTCGGCGCGCCCGATCCGGTTGACCCGGGCCATAAGCAGGTGATCATAGCCGGCGGCCAAATCTTCGCGAAGCAATTCGATGGCCCGTTCCGCGATGGCATGGTCAGGCTCGTACAGATTGATCACAGGAGCATATTTGATCTTCGAGAAGTACCGCTGCTGATGTGCGTCCTTCAGGGAGAAGCTGAACACGAATCGGCCGCCGAGGTCAGCGCCGTCACTGCGAAACGGGGTTGCCGTGAACTGAACAATCCGCTTTCCACTGAATTGATCACGAATCTCGCGCCACGTCTGCGCAGCTACATGATGCGCCTCGTCAATGAACAGATGAGTGCAAGCCTCGATCAGGACATCTCTCGCCTCTGGGGAAAAGTGCTGCAAAGCAGATGGCGTCGCCACGATCACGTTGCAATGCGACGCGAACTCGCGAGCCAGGGCAGGATCCTGCATGCCCCGTTTCACCCGTCCGACGATCGGCCTTAGGCTGACCCGGCGACCACGCCGAGGCCTTTCAGCAGCCCAAGCCGCTCGAACTTGATTGCGATCTGATCCCGCAAGGCGTCGGAAGGAACGATCACCAGAAGACGCTCGACTCGCCCGGCCACCAGCAGGGCCACCATGGTCTCGGTCTTACCCGTCCCTGTGGGCATGACGACCGTTGCAGGCTGAGACCGTCTTGACGCCCAATGCCCCAGCACCGCGTATACAGCTCCAAGCTGGGGCTCCCGCAGGCCGACCACGCCCCGTTCCGGATCCTCCTGGCGGAACCGGAAGGCTTCATCGAAGGAGGCAAGGACCTGGCCGTGATCTACGTCTTCGTCGGCCCCATCCGAAGCCACGAGGCGCCAGGCGACGTTGCCGCCGATGTCACACTGCTTGGACCGCCGACCAGGGACACCCAATCCCATAACGCCTCACATGAACTGATGACTCAAGAAGCTAATTAAAAACATGCCGTGACAACTTTACCAACAGCCCAAGCCTTACCATGAAGATCGTTTCCTCGACGGGCTCGGGGGATCTCCGAATGCCAGCAGGAGACCCTTTGATTCCCATATGGGCTTTTTGTCGCATATAGAGCAAGGTGACGACGTCGCTAACGAGATGCCCGCCTTGTCTACGGACCCGACGGCGTGCACTAGTCGAAAGCCAGAGATCTTGCTAACACTCTTGCTAACACCGTGCTTGGACGTTGGTGAACGCGGACGGAAGCCGATCAAGAAGAATGGTGCTCTGAGCAGGCGCGCACAGCTTGCGTGGACATCGACGGACGGTTCTCGGACGACTTTTAATCCGTAGGCCCAGGGTTCACGTGCATGGTGGCCCATCGGCATATCCCGCGTCGGACCATTCAGCCGGGGATCGTCGAGTCCGAGGGCGCATGCTCGACGGCTCACTGTTCCCATATCGGAGTGGCCGATCGGTGATTGACACCCGCCCAGCCGGATTCCATCGGACAGCACCACCCCCATCCTGCCCAGCGGGGCGAGCGCCCGGAGCTCAGCTCGGCCAGGGCGCAAGCGCCAATCGGCTCGACGACCCGCCCGGCGATTGTCCAGGCGGGAGTCCATGGGACCACTGCGGTTGGGGGACGTGAAGGCGGTGTTCCCCGCGCAGGAGCGGTTGGGAGGGGCAGTGAGTGCGAAGCAGAGGGCCCGAGTTGTTGCTGTGTTGTTGTACAGCGCGCCACGCGCCACGTGGAATGCGGTAGATCTCGGCCAGGCAGTGCAGGCATCGGCCGCTGAGCTGCTGGGGAGGCGCGGTCACGAAGCCGAGTCTGTCGAGGCGCTCGGCTGGGAAGCGGGCCCGGAGTCGCCCACCGCGTAGCGGTTCTGGTGGGCGATCTCGTCCTGGACGGCGAGTTCCATCATGAGCCCGATCGCGTCGCGGCGGGCGATCGAAGGGATCAGTCCGGCCGCGCGCTGGGCGGGGGTGAGTGCGGCGTACCGGGTGGCCCACCACCCGCCGGGGGTGCCGTCCGGCCACATGATGCGCCGGATCTGCCATGCCGGGTAGGTTTGCCCGAGCACGGTGAGCTGCTGTGCCACCAGCTCGGCTACACGCTGCAGGACGGTGGGCTCATGGTCGGTCATGAGGTGGCCGCCAGGTCGGCGATGCTCTCCTGCTCGGCGATCGCCCTGGCGAGCGTAAGCTCGTCGTCGGCGTCGACCGTGCGCCACGCTCCGGCTTTCTCTGCGGCTTCGTCGTATGGGCGTTCGCGGGTGGCCCACCATCGGCCGGCGTCCGACTGCCACATCCGCCAGCCAGGGGACGGAGCTGTGGGAGCGTCCGAGAGTCCATGTCCTGCCGCATTCGTTCGGTGACATTCCATGTACCGATAGTGAGATCACAGCATGTCTCCCACCAGGGACAGGCTGTCCAGATGGCCCGATCGCTTCGCTGACGATGAGGACGCGGTGTCCTACATCTCGATGTGGAGAGATCCCATAAGGGAGCGGATGGTCGGCGACGGGCGCATCTCCACTTCGCGGATCCCCATGACCAGATCATGCGCGACCCGCTGATGGCGGAACCATACCGGCGACAACGCACGCGCCTCCTGGAGCCGCTGCACCGCTGCGCCGTGGTGTCTTACGTCCACGTGAGCCTGTGCGACGTCGAGCAAATGCCGGCCATAGGAAATGCCGCTGACGTCTTCCCGCCGGACACGCCGCGACTCGGTGAGAGCGCGCTCTGGCCGGCCCAGCACCGTATATGCGTGGGTGGCCTCCATGCCGACCTTCGCCGGGCCGAACACCGAGTTATAGATGGTGACCTGTCCGCCGAGGCGTTCGGCGCCGGCCGCGGCCAGCGCAATGTACTCCGAGACGTCGCGACCTGCGGCCGCCGCGGGAGCCAGCGCGGTGAGCAGCAAGTTGCCCCAGGCGGCCACTCGGTTGGCCGGCGCGGAGAACGAGGGCTCGACGCGCTCGGCCATGGAGACAGCAAGGCGTTCAGCGGCATCGAGGCGGCCCTGGTGGAGCAGCACCCACGCGTAGGTACCGTGCAGCGTCGCCCACAGCAACTCGTCGTTCCCGCCGTGCGCGGTGGTGATGGCTCGCTCGGCACCGATCGCGGCTAGGTCGTCACGGCCGAGGTGAACCATGAGGCTGGCGGCCAGGTCGTAGGCCATCACCAACGGGTAGAGGGCGGACTCACCCACAGCGGAGTGTGTGAGACGTGCTTCGGCGATCAGGCCAGGCAGGTGAGCGACGAGCCACGGGAAGTCGCCACGCCAGTAGCTCGCGCAGGCACTGTCCACGGCGGCCGCGATGTCATCCAGCCGTGTCGGCTCGCCGCCATGTCCGTCATCCAGGTCAGGTAGGTACGACGGCGAGAGCAGGGCATCCCGGAGTGCCAGGACACCGCCGCCGGCACGCTCGGCGCCCATGCGGTCCCGCTTGCCGATCAGGGCGCTCAGCTCCGCGTCCAGGGCGTTGGCGATCCGGACCAGCGTGGTGAGCCGAGCGGTCTGCCGGCGGCCCTGTTCGAGCTTGGCGATGATGTCACGGCTGAGGCCGGCGCGCTCGGCCAGCTCTTCCTGGGTGAGGCCGCGATCCTCACGAAGCGACTTGATCTGCCGACCTACCGTGCTGGCTTCGGGCATAGCCCCTGCACCTCCTGCGACATCGACAATCTCAGGCTAGTGCGAGGCCTTCTTCTTGTCGGGGTCTTGCGGTACCAAGTTCACCTGATGCCGCCCCCTAACACCCGGCAACTGTCGATAGCGGCAGGACTCGTCGAGCACCGACACGAGCCGTTGAGCAACTCGTTCGGCAGTGATCGGCCTTGATCGGTTGGAGGGGTCCGGACAGCAGGACGGCTCACGCCCAGGAGTTGAGCGCGAGCCGTACAGCGAGACCTGCGAACTACTCCTCGGTCGGGACCAAGCCCGTCTGGCAGGCGGCCCACTCGGATGGGTCACTTAGCTTGACGTTGGTACCACCGAGGCCGCGATGACCGATGAGACACTGCGTAAGAAGATATTGTCTCGAAAGACCTCAGAGGCTTCTCAAGCAGCTGGAGCCTTCGGTGTCAGGCGGACCTCGACATCCGCGTCCAACGCGCGTGCAAGGCGTTCCAGAACCGGCAAGGTGGGAATGGTCCCGCCCGCTTCGAACCGCGCCACCGCCGATTGGGTCATGCCGGCCTCGCGGGCCAGATCGTTCTGGCTCCAGCCTCGCCCCTGGCGCATCGCTAGGACCGTCTTGCCCAGCTCGTAGGCGATCCGCGTGGCTTCATAGGCCTCGGCCGCCCCCGGCTCGGCCATTCGGCGATCCCTGAGCTCTCGCCAGCTTCCCTGCTCGCTCATACCGCTTCTTCTTCCTCGTCGACGGTGTGCGCCAACTCGATGCAGCGGCGCATGGCCCACCGAGCCCGCTCGATCTCCCGATCATCGCGTGCCCGCGTCCTGTGGAACACGGTCAAGAGCACGATCCGGCGACCAGGCGCGATCCAATAAGTGATGCGCACGGCGAACTCGTCGAGGTGGAACCGCAGCTCGCGTAACTTGCCATCAAGCTGCTTGGTGTAGGGCTCCCCCAGTAGAGGACCCTCCTCCGCAAGCAGATCGACATAGAAGGCCACCCTCGCGAAAGATGCTGCAGGCAGGTCTTCAAGCCACTTGCGAACCTCTGGTTCCAGCTCCACGGTACCCCAGCTCATAGCGTTGATGCTATGAGCCACCAGCTTGTCACGCCTCGCCAGGTGCTCCGACCGACGCGCCCGCCGCTGGTGACCTCGAACTCCCACTGCTCAAGGTCTTGACCTTTATGACGATGAGTCGGCTTTGATCCGAGCGGTCGCCCGCCATCCTGCGATGACTTCCTGTGTGGTGACATCGACATCCAGTTCCGCCGCGTCGGAGAGGGCCTCCACCAGTTCGAGGGTGAAGGCACGCAGTTCGGCGGAGGTGAGGTGGCGAACCCAGGGGAAGACCTCGGGCATGGCGATGACCAGCGCGCGTGCGGTCGGATCGTGCTTGATGAGTGCGAGGAACAGACGGGATGCCGTAGCCAGCGTCTGCCCACGCTGATCCTCACGATCGGCGGCGGTCAGGTAGAAATCCGGGGCATCGCGGTGGGTGACGCGTACACGACCGAGGCGCGCGGCGCGTTCGGCGACGGCTCGGGGGTTTCTCGACAGGTCCGAGAAGGTGACGGCGTCGGCGTTGCTGGTACTCACCCTGCCATCGTAAGTCAGAACACGTTCTGAAGTTGGTGAACCAGAGAAGGAGCGTCACACGACCGCCTGTCAGTAAGCAGGCCCAAGCGAGCCGTCAGACGACTCGCACTGCGAAGAACAGTCATGAATCGTGCAGCAGCCCTTCGAAGGTCGCCCTGAATCAGATCCCGGCTCGAGGAAGAAGCAACGGCGAAGCCGCGCAGACACGGCTCACGACCAGGAAGGCAGAGGCGAGCCCAGAAGCCGGGCGCGAGCCGTACCGGTGAAGTCGGCGCTACTCCTCGGTCGGGACCAGGCCCGTCTGACAGGCGGCCCACTCGGATGGGTCACCTAGCTTGACGTTGGTGCCTCCGATGCCGCAGTAGCCGTTGGGCACTTTGTACAGATATTGCTGGTGATAATCCTCAGCGAAGTAGTACTGCGGGGCGGGGGTGATTTCTGTGGTGATGGGGTCGTAGCCGGCGTTGGTGAGGACGTGCTGGTAGGCGTCGCGGGAGGCGAGCGCGGACTTCTCCTGGGCCGGGCCGTGGGTGTAAATGGCCGAGCGGTACTGCGTGCCGACGTCGTTGCCCTGGCGCATGCCCTGCGTGGGGTCGTGCGCCTCCCAGAAGACCTTGAGCAGTTCCTCGTACGACACGCGACTGGGGTCGAAGACGACGCGGACGACCTCGGTGTGGCCGGTGAGCCCGGTGCACACTTCCTCGTATGTCGGGTTCGGGGTGTGACCGCCCTGGTAGCCGACCGATGTCGAGACGACGCCCGGGGTCTGCCAGAACTTGCGCTCGGCCCCCCAGAAACAGCCGAGGCCGAACTCGGCGATCTCGGTCCCCTCGGGGTACGGCCCGGCGAGGGGGGCGTCGAGCACCGCGTGCCGCTCGGGCACGGGCATCGTCGCCGTACGTCCGGGGAGCGCCTCCTCCGCGGTCACCATCGAAGTCTTGTTCTTGCCGAAGATCCAGCCCATCGCGCACCTCCGTCAGACAGCCTTGCAGACTAGCCCAACCACCGGCCCGCCCTCATTGTTCCTCAGGTAAGCAACGCTTAAGAGAGGACAAAGAGCTACTTATTTGTGGTAAAGGCTGTCAGCAGCGAAAATGGCGTACATGCCTGATTCGCGCCGTGGTGTCCTGTACGGCATAGCCGCCTACGCCATGTGGGGCCTCTTCCCCCTCTACTGGCCTCTGCTCAAGCCTTCCGGGGCGGTGGAGATCCTCGCCCATCGCATGGTCTGGTCGCTGGTGGCGGTCATCGCCGTACTCGCCGTGCGGCGCCACTGGTCCTGGTTCCGCGAGCTCGCCGGGCAGCCCAAGAAGCTTCTCCTGCTGGCCCTCGCCGCCGGGGTGGTCTCGGTGAACTGGGGCGTCTACATCTACGCCGTGAACGCGGGCCACGTGGTTGAGAGCTCACTCGGGTACTTCATCAACCCCCTGGTGAGTGTGTTGTTCGGTGTGATGGTCTTCCGGGAGCGGCTGCGTCCGTGGCAGTGGGTGGCCGTGGGCCTCGGCGCCCTGGCCGTCGTGGTCCTGGCCGTGGACTACGGCCGGCCGCCGTGGATCGCGCTCGTGCTCGCGGTCAGCTTCGGGACGTACGGGCTGATCAAGAAGTCCGCGAACGTGGGAGCGGCCGAGAGCCTGACGGTCGAGACCCTCGTCCTGTTGTTGCCCGCATCGGCGTACCTGGTGTTCCTGCAGGCGCAGGGGACGTCCACCTTCGGCGACGCCGGGCTCGGCCATGCCGCCCTGCTGGCGGGCGCCGGGCTGGTCACGGCGATCCCTCTCATGCTCTTCACCGCCGCCGCGATCCGCGTCCCGCTCACGGTCATCGGGCTTCTGCAGTACATCGCGCCCATCCTGCAGTTCCTCTGCGGTGTGCTGGTGGCCCACGAGATCATGCCTCCCAGCCGGTGGACCGGTTTCACGATCATCTGGCTCGCCCTGGCCGTCTTCAGCTGGGAAGGGCTGCACAACGCCCACACGGTCCGGCGCGCGGCCAACAGGGCCACCGCCCTCGAAGCCGTCTGAGCTACGCCGCCGGACGTATCCGGCGGACCGCGTGCGAACCCGAGAACGCCCTGTCAGCCGGAGCGGTCGGCCACGTAGTCGCACAGGGCCAGCAGGGCCGCCCTGGCGGGGATGTCGGGCAGCGCCGAGAGCGAGGCATGCGCCCGTTCGACCCACGACATCAGCTCGGCACGGGCACGGACCATGGCCGCGTTGCCCCGGAGCAGCACGACGGCCTCCGCGACGTCCTCCTCGGCGACGGGACCCGAGAGGAGCCGCCGCAGCCGGGCGTCCTCCGGGGCCGAGGACTGCAGCACGTACAGAACGGGCAGCGTGCGGATGCCCTCGCGCAGGTCGGTGCCCGGCGTCTTACCGCTCTCACCCGCGGTCGAGGCGACGTCGAGCAGGTCGTCCCCGAGCTGCCAGGCCACGCCGATGGCCTCGCAGGCACTCGTGAGGCGCTCGACGACCTCGGCGGACGCCCCCGCGAGCATGCCTCCGAACCGGCCGGAGGTGGCGATCAGCGAGCCGGTCTTGTCGGCGAGCACGTCGATGTAGTGCGTGACGGCGTCGACACCGGGCCGGGGGCCGATGGTCTCGCGGATCTGGCCGCGGACCAGCCGGGAGAACGTCTGCGCCTGGATGCGCACCAGCTCAGGCCCGAGGTCGGCGAGGATCTCGGAGGCCTGGGCGAAGAGGTAGTCGCCCGTGAGGATGGCCACCGTGTTGTCCCACCGGGCGTTGGCCGACGGGGAGCCCCGGCGCACCCGGGCCTCGTCCATGACGTCGTCGTGGTAGAGCGTGGCGAGGTGGGTGAGCTCGATCACCACGGCCCCCGGCACGATGCCGGGGGCCGTCGAGTCACCGAAGTGCGACGCGAGGAGCACGATCATCGCCCGGAAGCGCTTGCCGCCGGCCTCGATGAGGTGCTTGGACGCCTCCGCGACGAAGGCGTCCTCGCTGTCGGCCGAGGTGCGGAGCAGCTTCTCGACGGCGTCGAGCCCACTGGCGATATCCGCTGCCAGCCCTTCGTCGATGAAAGGCAGGTCGACTACGGGCGGCGCGGCCATGAACCATAACTCCTAACGGACGAACAGCGACTGCGCAGCCGTGTGCGCGAGGTCGAGCACAGGCTGCGGGAAGACCCCGAGCACTACCGTAGCCGCCGCCGCGACTGTGACCACCGCCGCGGTCCCCATGCTCGGCACGGCGATGGTCGGGCCCTCGGGAGCCGGGTCGCTGAAGAACATCAGGACGATCACGCGGACGTAGAAGAACGCCGCCATCGCGGACGTCACCACACCCACGATGACCAGCCCGACCGCGCCACCGGAGACGGCGGCGGCGAACACCGCGTACTTCCCGAAGAAGCCGGACGTCAGCGGGATGCCGGCGAAGGCGAGCAGGAAGAGCGCGAAGATGCCCGCGAGGACGGGCGAGCGCTTGCCGAGGCCCGCCCAGCGGGACAGGTGCCCCGCCTCGCCACCGGCGTCCCGGATCATCGTGACGACGGCGAAGGCGCCGACCGTGGCGAACCCGTAGGCGACCAGGTAGAACAGGATGCCCGAGAGCGCGCTCGCGTTCTGCGCCTCCTTGCCGGTCGCCACCACGGCGGTCAGCAGGAAGCCGGTGTGCGCGATCGACGAGTAGGCCAGCATGCGCTTGATGTCGGTCTGGGTGATCGCCAGGATCGCGCCGATGACCATCGTGAGGATGGCCACCGCCCACAGCACCGGGATCCACTCGGTGTCGAGGTTGCCGAGCGCGACCCAGAACACCCGCAGCAGCGCGCCGAACGCGGCGATCAGCGTGCCGGAGGCCATCAGCGCGGTGATGGGGGTCGGGGAGCCCTGGTACACGTCGGGCTTCCACGCCTGGAACGGAGCGGCACCGATCTTGAACAGGAGGCCGACGCCCAGCAGCGCGACGCCCATGTACAGCAGGCTGTCCTGGCCACCGACGGTGGTGAGCGCCTTCTCGATGGCCCCGAGGTCCACCGACCCGGCGAAGCCGTACAGAAGGGCCGTGCCGTACAGGAAGAACGCCGAGGAGAAGGCGCCGAGCAGGAAGTACTTCATCGCCGCCTCCTGCGAGAGCAGGCGGCGACGGCGGGCGAGGCCGCAGAGCAGGTACAGCGGCAGGGACATGACCTCAAGGGCCACGAACATGATCAGCAGGTCGTTCGAGGCGGGGAAGAGCATCATGCCGCCGACGGCGAACAGCACCAGCGGGTAGATCTCGGTGTGCGCGCCGCCTTCGGCGATCGCCTGGTCCTCCTCGGCGCTGCCGGGCACCGCGGCGGCCTGCGCCACGAACTGGTCGTCGTCGTTGATCAGCAGCACGCAGACGATCGCGAGCAGGAGGATGGCGCCCCAGATGAACAGGGACGGCCCGTCGACGGCCACGGCGCCCATGGCGGCGGCGTTGCGCACGCCCTGGACGCCCTCCCAGACGGTCAGCGCGAACGCGCCGATCATCGACAGGATCGTGATGGGCATCTGGATCGACTTGCGCAGGTAGCGCGGCGTGAAGGCCTCGACGAGGACACCGGCGATCGCCGCGCCGAACACGATGAGCATCGGGGCGAGCTGCCCATATTCGATCTTCGGCGCCTCAATGGTGACGGCGGCGAGCGTGCTCACTGGCCTGCCCCCTTCTGCTCAGCGGTCGCGGGTATGGCGGGGGTGAACTGCGGCGCCTGCACGCTGGTGAGGGTCTGGTGGACCGCCGGGTTGATCACGTCGAGCAGCGGCTTGGGGAAGAACCCGAAGCCGATGAGCAGCGCGAGCAGCGGGACCACCACGATCTTCTCGCGGAGGTTCAGGTCGGTGATGCCACGGATCTTCTCGGGCGTCGGGCCGGTCATCATCCGCTGGTACATCCACAGGATGTACACGGCCGCGAGGACCATGCCCGACAGGGCGATGATGCTCGGGACGATGTACCGCTCGTAGGTGCCGATCAGGACGAGGAACTCGCTCACGAAGGTCGACAGGCCCGGCAGCGACAGGGACGACAGGCCGGCGACCAGGAAGGTGCCCGCCAGCACGGGGGCGACCTTCTGGACGCCTCCGTAGTCCGCGATGTACTGCGAGCCTCTGCGGTTGATCAGGAAGCCCGCGAGCAGGAACAGCGCGCCCGTGGAGAAGCCGTGGTTGACCATGTACAGCGTCGCGCCCGAGCCCGCGTCGGCGGTCATGGCGAAGACGCCCATCGTGATGAAGCCGAAGTGCGAGATCGACGTGTAGGCGATGAGCCGCTTCATGTCGGTCTGCCCGATGGCCACGATCGCGCCGTACACGATGCCGATCACACTCAGCGTGATCACCAGCGGCGTGAAGAACTTGGCGGCGTCCGGGAAGAGCTCCAGGCAGAAGCGGAGCATGCCGTACGTCCCGACCTTGTCGAGCACGCCGACGAGCAGCACGGCCGCGCCGGCGGGCGCCTGGGCGGCCGCGTCGGGCAGCCAGGTGTGGAACGGCCAGAGCGGCGCCTTGACCGCGAACGCGATGAAGAAGCCGAGGAACAGCCACTTCTGCGTGGCCGGGTCCGTGATGACCCCGATCAGCTGGGGCTGCAGGAAGGTGCCCTTGCCGGCGATGGAGTAGAGCGCGATCACGGCCACCAGCATGAGCAGGCCGCCGAACAGCGAGTACAGCAGGAACTTGACGGCCGCGTACGACCGCTGGGCTCCGCCGTAGGACCCGATCATGAAGTACATCGGGATCAGCATCGCTTCGAAGAAGACGTAGAAGAGGAAGATGTCGGTCGCCGCGAAGACGCCGATCATCATCGCCTCCAGCACCAGGATCAGTGCGAAGTACGTCTTGACCGACCGCTTGGCCTCCGGCCGGTCGGCGTCGTGCCAGGAGGCCAGCACGACGATCGGGACCAGCACCACCGCCAGCGCGATCAGCACGAGCGCGATGCCGTCGACGGCGACCGCGTAGTGGACCCCGAACGACGGGATCCAGTCGTAGACCTCGCTGAACTGGTCGCGACGCCCCGACGGGTCGAACTGCGACGCCATGATCAGCGTGAGCACCAGCACGACGAGCGAGACCGCGTGCGTGAGCTGCTTGGCGAGTTTGTCGTTGCCCTTGGGCACCGCCGCCACCGCCAGCGCGCCCACCACGGGCACGCCCATCAGGATTGAGAGCCAGGGCATCACAGGTTCCCTACGACGAACCATGCGCCGACCAGAAGGGCGGCACCGAAGAATATCGACAAGGCGTACGACCGGACGAAACCGGTCTGCACGCGGCGCAGGCGGCCGGACGTACCGCCGATCGTCGCCGCCAGGCCGTTCACCAGGCCGTCGACGCCGCGGTTGTCGAAGAACACCGCGAGCCGGGTCAGCCACTGGCCGGGGCGCATGAACAGCGCCTCGTTCAGGGCGTCGCCGTACAGGTCACGACGGGCGAACGTGGTGAGGAACGACCCGCGCGGGGCGACCACGGGGACCTCGGCCCTGCCGTACCGCATCCACGCGTACGCGACGCCGACCGCGACCAGCGCCAGGGTCACCAGGCCGGTGACGCTGAAGGGGTCGAACTCCGGCCGCTCGGCGGGAGCGCCGACGGCGGGCTGGAGGAAGTCCATGAAGCGGTTGCCCATGACGAGGTAGGCGCCGCCGAAGACCGAGCCGATCGACAGGATGATCAGCGGCCAGGTCATCACGGCGGGCGACTCGTGCGGGTGGGCGTCCTTCTCCCAGCGGCGCTGACCGTGGAAGGTCATGAAGAACATCCGCGACATGTAGAAGCCGGTGATGCCCGCGCCGATCACGGCCAGCCAGCCGAGGATCGGGTTGTGGTGCATCGCGGTCTCGATGATGCCGTCCTTGGTCCAGTAACCGGACAGCAGCGGGAAACCGATGATCGCCAGGTAACCGAGCCCGAAGGTGATCCACGTGATCTTCATGACGGAGGCCAGGCCTCCGTACTTGCGCATGTCGACCTCGTCGTTCATCGCGTGCATGACCGAGCCCGCGCCGAGGAACATGGAGGCCTTGAAGAAGCCGTGCGCGATCAGGTGGGCGATGGCGAAGGCGTAGCCGACCGGGCCGAGGCCCGCGCCGAGCATCATGTAGCCGATCTGCGACATCGTCGAGCCGGCCAGGCCCTTCTTGATGTCGTCCTTGGCGGTACCGATGATCGCACCGGCGAGCAGCGTGGCCACGCCGACGATGGTCACGACGAGCTGCGCGGTCGGGGCCCCCTCGAAGATCGCGCCGGAGCGGACCACGAGGTAGACGCCGGCGGTGACCATGGTGGCCGCGTGGATGAGGGCCGAGACCGGGGTCGGGCCCTCCATCGCGTCCAGGAGCCAGGACTGCAGCGGGAGCTGGGCCGACTTGCCGCACGCGCCGAGCAGGAGCGCGAGGCCGATCAGCGTCAGCGTGCCCTGCGGAGCCTGCGAGGCGCTGGAGAAGACCGGGCCGAAGGCGACGGTGCCGAACGTCGTGAAGATGACGAAGATGCCGAGCGCGAGGCCCATGTCACCGACGCGGTTGACGATGAACGCCTTCTTGGCCGCCGCGGCGGCCGACGGCTTGTGCTGCCAGAATCCGATCAGCAGGTAGGACGCGAGACCCACGCCCTCCCAGCCGATGTAGAGGCCGAGGTAGTTGTCGGCCAGCACCAGCAGGAGCATCGCCGCGACGAAGAGGTTCAGGTAGGCGAAGAACCGCCGCCGGTTCGGGTCGTGCGCCATGTAGCCGATCGAGTAGATGTGGATCAGCGATCCGACACCGGTGATCAGCAGGGCGAACGAGATCGACAACGGGTCCAGCAGCAGGCCCATCTTGACGTCGATCGTGCCCCCGGGCAGGAAGTCGTACAGCTCCACCACACGGCGGCGCTGGTCGGGCCCGAGGCCGATCAGCTCGAAGAAGACGAGCACGGCGACCGCGAACGACGCCAGTGACATGGCGACGCCGAGGAAGTGGCCCCAGCGGTCGGTACGACGGCCGCCCAGCAGGAGGATCGCCGCGCCCAACAGGGGCAGGACGATCGTCAGCCAGGAGACGCCGATCACTCCACCGGAGTGCTGGACGATCTCAGCGGGTTCCACGGCCACCTCTTAGTACTTCAGCAGGTTGGCGTCGTCCACCGACGCGGACCTGCGGGTTCGGAAGATCGTCACGATGATCGCGAGACCCACGACGACCTCGGCGGCGGCGACGATCATCACGAAGAACGCGATGATCTGGCCTTCGAGGTTGCCGTGCTGCCTGGCGAACGTGACGAAAGCCAGGTTGCAGGCGTTGAGCATGAGCTCGACGCACATGAACACCACGATGGCGTTGCGGCGTACGAGCACGCCGACACCGCCGATGGCGAACAGCAGCGCGGAGAGCACCAGGTAGTGGGTGGTCACTTGCCTTCCTCCTGGACGGGGCCGTCGGCGGTGCCGGCGGTCTGGGCGACCTTCGGCTTCTCCTCCGCCTCGGAAGAGCCCCCAAGGGAGTCCTCGGGCTCCTCGGCGACGGCCTGGACGACCTTCGGCTTCTCGGCGCGGCCGGGGCCCGCGGCGACGTTCCTGATCGCCTGGGCGAGCCTCGGGTTCTCCGGCAGCCGGTCGTCCTCGACGTCGTGCCGGGCGATGACCCGGTTGACGGAGAGCTCGGAGACCGTGCCGTCGGGCAGCAGCGCGGGCATGTCGATCGCGTTGTGCCGCGCGTAGGTGCCGGGGCCGGGAAGCGTGCCGGGGTGCCCGCCGAGGAAGCGCGCGCGCGACAGCTCCTTCTGGGACGCCTTCGGCGTGCTGCGCTCGCGGTGCGCGAGCACCATCGCGCCGAGCGCGGCGGTGATGAGCAGCGCGGAGGTGACCTCGAACGCGAACACGTAGCGGGTGAAGATCAGCCTGGCCAGCGCGGGGACGTTGCCTCCGTCGGCCTTGACCGCCGAGGCCAGCCCGGCCGGGTCGCCGATCACCGCGTTGCCGATGCCGGCCGCCAGGAGCACCGCGAAGCCGAGGCCCGCGACGACCGCCCAGAAGCGCTGACCCTTGATCGTCTCCACCAGGGAGTCGGAGGAGTCGACGCCGACCAGCATCAGCACGAACAGGAAGAGCATCATGACCGCGCCGGTGTACACGATGATCTGCACCACGGCGAGGAACGGAGCGTCCTGCACGGCGTAGAGCACCGCCAGCGACAGCATCACCACGCCCAGCATGAGCGCGGAGTACACCGCCTTGCGGCTGAAGACGAGTCCGAACGCCGCGGCCACCGAGACGACCGCCAGCACCCAGAACGTGATGGTTTCACCCATTGCTACGGCCCAACCGGTAGTAGTCCTCTTCGGTCTCGCCGAGGCGCATGGAGTGCGGCGGCGCCTCCATGCCAGGACCCAGCGGCGCGAGCAGCATCTCCTTGGTGTAGATGAGGCTCTCACGACTGGAGTCCGCGAGCTCGTACTCGTTGGTCATCGTGAGCGCGCGTGTCGGGCACGCCTCGATGCACAGTCCGCACAGGATGCAGCGCAGATAGTTGATCTGGTACGTCCGGCCGTACCGCTCACCCGGGGAGTAGCGCTCCTCGTCGGTGTTGTCGGCACCTTCCACGAAGATCGCGTCCGCCGGGCAGGCCCAGGCGCACAGCTCGCACCCGACGCACTTCTCCAGGCCGTCCGGCCAGCGGTTCAGCTGGTGGCGGCCGTGGAACCGAGGCGCGGTGGGCCGCTTCTCCTCGGGGTAGTTCACCGTCACCGGCTTCTTGAACATGTGGTGGAAGGTGACGCCGAAGCCCTTTACGGGATTCAGGAAATCAGTTAGTCCCACTGGGGACCTCCTTGCGTCCGTTGACGCCGTGGTAGTGCGGCAGGTCCAACGCCGGAACCGGGAACCCACCGGCGGTGGGCTCCTCACGCAGCCGCTCGAACTCCGCCTCGACCTCCGCGGCCCTGGCCTCTCTGCGGCGCTGGTTGACCGTGTCGAAGCGGAAGTAGATCGCGAGGATTCCGATGACGACGATCGCCGCGATGACCAGCACCAGGGTCCTCTGCTCACCGGCGATCCGGGTGGCCCGGACGGTGGCGACCAGCAGGATCCAGCCGAGGTTGAGCGGGATGAGGACCTTCCAGCCGAAGGCCATGAGCTGGTCGTACCGGATTCGGGGCAGCGAGGCGCGCACCCAGATGAAGAACGCGAACACCAGCGCGAGCTTGATGAAGAACCACAACATCGGCCACCAGCCGACGTTCGCGCCGTCCCACAGCGAGATCGGCCACGGGGCGCGCCAGCCGCCGAGGAACAGCGTGATGCACAGGCCCGACACCGTGAACACGTTGGCGTACTCGGCCAGCATGAACATCGCGAACTTCAGCGACGAGGAGTACTCGGTGTGGAAGCCGCCGACCAGCTCGCCCTCGCCCTCGGGGAGGTCGAACGGGACGCGGTTCGTCTCACCGAGCATCGTGATCACGTAGATCAGGAACGACGGGATCAGCAGGATCGCGTACCAGGACGGGAGCGGGATGGAGAGCCCGAAAGCGTCCCAGGTGCCGCCGGAGGCCTGCTTGGCCACGATCTCGGAGGTGGACAGCGTGCCCGCGAACAGGAACACCGCCACGAACGACAGGCCCATCGCGATCTCGTACGAGATGACCTGGGCCGTGGAGCGCAGGCCCCCCAGCACGGCGTACGGCGAGCGCGAGCCCCAGCCCGCGAGCACGATGCCGTAGACGCCGATCGAGGCCATCGCCAGGACGACCAGCACCGCGACCGGCAGGTCGGTGAGCTGCAGCGGCGTCCTCACCCCGAACATCGACACCATCGGGCCGAACGGGATGATCGAGTACGACAGGAACGCCGGCACCGCGATGATGATCGGCGCGAGGATGTAGACGAGCTTGTCGACGGTCCTCGGGAGGATGTCCTCCTTAAGCCCCATCTTGAGACCGTCGGCCACCGACTGCAGCAGGCCGAACTTGCCCGCGCGGTTGGGGCCGTAGCGGTGCTGCATGCGCGAGATGAGCTTGCGCTCGGTCCACACGCCGAACAGCACGCCCAGCATCAGGAAGACGAAGATGAAGACGGCCTTGATGATGGAGATCCACAGGGGATCCTTGCCGAAGTCGGCCAGGGTGGGCCCGGCCGGATCGGCGACCAGAAGAGCTGCCTGTGTCATTTGGTCGCTCACCACTTCTCATTCGCTTCGCGGGCGGCTCGTGCCTCGCCGACCGCTCCGCTCACCGCGTAGGATCCGCTCCCCGTCATGAGGCGCTCCCGATCTTGACGACGTCGCCGGCCACAGCGCGCAGGTCACGGGTGACCGAGCAGCCGGCCGAGTTGGACGGCACCCAGACCACGCGGTCGGGCAGGTCGGCCACCCGCGCGGGCAGCGTGACCGTGCCGCCCTCCGTGGTGATCGTGACCTTACCGTCGAGCGCGCCGATCTCGGCCGCGGTGGCCTCGGAAAGCAGCGCTTCCACGGCCCGGCCCGTGCCGGCCAGATACGGCTCGCCGTCCTGCATGCGACCGGAGTCGAGCAGCAGGTGCCAGGTGGCGAGGATCGCCTCGCCGGACCTGGGGTCGGCGTGCGTGCCGCCGGACACGCTGGGACCGTTGGAGCGGGAGCCGCGCCAGGCGCCGAGGGCCGCGAGCTCGCGGCGGGCGGCGGCGGCGTCGGGCAGGCCCAGGTGTACGTCCATGTGGTCGCTGATCGCGGCGATGGCGCGCAGGTCGCTCATCACGCCCGGCACCTCGATGGCCTGCTCGAACGAGCGGCCCCTGCCCTCCCAGTCGACGAACGTGCCGCTCTTCTCGGAGACCGCCGCGACGGGCAGCACCACGTCGGCGCGGTCGGTGACCGCGCTGGCGCGCATCTCCAGCGAGACGATGAACGGCGTGTTCTCAAGTGCCGCGAGCGCGGCCTCGGGGTCGGCCAGGTCGTAGGGGTCGACGCCCCCGATGACCAGGGCGTCGAGCTCGCCCGTCAGCGCGGCGGCGAGGATCCCGGAGGTGTCGCGCCCGGCGGTCTCGGGAAGCCCCGAGACGTTCCAGGCGCGGGCGACCTCGGCGCGGGCCGTGTCGTCGTCGGCGGGGCGGCCGATGGGAAGCAGGTTCGGCAGCGCGCCCGCCTCGATGGCTCCGCGCTCACCGGCCCGGCGGGGCACCCAGGCCAGGCGCGCGCCCGAGGTGGCGCTCAGCCGCAGAACGGCCGAAAGGGCGCCCCGGGAGGTGGCCAGCCGCTCGCCCACCAGGATGATCGTGCCCGGCTGCGTGAGCGCGTCGGTGACCGGCGAGGACCCGGAGATCAGGTCGCCGAGCGCCTCGGCCTCCGCGCCGGGAAGCGTGCGGATGAGCGTGCCGCCCATCTTGGCCAGGCCCGCCGATGCGAACGGCGCGAGCGAGTAGACCTTCAGGCCGCGCTTGCGGAACGCCTTGCGGAGCCGCAGGAAGACGATCGGCGACTCCTCCTCGGGCTCGAATCCGGCGAGCAGCACGGCCGGGGCCTTCTCAAGGTCGGCGTAGGAGACCTCGATGCCCTTGCCCGCGACCGCGTGGGCGAGGAAGACCGTCTCCTCCTCCGACAGCGGGCGGGAGCGGAAGTCGACGTCGTTGGTGCCGAGCGCGATGCGGGCGAACTTGGAGTAGGCGTAGGCGTCCTCGACGGTCGCCCGGCCGCCGACCAGCACGCCGGCCTTGCCCCTGGCCCTCGCGAGCCCCTCGGCCGCGGCCGTCAGGGCCTCGGGCCAGGAGGCGGGGCGCAGCCGACCGGTCTCGTCACGGACGAGCGGGGACTGCAGGCGGTCGGGCTGGGTCGCGTAGGCGAAGGCCCAGCGGCCCTTGTCGCAGTTCCACTCCTCGTTGACCTGCGGGTCGTCTCCGGCGAGGCGCCGGGTGACCTTGCCGCGCCGGTGGTCGGTGCGCAGCTCGCAGCCGCTCGCGCAGTGCTCGCAGGCGCTCCGCGTGGACACCAGGTCGAACGGCCGTGACTTGAAGCGGTAGGCGGCCCCGGTGAGCGCCCCCACCGGGCAGATCTGGACGGTGTTGCCGGAGAAGTACGACGCGAACGGCTGGCCGTCGGCCACGCCCACCTGCTCGGAAGCGCCGCGCTCGAAGAAGTCGATCAGCGGGTCGCCCGCGATCTCGTCGGCGAAGCGGATGCAGCGGGCGCACTGGATGCAGCGCTCACGGTCGAGCAGCACCTCGGTCGAGAGCGGGATGGGCTTCTCGAACGTGCGCTTGGTCTCCTGGAAGCGCGACTCGCCCTGCCCGTTCGACATGGCCTGGTTCTGCAGGGGGCACTCGCCGCCCTTGTCGCAGACCGGGCAGTCGAGCGGGTGGTTCAGGAGCAGCAGCTCCATGGCGCCGCGCTGGGCCTTCTCGGCGACCGGCGAGGTGAGCTGGGTCTGGATGACCATGCCCTCGGCGACCTCGATGGCGCAGGACGGCTGCGGCTTCGGGAAGCCCCTGCCGTTGCCCGCGTCGGTGATGTCCACCAGGCACTGGCGGCAGTTGGCCGCCGGTTCGAGCAGCGGGTGGTCGCAGAACCTCGGGATCTGGATCCCCAGCAGCTCGGCCGCCCGGATGATCAGGGTCCCCTTCGGAACGCTGACCTGGAAGCCGTCGACGGTGAGCGTCACCATGTCGACCGGCTGCTCGACCGGTCCCGCCGGGGTTGTCTGTACTGTCATGCCTTGCCCCACACAGTCGACGCGGCGGGATCGAACGGACATCCGCCGATCTCGAAGTGCTTGAGGTATTCGTCGCGGAAGTGCTTCACCGAGGAGTGGATCGGGCTGGTCGCGCCGTCACCGAGGGCGCAGAACGAGCGGCCCAGGATGTTGTCGGCGATGTCCGTGATCGTGGTGAGGTCCTCTTCGGTGCCCTGGCCCTTCTCAAGCCGCCGGAGCACCTGCTTGAGCCAGTAGGTGCCCTCCCGGCAGGGGGTGCACTTACCGCAGGACTCGTGGGCGTAGAACTCGGTCCACCGCAGCACCGCGCGCACGACGCAGGTCGTCTCGTCGAAGATCTGCAGCGCCCGGGTGCCGAGCATCGAGCCCTTGGCGCCGACCGACTCGAAGTCGAGCGGGACGTCCAGGTGCTCCTCGGTGAAGATCGGGGTGGAGGAGCCTCCGGGCGTCCAGAACTTGAGCCGGTGACCCTCGCGGATACCGCCCGCCATGTCGAGCAGCTCGCGCAGCGTGATGCCGAGCGGCGCCTCGTACTGGCCGGGCCGGGTGACGTGGCCGCTCAGCGAGAAGATGCCGAAGCCCTTGGACTTCTCGGTGCCCATCGAAGCGAACCAGTCGGCGCCGTTTCCGATGATGCTGGGAACGCTGGCGACCGACTCGACGTTGTTGATGACAGTGGGGCACGCGTAAAGGCCCGCGACCGCGGGGAAGGGGGGCTTGAGGCGAGGTTGACCTCTGTAGCCCTCCAGCGAGTCGAGCAGCGCCGTCTCCTCGCCGCAGATGTAGGCGCCTGCGCCGCTGTGCACGACGAGCTCAAGGTCGTAGCCCGACCCGAGGATGTCCGTGCCGAGGTAGCCCTTCTCGTACGCCTCGGCGACGGCCGCCTGCACCCGGCGGATGACGTGGAGCACCTCGCCGCGGATGTAGATGAAGGCCTGGTTCGCACGGATCGCGTACGCCGTGATGATGACGCCCTCCACCAGCGAGTGGGGGTTGGCCATCATGAGCGGGATGTCCTTGCAGGTGCCCGGCTCCGACTCGTCGGCGTTGACGACGAGGTAGTGGGCCTTGCCGTCGCCCTGGGGGATGAAGCCCCACTTCATGCCGGTCGGGAAGCCCGCGCCGCCACGGCCGCGCAGGCCGGAGTCCTTGACCGCCTTGATGATGGCGTCGGGGTCGGTGCCGAGCGCCTTCTTGACGGCTTCGTACTCGCCGTATCCCTGGAGGGTGAACGAGTCCGCCCTGTCCCAGTTGGCGGTGAGGACCGGAGTCAGCGTGGTCATTCGGAGGCCCCCTTCGAAGGCGCGGGCGCCGTCCACCCGTTCGCCTTGGCGATCTTGAGACCCTCGATCGAGGGGCCGGCGGCCGAGGGGCCGTCAGCGGCCAGGCCGTCCGGCAGGCCCGCGAGCACGCGCGAGGCCTCCTTGAACGAGCACAGGCGCCCCGGCCCTCGGGTCGGCGCGATCTCCTTGCCGGCCCGCAGGTCGTCGACGAGCTGCTTGGCGGAGCCGGGGGTCTGGTTGTCGAAGAACTCCCAGTTGACCATCATGACCGGGGCGAAGTCGCAGGCGGCGTTGCACTCGATGCGCTCCAGCGAGACCTTGCCGTCGGGGGTGGTGTCCCCGTTGCCGACGCCGACGTGCTCCGAGAGCTCGTCCCAGATCTGGTCGCCGCCCATGATCGCGCACAGCGAGTTGATGCAGACGCCCACGTGGTACTCACCCGCGGGCTTGCGCTTGTACATCGTGTAGAACGTCGCGACGCCCACGACCTCGGCCTTGGTCAGGCCCAGCATCTCGGCGCAGAACTCCTGCCCCGCGTCGGAGACGTAGCCGTCCTCCGACTGCACGAGGTGCAGCAGGGGCAGCAGCGCCGATCGGGTCTTCGGGTAGCGCCCGATGATCTCTTTCGCGTCGCGTTCGAGACGCTCGCGGACTTCCGGCGAATAGGTCGTCACCGGTCCACACCTCCCATGACCGGGTCGATCGATGCGACCGCGGCGATGACGTCGGCAATCATGCCGCCTTCGCAGGTAGCGGGCACCGCCTGCAGGTTCGTGAACGACGGGTCGCGGAAGTGTACGCGGAAGGGGCGGGTGCCCCCGTCGCTCACGACGTGCGCGCCCAGCTCGCCGCGCGGCGACTCGACCGGGACGTACGCCTGGCCCGCCGGGACTCTGAAGCCCTCGGTCACCAGCTTGAAGTGGTGAATCAGCGCCTCCATCGAGCTGCTCATGATGTGGGCGATGTGATCGGGCGAGTTGCCGAGGCCGTCGGGGCCGAGCGCGAGCTGCGACGGCCAGCCGATCTTTTTGTCCTCGATCATGACCGGCTTGCCCTTGAGCTCGGAGCCGGAGAGCCGGTCGAGGCACTGGCCGATGATCTTGAGCGACTCCTCCATCTCGGCCACCCGCACGAGGTAGCGGCCGTAGACGTCGCACGAGGTCTCGGTGGGCACGTCGAAGTCGTAGGTCTCGTAGCCGCTGTAGGGCTGCGACTTGCGCAGGTCCCACGGCAGGCCGGCCGCCCGCAGCATGGGCCCGGTGACGCCGAGCGCCATGCAGCCGGTGAGGTCGAGGTAGGCGACGTCCTTGGTGCGGCGGGTGTACGCGGGGTTCTCGTCGAGCAGCTTGCGCATCTCCTTGATGCGGCCCGGCATGATCTTGAGGAACTCACCGATCTTGTCGACCGCACCCGCCGGCAGGTCGACGGACACGCCGCCCGGCCGGACGTACGCCATGTTCATGCGCAGGCCGGTGATGTACTCGAACAGGTCGAGCACCAGCTCGCGCTCGCGGAAGCCGAACAGCATCGGCGTCGTCGCGCCGAGCTCCAGGCCGAAGGTCGCGATGGCCACGAGGTGGGAGGAGATCCGGTTGAGCTCCATCATCATGACCCGGATGGTCTGCGCGCGGAGCGGCACCCTGTCGGTGATGCCGAGGAGCTTCTCCACCGCCATGCAGTACGCCGCCTCGTTGAAGATCGGCGACAGGTAGTCCATGCGGGTGACGAACGTGACCCCCTGGGTCCACGTCCGGAACTCCATGTTCTTCTCGATGCCGGTGTGGAGATACCCGATCACCGTGCGCGCCTCGGTGACGGTCTCACCGTCGAGGGTCAGCACGAGCCGGAGCACACCGTGGGTGGACGGGTGCTGGGGGCCCATGTTGATGACCAGGCGCTCTTCCGACGACTCGGCGACCGCGCCGACGACCTCGTCCCAGTCCTGACCGTTGACGCTGTAGACCCTGCCCTCGGTGGCGTCCTGCTCGGTGCGAGCGGTCTCACCGTCGTGGATGGCGGTCATGCGTACGACCTCCTCTGGTCCGGCGCGGGGATGGTGGCGCCGCGGTACTCGACCGGGATGCCGCCAAGCGGATAGTCCTTGCGCTGCGGGTGACCTTCCCAGTCGTCGGGCATCTCGATGCGGGTGAGCGCCGGATGGCCGTCGAAGACGATCCCGAAGAAGTCGTAGGCCTCGCGTTCGTGCCAGTCGTTGGTCGGGTAGATCGACACCGTGGACGGGACGTGCGGGTCGGCGTCCGGGCAGGAGACCTCGACCCGGACGCGCCGGTTGTGCGTGATCGAGCACAGGTGGTAGACCGCGCGCAGCTCAGCGCCGATCTCCTCGGGGTAGTGCACGCCCGAGACGCCGAGCGACAGCTCGAAGCGCAGGTCGGCGTGGTCGCGCAGGTGCCGCATGACCTCGACCAGGCGCTCGCGCGCGACGTGCAGGGTCAGCTCACCGCGGTCGACGACCACGCGCTCGACCATGCCCGTGTAGGCGTCGCCCGCCGCGCGCTCCAGCCCGTCGGCCACCTCGTCGAAGTAGCCGCCGTACGGCTTCGCGCTCGACAGCTTCGGCGCGCGGCGCACGACGAGCCGGCCGTAGCCGGAGGTGTCGCCGGAGTCGGTGACCCCGAACATGCCGAGGCGGGCTACCGGCTCCTCCGGCACCCCAGGAAGGTTGTCAGTGCTCATTTCGAGGTCCCCTGGTCGATGAGCGGAAGCGACCGGAGAGCCTGCAGCTCCAGCTCGTCGATCTGCTTGGCGCGGTGCGCGCCGAACTTCATGTTCTGGATCTTGTCGTGCAGCTTGACGATCGCGTCGATGAGCATCTCGGGGCGCGGCGGGCAGCCGGGCAGGTAGATGTCCACCGGCACGACGTGGTCGACGCCCTGCACGATCGCGTAGTTGTTGAACATGCCACCGCTGGAGGCGCAGACGCCCATCGCGATGACCCACTTGGGCTCGGCCATCTGGTCGTAGATCTGGCGCAGCACCGGCGCCATCTTCTGCGAGAGCCGGCCCGCCACGATCATGAGGTCGGCCTGGCGGGGGGACGCGGACGCGCGCTCCATGCCGAACCTGGCCAGGTCATGGTTGGGACCGCCGGTGGCCATCAGTTCGATGGCGCAGCAGGCCAGGCCGAACGTGGCCGGCCAGACGGAGTTCTTGCGCGCCCATCCGGCCGCCTGCTCCACGGTGGACAGGACGAATCCGCTGGGCAGTTTCTCTTCGAGACCCATCTCAGTGCTTCCTCTCGCGCGCCTCCGGCACGCTGCCTCTCAGTCCCAGTCCAGGCCGCGGCGACGCCAGACATAGGCGTACGCGACCAGGACGGTGACGATGAACAGCACCATCTCGACCAGCCCGAAGACCCCGAGCTGGTCGAAAGCGACCGCCCACGGATAAAGGAAGATGATCTCGATGTCGAACACGATGAAGAGCATCGCGGTGATCATGTACTTCAACGGGAACCGGCCGCCGCCGACGGGCTGCGGCGTGGGCTCGATGCCGCACTCGTAGGCGTCGAGCTTCGCGCGGTTCCAGCGCTTTGGGCCGGTGAAGGGCGCGATTCCCACGGAGAAGACGGCGAAGCCCGCCGCGAGAACCGCGAGCACCAGGATAGGCACATACAGTTCCATCGCTATGCGTCCCCTCTGAGCGCTGAAGCTTCGGTCAATCGGTTGCTGAGTCTAGGCAGGTCGATCATCGATCTTCGTTCCGGGTGCTGTGTCATGCCGGTGGCGTGACCTTGGACAGGGCGTTGATGATCCGGTCTGACGCATCGCCCTGCCGGTCCGTGAGGTTACCAAGGAGTTTCAGAGCGAACCGCATCAGAGTGGGATGTGGCAGGCCGTGCCGCGTGAGGAACCCCATCACGCCGGGCTTGCCGATGGCCTCGACGAACAGCCGCCCGAGGGTGAAGTAGCCGCCGTAGGCGTCCTTGAGCGTCTTCGGGTAGGCGCGCAGAACGCGCTCCCGCTGGGCGGGGGTGGTGCCGGACACGGCCGTGACGATGGTGTCGGCGGCGATGCGGCCGGTCTCCATCGCGTAGGCGATGCCCTCGCCGTTGAAGGGGTTGATCATGCCGCCCGCGTCTCCGACGAGCACCAGGCCGCGGGTGTAGTGGGGCTGCCGGTTGAAGGCCATCGGCAGCGCGGCGCCGCGGATCGGCCCGGTCATGTTCTCCTCGGAGAACCCCCACTCGGAGGGCATGTTCTTGACCCAGCGGCGCAGCAGGTCGCGGTAGTCGAGGTTCTGGAACGCCTCGCTCGTGTTGAGCAGCCCGAGTCCGACGTTGCTGGTGCCGTCGCCGACGCCGAAGACCCAGCCGTAGCCGGGAAGGAGCCGCGAGGAGCCGTCGGCGTCGGTGTCCCACAGCTCCAGCCAGGTCTCCAGCCAGTCGTCGTCGTGACGGGGGCTTGTGTAGTAGGTGCGCACGGCGACGCCCATGGGGCGGTCGGTGCGCTTGTGCAGGCCCATCGACAGGGACAGCCGCGTGGAGTTGCCGTCGGCGGCCACGACCAGGCGCGAGCGGTAGGTCACCGGCTCGCCGTCGTGCTTGGCGGTCACCCCGACGATGTGGCCGCTGCGCGGGTCGAGCACGGGACCGGTGACGTTGACGCCCTGGAGCAGCCTGACGCCCCCGCGCTCGGCGTTGTCGGCCATGATCTGGTCGAAGTCGAGGCGCGTGCGCACCAGGCCGAAGTCGGGATAGCTCGACAGCTCAGGCCAGGCGAGCTCGATGCGCATGCCGCCGCCGACGGCCCGGAGCCCCTTGTTCCTGATCCAGCCGGGGGCGTCGATGTCGACGCCCATGGCGATCAGCTCCTTGACGGCGCGCGGCGTCAACCCGTCCCCGCATACCTTCTCGCGCGGGAACCGGGTCTTCTCCAGCAGCAGCACGTCGAAGCCGGCCTGTGCGAGATAGAAAGCCGTGGTCGAACCCGCCGGTCCGGCACCGACGACGATGATGTCGGCGTCCGCCGCGGGAGCTGACTCGCTCACGGGACCTGTCCTGTCCTGGGTGTCGAGGGCCTCGGGTTTGGGGCCTTCGTTCCTTTGTGAACCACTTCACAAACTTGTCGGCGGAAGTCTAACCCTTTTTCCCTGCCCGATGTCAGATGGAGCTTACCTACTTGCCCACGGTTGGTTTACCAGCCCGATGGAGGGCCACGATGCCGAGGGAAAGATTGCGCCACTCGACCCGCTCCCAGCCCGCCTCCTGGAGAAGCCGGGCGAGACTGGCCTGATCAGGCCAGGCGCGGATCGACTCGGCGAGATATTCGTACGAGTCGGGATTGGAGCTCACGGCGCGGGCGACGGGCGGCAGGAGCTTCATGATGTATTGCGTGTAAACCAGCTCGAACGACTTCACCGTGGGCCTGGAGAACTCGCAAACCACCAGCCGCCCGCCTGGCTTGGTGACCCGCAGCATCTCGCGCAGCGCCTCGACCGTGTCGTTGACGTTGCGCAGCCCGAACGAGATCGTCACCGCGTCGAACGTGTCGTCCGCGAAGGGAAGCCTGAGAGCGTCGCCCCCGACGAACGTGACGCCGCGCACTCCCCCGCCCCGCAGCCCCGACCCCCCATGCCGCTCGGCACCCGTGCGCAGCATGCCGAGAGAGAAGTCACAGGCGATCGCCCGCGCCCCGAGGCCGGTGAAGGCGTCGGTCGAGGTGCCGGTGCCCGCCGCGAGGTCGAGGACGAGCTCACCCGGGCCGGCGTCGACGGCGACCGAGGTGGCCTTGCGCCAGGACCGGTCTTGGCCCAGCGAGAGGACATCGTTGACCAAGTCATAGCGCCGGGCCGTGCGGTCGAACATCGCCGCCACCTCGTGCGGCTGTTTGTCCAAGGATGCACGCGTCATGCGACCAGCTTAGTGCGCATGAGGTGATCGACCCAAAGTAGCCACCTCATTACTTAGCGTCTGCTAGGACTTGGTGAATGTTTGCCCGAAACTCGACCCGAAACTCGATCGCGATCGCCGTCCCGCTGGTCGCGGGAGCCCTCGCCGTCCTCCCCTGCGCCCCCGCCTCGGCCGGGGACGTCGCGCAGGCCCGCGTCGTCTCGGCCCATCCCGTCGCCACCACTCCCCACGTTCTCGATGGCATCGTCAACGCCTTCGCCCTGGTGGGGGGCACCGTCGTCGTCGGCGGCGCGTTCAGCCAGGTGCGCGAGGCGGGCGGCTCCACGACGCTGCGGAGAAGCAACCTCTTCGCCTACGACCTCGCCACAGGAAAGGTGGACCCCCGCTTCGCACCGCGGCTGGACGGCCCGGTCAACGCGCTGGCGGCGGGTCCCGACGGCTCGGTCTACGCCGGCGGCGCGTTCATCACCGCGGGCGGCGCGGGCGGCGCCGGCCGGGGCCTCGTCCGGTTCGGCCTCACCGACGGCTCGCCGGTCGCCGGCTTCTCGGCGCCGGTGCGCGGCGGCGACGTCTCCGCCCTCGTGCTCCACGGCGGCAAGCTCTACGTCGGCGGGGACTTCACCGGCATCGGCCGCACCGGCCGCGCGGCGCTCGCCCGCGTCGACCCGGCAACCGGAGCGGTCGATCCGGCCTTCACGGTCACCCCGGGGGGAGGGCGCGGCGGCAGCCTCAAGGTCTACGCGATGGCCGCCGCCCGTGACCGGCTCGCGGTCGACGGCTCCTTCACCACCCTCGACGGGCTGCGCCGCCCGCAGGTGGGCCTCATCGACATCGGCGCCTCGCGGCCTTCGGTAACCGGCTGGCACACCGAGGCGTACGCCCCCGACTGTAAGGACGTGTTCCCCTCTTACGTGCGAGGCCTGGATTTCTCACCAGACGGACAGTATTTCGTCATCGTGACGACAGGAGGCGCCAAGGGAGCCAACAAGCTGTGCGATTCAGCGGCGCGCTTCGAGACCTATTCACATGGTGACACCATCAGGCCCACGTGGGTCAACTTCACCGGGGGCGACTCGCTGTACTCGGTCGCGGTGACCGGGGCCGCGGTCTACGTCGGCGGCCATCAGCGGTGGCTGAACAACCCCAGAGGGTCGGACTCCGCAGGACCCGGAGCGGTGGCGCGACCCGGCATTGGAGCGATTCAACCCACCACCGGCAGAGCGCTCACATGGAACCCAACTCGCGACCGGGGCATCGGTGTCAAAGCGTTCCTGGCTCACAAAGGCGGCCTTCTCGTCGGAAGCGACACCACGCACCTCGGACACGAGTACCATGCCCGGGTCGGCATGTTCCCGCTTCTCTAAGCCCTGTGGCCCTTGCTGATCTGCTCACTCACCGCGTCTCGCTGCTTGGACAGCAGCACGTAGCTGGCTATGCCGCTGATCACGAAGCTGATCACGATGAGCCAGAAGGCGTCGTGAACGCCGATCAGGAAGAGGACACCAAGGGTGACGACGAACAGGCCGAGCCGTGACGCGGTGTAAACAAGAAACGATCGCACAACGTCGAGGCTACGCCACCAGCCCGGTGGAGCGGTCTACTGGCCGCCTCTGGGCGGGGAGCCGATTACGTCCGTGGAGCTTTACACCGCTCACTTCGCATCGGGAGCGAGCACTGCTAGTGTTCCCAACACGGCGCTTTTGTAAAGAAACACCCACGAGCGCCCCAAAGAGGCTCTATCATATAACAAACGGGCAGTCAGCTGATAACAACCCGTGATCTTTCGATCTAAATCACGGATATATCAGATTTCCGCTCAGCAAACTGGATACCTGTCCGCCCGCTTCAGGATGCGGGATGCGAGGGGGAGAGATTGTGGAGAGTAGCAGCGAACGTCTGCTGACCCCCGGAGAGGTTGCCGCCCTCTTCCGGGTCGATCCAAAAACGGTTACGCGCTGGGCAGCGGCAGGCCGCATCAGCAGCATCCGTACCCCCGGAGGGCACCGGCGTTTCCGCGAGTCGGAGGTGCACGCTCTCCTGCGTGGTGAGGAAGTCCTAACGGCCGAACGGCCGAGCGGCGACTCACCACGTGTTTGATGTACCGGCGAGAGCACGCCGTCCCTGGCGACCATCGGGGGGCACGGTGGGCTCGAAGCCACGTTGCACCACCCGGTGATCCTGCGTGCCCCCCGGAAGCCGCAGGGTCACTGTTCTTTTTAGGACGCGCCTTTAATGCCTTTACGGGTGCGATCTGTTCTCCGTGTCCGGCCGGTGCGGCCCTCCTGGTGGCGTCACTTCCATGGCGCCACGAGCGGGCTCGCCACCGGCACGCGGCCGTCCGGCGCGCACTCCCCCGGAGCCGGAGCTCAGTGGTCGGTGGCCTGCGACTCCTTGAACGCCAGGAACTCGCGCTCCAGGTCGTCGTTCTCGTCCTTCCAGCGCCTGCGCCGCTCGGCGTCCTGCTCCTCGGTGATCGACTCGGGCAGCCAGCGGTCGTAGTCGGGGTCGCTGGGCGCGAGCTCCACGTAGGCGTTGCCGATCAGGCGGCCATCGTCACTGGTGAGGGAATGCGGTATCCGCAACGTCCCGTCCGCGAGCCGGATGACGTACATGGCGGATCACCTAGATTCCGTAGCGCCGGTTGAAGAAGAGCATGACATTGAGAGCGGCCCGGGTGTCTCCGTTCAGCATGTCGAGCAGCGCCGGCCGCTGCCGGGAGGCGATGGCCGCGAAGGCGTCGGCGAAGAACTCCTTGCGGCCGAGGCCACCCGGCTGCTTGTGGAACGCCGAGGCGAACAGGTGCCCGCATTCCTCGTAGAGGGCGACGAACTCCGGCGAGTCGGACACCCATTCGCCAGGCGCCGAGTCGATGTCGTCGAGAGCGTGACCGGTCTCGTGCATCATCACGTCGGGCGTGGGCGAGGGCCGGTCGCCCACCACGATCTTGCGGTCGCCGTACGCGCCGGCGCAGACGTCCCAGGTCGCCTTGCCCGAGGGCAGCGGCGCGCCCCGGAGATAGCCCATGTCGTCCAGATCGGGCACGCCACCGGGCCCGACGTAGATGCCGTCGAGTCCGACCGCCAGGAGGGCCTTCAGGCGCTCGGGGAGCCGGGCGAGGCTGTCCACGGCGCGCACCGCGTCGGCCGACGGGGGGCCGTTCACCGCGTCCCACTGGCGGTAGAGGATCTGCTCCAGCGGGCCGCAGTGTTTCAGCCCGTCGCGCATGTCCGGCGTGTCGGGCGAGTTGGGCTGGGCCAGCGGGGGCTCGTCGTCGAGCTCGAAGTCGCGCCAGATGTACTGCGGCCGGTCGACCACGGGGGCGGTGACGGCGCGCATGGCGTCGGCCCGGGGCTGCTCGCCCTGCCAGAACGCGTCGGCGCGGCTCTCCCTGCGGTTCGCCCTGCGCCCGCTGTCGCGATAGTCCGTACGGTCGCGTGCCTGATCGGCGCGCCCCTCACGGAACGACTCGGGACGCCCCTCACGGAACGACTCGGGACGCCCCTCACGGAACGACTCGGGACGCCCCTCACGGAAGGACTCGGGACGGCCGTCTCTGCCGTCCGTGGGCTCCGGGGTTCCCTCGCGAGGGGACTCTCCGCGGCGGGGAAGGCCGTACGGCGCCTTCTGCCGCCAGCGCGGCCCTCTGCGATGGCGACCCCTGTCGCCGGAATACGCCGTCAAGGCGACGGCCAGGGGGCCCGGGCGAGCGCGAACAACGGCACGCACCTCTCACGTCCGCGAAGCGTGGTCACGGTCCACGGTACGACGAGGCCGCTCGGGAAGTCATCAGGAATGTCCTACGGGGATGGATCCGCCCGGCTCCCGAGGGACATCCGGGGACATCCGGGGGACGCTGTCACGCCCCGAAAACACGATCTACCGTCGAATGGCTTACGCTGCGGACATGCCTAGCGTGCTTCTTGGCCTGGCCCTGTTAGCCTTCTGGCTTTACTGCCTGTTCGATGTGATCACCACACCGGAGGAGGACGTAAGGAACCTGCCCAAGCTCCTGTGGGTTCTCATCGTCGTCCTCCTGGTCGACCTCGGTGGCCTTCTGTGGCTGCTGCTCGGCCGCCCCCAGAGCGAGCAGGCAGTTCAGCGACAGCGCATCGGCCGCGCCGGCCGGCCCCGGCCCTCCGTGCCCCGTGGACCCGACGACGACCCCGACTTCCTCCGCGACCTAGACCGGCGCCTCCGCAGGGAGGACGACTGACCCCCCGCGCGTCTCCCTGACCCACAGAGACAGCATGCCCGTACCGGCCTCATCGGCGGGCACGGGCGGCGGAACGGCCCGCTCGTAGGGGACGAGCGGGCCGTTCAGGGGACGCCTAAGGGCCTACGGCACCTGCGCGTAGGAATGCAGGCCCGACAGGAAGATGTTCACCCCGACCAGGTTGAACAGCAGACAGCCGAAGGCGATCAGCTGGACGATCACCGCCGCCCGGCCGCGCCATCCGGCGGTGGCCCTGGCGTGCAGGTAGGCCGCGTAGGCGATCCAGGTGATGAACGCCCAGACCTCCTTGGGGTCCCAGCCCCAGTAACGGCCCCACGCCTTGTCCGCCCACAGGGCGCCCGCGATCACCGCGAACGTCCAGATCGGGAAGGCGATCACGATGGCCCGGTGGGCGACGCGCTCCAGATCGTCGCGCCCGGGGAGCCGCGACGGCCCGTCCTTGCGGCCCAGGAACAGGATCCCCGAGACCCCGGCGACGATGAACAGGCCGCTCGCGAAGATCGCGGCGGTGACGTGGATGGCGATCCAGTACGAGTTGAGCGCGGGCACGACCGGCCCCGCCTGCACGTGCAGGTAGCGGACGGCGAAGCCGAGCCCGAGCGCCGCCGCGACCGAGACGAAGGCCCCGAGGAACCGCACCGGCTGCCTGGCCTGCATCACGAGGAACGCGGTCACGGCGGCGAAGCAGATCGCCACCACGAACTCGTACATGTTGCCCCAGGGCCAGCGGCCCACCGCGAAGCCCCGGGTGACGATGGCCCCGAGGTTGGCGGCCCATCCGACACAGCTCAACGCGACCGCGAGAGTGCCCGCACGGGCGGCCCAGGCGGGCCGAGTGCCTCCCGCGCCGGCCGCGGAGCCCGTCCCGGCCCCGCCCGTACGGGCGTCGGTCGTGGTGACCTCGCCCGCCTCGGCGACGGCCCCGCCGCCGGCGGGGACGAGCTCGCGTGCCGGTTCGGCCGCCCGGGCCCGGCCGAAGCCGAGATCGAGCGCGTAGCCGATCATGGCAAGGACATACAGCAGGACGGTCGCGAGGATCAGCTGGTCGCTGAGCGTGGCGAGCCCTGAGTTGACGTCAGTGGGCATCCTTTACTCCTTGACGCGAGGCGGCATCGCCGGCCTCGGGACCTCGAAGGGCCGTGACGATCTGGGAGAACTCCTCGGCGAAGCCGGGGCCGCCCTCGGTGCGCGTCAGCCCGCCGACCTCGACCTCGGTCGCGCCCTCCCCCTCCTTGACCCGCGCCCAGACCCGGCGGCGGCGGACGGTGAGGGAGAGCACGAGCCCGAGGACCGACAGGCCCGCGGCGATCAGGGCCGGGATCCGGCCGGGGTCGTAGGCGATCTGGAGGCTGATCCACTCGCGAACGCCCGTGAGCTGAATGGACCCGGCGCCACCGGGCAGCGGCAGGGTCTCGCCGATGGCGAGCGGCTTGGTGTTGAGCCCCATCACCAAGGGCTTGAGGTTCTTGGTGTCGAGCTGGTAGACCGACTGCGGCCGGCCCGACTTCATCCCGAGGTCGCCGGAGAAGGCGAACACCTGGGCCGTGGGGTTGGCGGCGCCGGGGAAGACCGAGACGTACGAGCCGTCCTGCGCGGGCACGGTCGTCGGCAGGAAGCGCACCAGGAACCCGAGCTGGTCGGGCACGGCGTCCGGCACCTTGATCACGCACTCGGAGGTGTAGGTCACCTGGTCGGCGGTCAGGCACGGCACCGGCCCCTCGAAGGCCACCTGCCCCTTCCCGTCGAGGATCTTGAACGTGGGGGCGTACCCATGCCCGAGCAGGTAGGTCTGGGTGCCGTTGACGTCGAGCGGCTCGTTGACCCGCAGGTCGTACGGCCGCTCACGCGCCCCTGGGCGGTCGGTCACCCTGAGCTTGGCCGAGAAGTCGAGCGGTTGCCCGCGCCGGTCCCCCGTGGCGACGTAGGTGGCCTGGAAGTCCGAGAGCGTGAAGGAGAACGGCTCCAGGGACTCGGCCGACACGTTCTGGCCGGGGATGTACCTGTCGTAGGCGGCGACGGTGTTGGCGAAACCGTTCCCCTCGACGAGCAGCACGTTGCCCCGGTAGCCGTACAGCCCGCCCGCGCCGACCGCGACCAGCAGGGCGAGCAGGGCGACGTGGAACAGCAGGTTGCCGGTCTCGCGCAGGTAGCCCTTCTCGGCCGACACCCAGCCGGGGCCGGTGACCGTGCGGAAGCGCTTCTTCCTGAGCTGTGCGGCGATCGACTCGACCGTGGCGCCGGGGGCCTCGAAGGAGGCGTGCTGGGGAAGCCTCGACAGGTTGCGCGGGGCCGCCGGAGGCGTGCGCCGGACCTCGCGCAGGTGGGCGGCCGCCCGGGGGATGACGCACCCGGCCAGCGACAGGAACAGCAGCAGGTAGGTCGCCGCGAACCACGGCGAGGTGAAGACGTCGAAGAGCCCGAGGCGGTCGAGCCACCTGGCCACGCCGGGGCTGTCCTTGAAGTACTGCGCGACCTTCTCGGGGCTGATCGACCGCTGCGGGTAGATCGAGCCCGGCACCGAGGCGAGCGCGAACAGGAACAGCAGGATCAGCGCCGTGCGCATCGAGGTGAGCAGGCGCCAGGCCCAGCGCAGCCAGCCCAACGGCCCGAGGCCGGCGGGGCCCGCCGGGTCGGCCCGGACCTCCTGGGTGAACGTCATCAGATCACCGGCTCGAATCCGCCCACCCAGCCCTGCATGCCCGCGATGATCTGGCCCCAGAGGCCGGTCACCAGCAGCACGCCGACGAGGACGAGCATGGCGCCTCCGATACGGGTGATGAGCTGGGAGTGGCGGCGCACCGCCTTGAACGTGTGGAGCGCCCTGCGGTAGGCCAGGGCCGCGAGGACGAACGGCAGGCCGAGGCCCAGCGCGTACGCGAAGGCCAGCACCGCGCCCCGCACCGCGCTGGCCTGGTCGAGCGACAGAGTGAGCACGGCGGACAGCGTGGGGCCGATGCACGGCGTCCAGCCGAGGCCGAACACCACGCCGAGCAGGGGCGCGCCCGCCATCCCCGCGGCGGGGAAGCGGTGGATGCGCACGTCCCGCTGGAGGCCGGGGATCAGTCCGAGGAAACCCAGCCCGAGCACGATCGTGAGGCCGCCGAGCACGCGGGTGACCACCTCGGCGTTACCGAACAGCATCGCCCCGAGGCTGCCGAACAGCGCGCCCCCCAGCACGAAGACCAGGGAGAAGCCCAGCACGAACAGGGCGCTGCCCGCCACCATGCGCCCGCGCCTCGGGTCGCCGCTCATGCCGGTGACGTACGACAGGTATCCGGGGACCAGCGGCAGCACGCACGGCGAGAGGAACGACACCAGCCCGGCCGCCACCGCGACGGGCAGGGCGACGATCAGCGAGCCGGCCGCGACCGTGCTCGCGAGGTCGGTCACGGCGCACCCACGTGGTCGCTACTTCTCATCGCCGACCTTGGTGATCACGTCGTAGAGATCGGAGTACTTGACCTCTCCGAGGGCGCGGGCGGCGACCCTGCCCTGCCGGTCGAGCACCAGCGTGGAGGGGATCGCCGCGGGGTTCACCATGCCGTGGAACGCGAGCGCGACCTTGCCGGGCTGGTCGTACAGGCTGGGATACCCGGGCTGCTGCGTGCGCTGGAAGGCCATGGCCTGCGCCTTGTCGTCCTTGAAGTCGACGCCGAGGAACTGGACGCCGCTGTCCTTGGTCTTGGCGGCGATGTCCTTGAGCACGGGGGCCTCGCTGCGGCAGGGAGCGCACCAGGAGGCCCAGAAGTTGAGCACCACGACCTTGCCCTTGTGGTCGGCGAGGCTCGCGGGGGTGCCCTCCAGCGTCTCGCCCTGGATCGCCGGGGCGGGCTGACGCTCCCCGGCCGGGAAGAGCCGCACCGCGCCGTCGCCCGCCACGAAGCGCGTGTCGCCGGACTGCGGCTGCGATGCCGGGGTTCCGGCGCAGCCCGCGAGAGCCGTCATGGCAAGGACCATGGTGACGAGGGCACGTGACTTCGCGGACACGGAGGAGGATCTCCTTGCACTACAAGCGGTAGAGCTTCAAACCCTACCCAGCGCACCGCACGCCCTCGAAATCGGGGCGGGCACCGGCGACTAACGACGTTTGGCCGGTTTGAGTAGTTTAGGCGGTTTGACGAGCGCCCCCGCCGGTTCGCTGTAGCCCACGCTCGTCAGCCGGTCGCCCTCGAAGGTGAAGCTGGTGAGGCTCGCGAGCCCGCACTGCCGCTTGCGCGGGTCATGCGCCAGCCTGCGGCCCTCCGCGGCCAGCCTGATGATCCAGATCGGGAGCTGGTGGCTGACCAGGACCACCTCGTGCCCCCGCGCCTCGGCACGCGCGTCGTCGATCATCGGCCGCATGCGCTTGACGATCTCGACGTACGGCTCGCCCCAGGAGGGACGGGCGGGGTTCCACAGGTGGCGGTAGTTGGCGGGCGCCCGGAACATGCCGCCGACGACCAGGCCCTCGAAGACGTTGTCGGCCTCGATCAGCCTGGCGTCGGTCTGGATCGGGAGCTCCAGCGTCGTGGACAGCGGGGTGGCGGTCTCCTGGGCGCGTTCCAGGGGTGAGCTGTACAACGCGACGATGTCGCGGCCCGCGAGCGCCTTGGCCACCATCTCGGCCATAGAGCGGCCGTTCTCGGAAAGGTGATATCCGGGCAATCTGCCGTAAAGCAGACCCTGGGGATTGTGCACCTCTCCATGGCGGAGCAGGTGAACAACGGTGCTTTCAGTCATGACGGACACCAGCCTACTGGGCCAGACCGGCCGTGGCATGACTAGACGTGGCGGACCGCCCGACATCCTCTGAGACCGGCAGGAGCCCGGAGGGCGGGCTCATCTGCCGCAGCACGTCGACGGCCGCGCGGATCGCCGGGCGCCGGGCGGCGTCCGTGCGCCACAAGGCGAAGATGCGGCGGGTCGGACGCGGAAGGATCGGAACGGCCCGGACGTCGGAGGACAGGACCTCCCTGCCGAGGCGCGGCACGATGGCACAGCCGTGCCCGGCCCCCACCAGGGCGATCTGCGTCGGGTACTCGTCGGCCATGCATGAGAACTCCGGCTCCAGCGACGCCGTCCTCAGGGTGAACACCAGCCAGTCGTGGCAGACCGTGCCCGGTGAGGAGCTGATCCAACGCTCGCCGTGCAACTCGGCGAGGTCGATCTCGCGCCGGTCGGCCAGGGGATGGCCGGCGGGCACCACCACGTCGGCCACGTCGTCGAACAGGGGGACCCGGGAGAGCCCCTCGGGGATGGCCATCGGCCGGTTCAGCCAGTCCTGGACCAGGGCGAGATCTAGCTCGCCCCGCGCCACCTCGCGGACCTGCCGCTCGGGCTCCCGCTCGTAGAGCACGAGGTCGAGATCGGGATGGCGGTGCTTCAGCTCCCTGAGCGCGCGGGGAAGCACGCCCCGGGCGGCCGTCGGGAACGCGGCGATCAACAGGCGCCCGACGACCGTGCCGCGCAGCGCCTCGAAATCGGCCTCCGCCGTCTCCACCAGCGCCAGGATGCGCTCGGCGTGCTCGGCGAGCAGGCCGGCCGCGTCGGTGAGCTTCACCCCGCGCCCGCTGCGCTCGATGAGCGTCGAGCCGGTCTCGCGTTCGAGCTTGGCGAGCTGCTGGGAGATCGCCGACGGTGTCACCATGAGCGCCTCGGCGGCGGCGCCGACCGAGCCGTACACGGCGACGGCGTGCAGGGCCTTCAGGCGGTGCAGATCCAGCATATAGCGATGCTAAACGATTTATCGGTGTAAGTCCCGCCTGGGCTGAAGGGTCACCCCTGGGAGGACGCGGAAGCGGCGGCCTTCGCGGCGGCGGGCAGCGCCTCGACGACCCGGGTCAGCGCCTCCTCGTCGTGGGCCGCCGACAGGAACCACGCCTCGTACGCCGACGGCGGCAGGTAGACGCCCTGGTCGAGCATGGCGTGGAAGAACGCGCGGTACGCCGGGGTGTCCTGGGCGCGGGCGCCCGCGAAGTCGGTGACCGGGCCGGGGGTGAAGAAGATCGAGAACAGGTTGCCCGCCGTCTGCAGCCGGTGGGGCACCCCGGCGGTGGCCAGGGCGTCGGAGGCGGCGCGGCCGATGATCAGGGCCGCGGCGTCCACCCGGTCGTACACCTCGTCGTCGCAGGCCCGCAGGGTGGCCAGACCGGCGGCGCAGGCCAGGGGGTTACCCGAGAGGGTGCCCGCCTGGTAGACCGGGCCCTCGGGCGCGAGCCGGTCCATGACCTCGGCCCGCCCGCCGAACGCCGCGGCCGGCAGGCCACCTCCCATGACCTTGCCGAACGTCATCAGGTCGGCGTCCACGGGGTCCAGGCCGTACCAGCCGGAGGCGGAGACGCGGAAGCCCGTGAGGACCTCGTCGATGACGAGAAGGGCGCCCCTGGCCGTGCACAGCTCGCGCAGCAGCGCGTTGAAGCCGGGGGCCGGCGGCACAACGCCCATGTTGGCCGGGCATGCCTCGGTGATCACGCACGCGATGTCGTCACCGTAGGCCTCGAAGGCCTCGGTGACCGCCTCGGGCGAGTTGTACGGAAGGACGATCGTGTCCGCCGCCGACGCGCCCGTCACACCGGGGGTGTCGGGCAGCCCGAAGGTCACCACGCCCGAGCCCGCGGAGGCGAGCAGGGCGTCGACGTGCCCGTGGTAGCACCCGGCGAACTTGACGACGCGCGAGCGCCCGGTGAAGCCGCGCGCCAGCCGTACGGCCGACATGGTGGCCTCGGTGCCGGAGCTGACCAGCCGGACCTTCTCGACCGGGCCGACCCGGGAGACGATCTCCTCCGCCAGCTCGACCTCACCCGGCGTGGCCGTGCCGAAGGACGTGCCGCGTGACAGGGCCTCGGTCAGCGCCTCCACCACGGCGGGGTGCCGGTGGCCGAGGATCATCGGGCCCCAGGAGCAGACGAGGTCGACGTAGCGGTTGCCGTCGGCGTCGACGATGTAGGGGCCGTCGCCCGACTCCATGAACCTCGGGGTGCCGCCGACGGCGCCGAAGGCGCGCACCGGCGAGTTGACGCCTCCCGGCACGACGGCCCGGGCGCGTTCGAACAGGTTCTCTGAGATCTTCGTGCGGCTCACGCGTCAAGGTTAGTCCCCGGGGCGCCGGGCCGGTCAGCCGAGTCGGGGGCCGCAGGGGTGAGCGCGAGGGCTCAGTCGATGGCGTCGGCCAGGCGGTCGAGGACGTGCAGAGGGTCGGGAAGGGGACGCCCGTCGGGAGGCCGCAGCCAGCGGGCCTGGCTTCCGTCGGCCAGCGACGACGGCGGGGCGAGGACGTAGCTGTCGCGGCAGTGCCAGCGGAGCCCGGGAGAGTCCTCGATGGTCTCGGGGCCGTAGTCGAGGTGGCAGGACCACCACTCGTCCTCGTCCTCGGGGGCGCCTCGCGTGGCGACGTAAAAAAGGACCCGGTCGCCGCTGGCGGCGACCGGGCCCGTGGCGAAGCCAGAGGCATCCATGGCGGCGAGGGCCGGCTGGCCCGCCGCCGCGGGTACGTCGAAGACGTCGAAGACCCTGCCCGTGGGAAGGATCACGCTCGCCTCGGGATTCTGCTCCCACCATCGGGTGAGCTGAGCGGTGTCCGTGGTCGCCATCATCTGCCAGGCCGGCGACAGCGGATGCGCCCCCGGGTCGGGACAGCCGACGCGGTCGCAAGAACAGGCCCGCCGTCCCTCGCGCAGCGGGTGGGCGCCCAGACAGCTGGCCCACCCCAGCTCGGCGTACTCGAGCACCGAGGCGATCATCTGCGCTTTCGCATGGGAACGGCCGCGCCGTTTCGCCCGGCGAGCCGTCAGCGGTACCCCCACCATCGTGTTCCTCCCCCACCCTGCCTTTCCCCGATGATGCCCGATGGGGACCGCGTAAGGTGACCCGACCCCCGGAAATGGCCCGTCAGGATAGTCTCCTGGCCACTTCAGTAGCCCAGTAGGTGAGGATCATGTCCGCCCCGGCGCGCCTGATGGCGATGAGCGACTCCATGATGACGCGCTCGCGGTCGATCCAGCCGTTGGCCGCCGCCGCCTCGACCATGGCGTACTCGCCGCTCACCTGGTAGGCCGCGACGGGCACGTCGACGCTGTCGCGCACCTGCCGCAGGATGTCGAGGTAGGCCAGCGCGGGCTTGACCATGACGGCGTCCGCGCCCTCGGCCAGGTCGAGGCGTACCTCGCGCAGCGCCTCGCCCACCGGGCCCGCGGGGTCCTGCTGGTAGCCGCTGCGGTCCCCGAACCGGGGGGCGCACTCGGCGGCCTCCCTGAACGGCCCGTAGAAGCCCGAGGCGTACTTCGCCGAGTAGGCCAGGATCGGGATGTGCGAGAAGCCGTTGGTGTCCAGCGCCGAACGGATCGCGCCCACCTGGCCGTCCATCATGCCGCTGGGGGCGATCACCTCCGACCCGGCCGCCGCCTGGGCGACCGCCACCGACGCGTAGCGCGTAAGGGTCGCGTCGTTGTCGACCTCGCCCTCGGCGGTGAGGACGCCGCAGTGCCCGTGGTCGGTGAACTCGTCGAGGCAGGTGTCGCTCATCACCACGATGGAGTCGCCGAGGTCGGCGCGCAGGTCGCCCAGGGCCAGCTGGACGATGCCCTCGGGGTCGTCGCCCGCCGATCCCCTGGCGTCCTTGACGGCCGGGATCCCGAACAAGATGAGCGCGCCCACGCCCGCCTCGGCGGCGTCGTGGGCGGCCTTGCGCAGCGAGTCGCGCGTGTGCTGCACCACGCCGGGCATCGACGTGACCGGCTGGGGTTCGCTCACGCCCTCCTTGACGAACATCGGCAGCACCAGCTCGGCCGGGTGCAGCCGGGTGCCCGCCACCATGCGGCGGATCGGCGCGGTGCGTCGCAGCCTCCGAGGCCGCGCCACCGGAAACTCCGCGTTGCTCATCTTGTCTCCCCTCCCCGACCCTGTCCCGGATCTCGCGTACGCGCGAGGCGCGACGATGGGGAAATCGACTGTTCGGTTATTTGGCTCGGCGGCGAGCACCTCTGCGTGTCTGCGAGGGTCGCCGGGGGACGTCACCGGCCGCGACGGCCGCCTGACGCTGCTTGGCACCGTACTCCGCGAGCGCGGACGCCAGCGCCGAAGCCGACGGATTGTCGGCCATGATGTCGACCCGCAGGCCGAACTCCTCAGCGGTCTTGGCGGTCTGCGGCCCGATGACCGCGATCACCGTGACGTTGTGCGGCTTGCCGGCGATGCCGACGAGGTTCCTGACCGTGCTGGACGAGGTGAACAGCACGGCGTCGAAGCCACCGCCCTTGATCGCCTCGCGGATCGGCGCGGGCGGCGGGGCCGCCCGCACCGTGCGGTAGGCGGTCACGTCGTCGCACTCCCAGCCGAGCTCGGTGAGCCCGGCGATGAGCGTCTCGGTCGCGATGTCCGCCCTGGGGAGCAGGACCCGGTTGATCGGGTCGAGCATGGAGTCGTACGGCGGCCACTCGGCGAGCAGTCCCTCGGAGGAGTGCTCGCCCACGGGCACGAGGTCGGGCTTGACCCCGAACTCCACCAGCGCCTTCGAGGTGGCCTCGCCGACGGCCGCGACCTTCAGGCCGGCGAACGCCCGCGCGTCGAGGCCGTACTCCTCGAACTTCTCCCTGATCGCCTTGACGGCGTTGGCCGAGGTGAAGGCCACCCACTCGTAGCGGCCGGTCACAAGGCCCTTGATGGCGCGGTCCATCTGCTGGGGGGTGCGCGGCGGCTCCACGGAGATCGTCGGCACCTCCTCGGGCACCGCGCCGTACGACCTGAGCTGCTCGGACAGCCCGGCGGCCTGCTCCTTGGTGCGGGGGACAAGGACGCGCCAGCCGAACAGCGGCTTGTTCTCGAACCACGAGAGCCGGTCGCGCGTGCCGACGGCCTCCCCCACGACGATCAGCGCGGGCTCGGCGATGCCGGCGTGCTTGAGGTCGGCGGCGAGCCTTCCGAGCGAGGACACCACGGTGTACTGCTCGGTCGTGGTGCCGCTCTGGGTGACGGCCACCGGGGTGGTGTCGGGCTTGCCCCCGGCGATGAGCGCCTTGCCGATCGCGACCGCCTCGGCGATGCCGTTGTAGATCACCACCGTGCCCGCGGAACCGGCGTGGACGGACCAGTCGTCGACCTGGGTGGCGTCCACGATGCGGAACTCCGGCACCGCGACGGCCGGGGCGATGCCCGCGTAGGTGAGCACCGCCGTCGCCGGCGGCACGCCCGGGACGATCTCGAAGTCGACCTCCGCCTTGGCGCAGGCCGCCACCTCTTCGGTGACCGAGGAGAAGAAGCCGGGGTCGCCCGCGCAAAGGCGCACGACCCGGCACCCCGCCTTGGCCTCCTGGACGGCCTTCAGCGGCACCGCGCCCGTGTCCTCCGCGACGTCGATGACCTTGACGTCCTCGGGGCAGTGGCGCAGCAGGGCCCCGTAGGACTCCCTGTCGAGCACGACGACGTCGGCCCGTGACAGCAGGTCGGCGCCGCGCAGGGTGAGGAGGTTCTCGTCACCCGGTCCGGCCCCTACGAAGGCGACGAACCCGGCATGGCGTTCACCGGCCGTCTCCGTCGCGCCCGTCGTGGCCGCGCTCCTCTCCACGGCCTCGCCGCTCTCATCCGTCATGGTGCCGGCCGTCGTGGTGTCGGCCGTCTTGCCGGTCTTGCTTCCGGAGCTCAATGGGTCCGCTCCCCCATCAACATGCCGGCCCCCTCGGAGATCATGGCGGTCGCGAGTTCGCGGCCGAGCTCCATGGCTGCCGAGGGATCACCGGCGGTGGACTTGCGCACCGACCGCGTGCCATCGAAGGCGACCACGGCGGCGGTCAGGTTGAGAATGTGCCCGTCAACGGCCGCGTACGCACCTACGGGCGCGCTGCAACCGGCTTCCAGGGTGGCGAGCACGGCGCGCTCCGCGGTCACCGCGGCGCGGGTGTGCGCGTCGTCGAGCACGCCGAGCAGGTCGATCAGCGCCGCGTCGCCGGCGCGGCACTCGACGGCGAGCGCCCCCTGGCCGGGCGCGGGAAGCATCTCGGGCACTTCGAACAGCTGGGAGATCTCGGCCTCGCGCCCGATGCGGCCGAGCCCGGCGGCGGCCAGCACGATGGCCCGCAGCTCTCCGGAGGTCACCTTGCCGATGCGGGTGTCGGCGTTGCCGCGGATCGGGACGTACTCAAGATCGGGCCGCAGCACGCGCAGCTGGGCCACGCGGCGCGGGGAGCCCGTGCCCACCTGGTCGCCGGGCGAAAGGTCGGTGAGCTTGGCAGGGCCGACCAGAGCGTCCCTGGGGTCGTCGCGTGGCGGGATGGCCGCGATGACCACGCGTGGGTCGGGCTTGGTCGGCAGGTCCTTGAGAGAGTGGACCGCGAAGTCGATCTCGCCCTCGATGAGCTTGTCGCGAAGGGCGCTGACGAACACCCCGGTGCCGCCGAGCTGCGCCAGGTGGGTCTTGGTGACGTCGCCGAAGGTCGTGACGCCGACGAGCTCGACGGTGCGCCCCGTCAGCGCGGTCAGCCGGTCGGCCACCAGCTGTGACTGGGTGGTCGCCATCAGGCTCCGCCGCGTGCCCAGCCGGAGGACGCCCCGTGCCGTGATCAGGCCCTCGGTCATGCCTCCTCCTCGCCGGCTCGACCGGTCACATCGGTCTCCACCTCGGCCGCGTCGGCTCTTGTCACTGCCTCGGGCACCTTCGGGTTCAGGTCGAACAGCTCGCGCAGCGCCTCAGCATAATGATCGCCCGCTGGGGACGCCGCCAACCGCTTGACACGCACAGTCGGCTCGTGGAGCAGTTTGTCCACGACCCTGCGGACGGTCTGGGAGATCTCGCCCCGCAGCCGCCCGTCGATCTCGGGCACCCGCGTCACAAGACGCCCCAGCTCGGCCTCGACGACGTCGGCGGCCTTGGCCCGCAGCGCCACCACGGTCGGCGTGACCTTGGCCACGCGCTCGGCCCTGAGGTACTCGCATACCTCGGCGGCCACGATGGACCTGACCGCGACGATGTCGTCGGAGCCGCCGCCCTGACCCTGCTCGCCGAGCCCCGCCTCCTGCATCGACTCAAGGTCGACGAGCGTGACGCCAGGAAGCGTGCGCACACCCGGGTCCACGTCGTGCGGGAGGGCGAGGTCGAGCAGGAAGAGCGGTCTGTCGCGTTCGGCTCGCGCCACCATATCGGTGCCGATGACAACGCTACCCGCTCCCGTGCAGGAGATGACCAGGTCAGCGCCTGCCAGCTCGCGCTCGACCTCCGCCAGCTCGACGGCGCGCCCGCCGACGGACTGGGCCAGGCGCGCGGCGCGCTCGAAGGTGCGGTTGGCGACCACGATGTCGGTGACCCCGGCGCGGGAGAGCGTCGCGGCGGACAGCGCGCTCATCGACCCGGCGCCCACCACGAGCGCCCGCCTGCCCGCGATCGGGCCGAGGACCCGCTCGGCGAGGGTGAGGCCGACGCCGACGAGGGAGGCGCCCGCCCGGTCGATGCCGGTCTCGGTGTGTGCGCGCTTGCCGACGCGGAGCGCCTGCTGGGCCAGCTCGTTGAGCGTCGTGCCGGCGGTGCCCTGCTCCTGGGCGAGCCGCAGCGACTGGCGGACCTGGCCGAGGATCTGCCCCTCGCCGACCACCATCGAGTCGAGGCCGCAGGCCATCGTGAACAGGTGCTCGACGACGCGGTCCTCGTAGTGGACGTACAGGTGGCGGGTCAGCTGCTCCTGGGGGATCCCGGAGTGGTCGCTGAGAAGGTCGGTCACGGCGGTCACGCCGCCGTGGAAGCGCTCGACGTCGGCGTAGACCTCGACGCGGTTGCACGTGGAGACGATCATCACCTCGGACACGTGCGCGTCGCTCTGGACGTCGTGAAGCAGCTTCACGAGGGCGTCGCCGGTCACCGCGACGCGTTCGAGCAATGCCACCGGCGCGGTCCTGTGGCTGAGACCAACAGCGAGAAGGCTCATGCGTCCATCGCCTCGGCCCAGTCTCCAGCCATCATGGGACTCCCTGTTTCGCGATCCGCTTTGCGCTGCTCATGAAACGCAAGGATTTGCAGTTCGGTCGAGAGATCGACCTTGCGGACATCGACTCCGTCAGGCACTGTCAGCACGACGGGGGCGAAGTTCAAGATACTCGTGATCCCCGCGGCTATGACCCTGTCGGCCACCTGCTGCGCCGCCGTCGCGGGCGTGGCGATCACCACGATCGACACCCCCCGCTTGTCGATCACGCTTTCGAGCTGGTCGATGTGGTCCACGGCCATACCGACGAGACGCTCGCCGACCACGCCGGTGTCGGCGTCGAACAGCGCGGCCACCCGGAAGCCGCGGGACACGAACCCGCCGTAGTTCGCAAGCGCCCGTCCGAGGTTGCCCACCCCGACGATGGCCACGGCCCAGTCCTGGGTGAGGCCCAGCTCACGGGAGATCTGGTAGATCAGGTACTCCACGTCGTACCCCACCCCGCGCGTGCCGTACGACCCGAGGTGCGACAGGTCCTTGCGCAGCTTGGCGGAGTTCACCCCGGCGGCCACCGCGAGGTCCTCCGAGCTGACCGTGGCGGTGCCCCGCTCCGCGAGCCCGTTCAACGCGCGCAGGTACAGCGGCAGCCTCGCGACGGTCGCATCGGGGATGCCACGTTCACGCGCTTGGGACATGCGGCGGATCACTTGGCCGGAACTCCAGGGGACGGGCGGCCGGTGCGCCCCCGGCCGCGCTCGCGGTTGACAGATGTCGAGGAGAGGGCGCAGGCATCCAGGTTAGTACCTTTGTGAAGCTATGCACAAAGTGTGAACGTCGTCTCTCGGGTGTCAACTTTCCCAGGTAGGGGTGGCGGTCCCGGATCCGGCCCACTGACTGTGATCCATGACACGGCCGGCGGGGCCGTTAGGCTGGGCTCATGGCTCCGCGAGACCACACGATCACCCTGCTCGGCAAGCCCGGGTGCCACCTCTGCGACGACGCCAGGGCCGTCATCCAGCGCGTGGCCGCCGATCTCGGGGTCTCCTGGGACGAGCGCGACATCACCCTCTCCGAGGACGACCAGAAGGCCTACTGGGAGATGATCCCGGTCACGCTGATCGACGGCGTCCAGCACGACTTCTGGCGCGTCGACGAGACCCGCCTCCGCGCCGCCCTGGCCTCCTAGCCCATCCCTCAGACGCGGAAGGCCGTGGGCAGCGGCACCACCTTGGCGGCGTTGACGTTCAGTTCGATGACGTTGGCCGCGAGCACGTGGGCCACCCGCTCGCGGGCGAAGCGCTCCATGTGCGCCTGGCGCTGGTGCTCGGTGAACGCCACCTCGTCGCGGTAGAGCTCGTACACGATGCGCTGCAGGGGCGCCGACTTGACGGCGTGGCAGATGAAGATCAACGTGTCGGGCTCGCTCCGGCGTACGGCCTCGACGGTCTCCTCGGCGAGGCGGTCGAACGCCTCGCCGGCTCCGTCCATCAGCGTGAAGACGGTGAGCAGGCCGTAGATGCTGGGCGAGGGCCTGACCGAGCCCGAGGACGCGACCGGGACGTCGGCGCGGCGCCCCCCTCCCGAGGCGGCGGGCTGGTCCGGGCGGCCGAAGGGCGGCTGGAGTTCGTTGCCGGGGAACAGCGCTCCGGTGGCGGGCATGGAGAAGTCCTGCTGGCCCGGGGCGTGATGCGACCCGTTCTGCCCCGGGTAGGCCGCCGCACCGGGGTCCCATCCCTGCTGGCCCGGGTCCCCCGGGGAACCGGCGTGCCACGACCCTGGCTGGCCCGGCATGTTCGATCCCACCGCGCCGCCGAGGCCGGCCCCTGGGAGCCCTTGCCCGGGAAGTCCTTGCCCCGGGAGGCCCTGGCCGGGCCGGCCTTGCCCCGGCAGTCCTTGTCCGGGGAGGCCCCCGGCCGCGTCCGGGCCGAAGACCTCGCCGGTCCTCGGGCCGCCGAAGGCGCCGGACGGCTGCATACGGGCGGCGAAGTCCACGTCTCCCTGGTCGCCCGCGCGGTACTCCGCCACGAGATCGCCGAGGCCGGAGCGTCGCGGAGACGGGGCCGAGGCGGCGGGAGCGGCGGGCAGGGGCCCGGACTCGTACGCGGCCTCGGGAGCCTGGCGGCGGGGGGGCGGGCGCTCGTCGTCCCAGTCGTCGTCGGCGTCGTCCCGCTCCTCGTCGTACGGCGCGAGCGGGCGGGCGACGGCGTACCACACGGCCCCGACCATGAGCGTGATCACGAGCGCGGCGAAGACGCCGGGGATCGCGAAGCGGACGGCGCCCACCAGGGCGAGCCCGGTCGGCGCCAGGACCACGCCCGCGTGCATGTTGTCGGCGTCGAGGTCGTCGCCGCCGCGCCAGCGCAGCACCGCCAGGATGAGGCAGCCGATCAGGATGAGGTACGTGAGGCCGTGGGCGGCGTACAGCAGGGCCGTCGGGATGATGGTCCAGTGGGTCTCGCCCAGCGGCAGGGTGTAGGCGAACTTGTCGGACTCGCTGATCGGGTCGAGGATCAGGATCACGGTCGTGATCAGCGTGAAGGCGATGCCGAGCAGCCAGGTGGCGAACTTCGCGGGCGCCTTCCGCGCGAGGAGCTGGATCATGCCGATGGCGAGCCAGAACGGCGCCAGGAAGGCTCCGGTGATCTGGTAGACGCGGAAGGTCACGGGCCCGAACTTCATCAGGTGCCCGACGGCGACCGCGCCCAGGGCGAGGCAGAGGGCGGAGGTGGTGACGGTCCAGGCGATCAGCCAGCCGCTCCGTTCGTCCCGGAGACGTCCGACCAGGATGCCAGTGGTGATGGCGGCGAACAGTGCACCGGCGAAGGCGGTGACGGCAACGAGGACTTCCATGATGGCCCAACTCTGCCGGACATTACCTCCAAACCGGTAGCCGATGCCGGAACTGCCGCATGACTCCTGTTACGCGTGGTAGTTACTGAGGCAAAGTGGATTGTGTAATTTCCCGATGATTTCTAGAGTGTTCGAGCACGCACGCGCCCTTCCCTTTCCTCCCCAGGGATACCGGATGTCGAACTCATGGTCGGTCGCCGGGCTTTCCCCTCCAGGATCGGCCGACACTGTGAACTCCACGCGCGCCGCCGCTGACCAGCGGGAGCGCCCCTCACCGGACATCGATGAGCTCCGGAGAGTGGTCCTCCGCGCCAAAACCGGCGACGCCGACGCCTTCGCGGCGTTGTACGACCGCTACGTCGATCTTGTGTACCGCTATGTCTACTTCCGGGTCGGCTGTCACGCCCTGGCGGAGGATCTGACCAGCGAGACGTTCCTGCGCGCGCTCCGGCGCATCGCCGACTTCACCTGGCAGGGCAGGGATTTCGGCGCGTGGCTGGTGACGATCGCCAGGAACCTGGTGACCGACCACTTCAAGTCCGCCCGTTACCGCATCGAGGTCTCCACCGCCGAGGTGCTGGACACCCCCGTGGACGGCCCGCACATCCCCGAGAACGCCGTTGTCGCGACCATGGTCAACGAGCGCATCCTGCGTGCGGTGCGCGATCTCGGCCCTGAACAGCAGGAATGCATCGTTCTGCGCTTCTTGCACGGAATGACCCTCGCGGAGACGGCGTTGATCATGGGGAAGAAGAGCGGCGCGATCAAGGCCCTGCAGTTTCGCGCGATCCGTGCCCTGGCCAGGGCACTGCCGGGCGACCTGGGTTGATCTAGGGTGGCGCTCGTGAGGAATCCGGAGTGAGCCGGGCAGCCGTAACCTGAAGGCTCCCCGCATCGTTGGGCAAGTAGCACCTATGGATCATCGTAGTGCGCGCGGCAGGGAGCTTTCATGGGCAAGTGGGGGCCTTCGCGGTGGCTGCTCAGGCGTTGGGCCGCCGTCACGCGACGGGAGCCCCAAGCCCATTTCGTCTCCCGGCTCAACGAGATCGGCGCCGAGCCCGGCCACGGCCCGCGGCCCGACTTCCGCGCCCGGCTGCGTGGAGAGCTGCTCGCCGCCCAGGCGACCGGCCCGGAGATCGCTCCCGAGACCGCGGGTCACAGGCGGCGCACTCCCCTGCTGGTCCGGTTGCGGCCCGGCGCCCTCATCGTGACCGTGACGGGTCTGATGCTCTTCACCGGGCTGGAGACCTACGCCGCGGTGCCCGGCGACCGCCTCTATCCGATCAAGCGGGCGGCGGAGGCCACCCTGCTCAGCCTGACCACCAACGACGTGGAGCGGGCCCAGCGTGAGCTGAGCGCCGCGCACTCCCGCGCAACGGAGGCTGCGGCGCTGCTGGGCTATCCCGACTCCCGGCGCACCGAGCTCATCGGGCCGACCCTGGACGAGATGACCTCGACGACCCGCTCGGCCCTGTCCGCGCTGGGCCACGTGAAGCGCCCGGGTAGGCACACGCCCACGTTGAGGCGCTTCACCGAGGAGCAGCGGGACGTGGTGGAGCCGATGATCCCGCAACTGGGCGGCGACGACCGTATGAAGGCCAGCGCGTACCTGGACATGATCGACGACCTGGCTCCCTGACGTACGCCTCCTCACCAGGCGGGGACACGCCCGGAGCCGTCCACGACCTGCATGATCTACGTTTCCCGCCAGGTCCGCTTATCTGGGCGCATCCATGACGTGCGCCAGACGTCATGCCGCGCTAACGCCACGTACACCGACTCCACCCCCTGCTCCCGGTTAAGCTGAGGTGCTATGAGGCGGTTACTGCGACGGCGCACCGAGGCGGAGCTGGCCGGAGAGGTCGCCGCCGCGGCGGCCGTGGCCGCGCCCATCGCCGATCCCGACCCGACCGCGGCGGCGTTCTTCGACGTCGACAACACGATGATGCGGGGCGCCTCCATCTACCACTTCGCCCGCGGCCTCGCCTCCCGGGGGCTGTTCACCACCAAGGACCTTCTGAGGTTCGCCGTGGGCCAGGCGCTGTTCCGCGTACGCGGCAACGAGAACCCCGAGCACATCGCGCAGGCGAAGGAGGCCGCGCTCGCCTTCGTCGTCGGGCTCAAGGTCAACGACGTCGTACGGCTCGGCGAGGAGATCTACGACGAGGTGATGGCCGACCGCATCTGGGCCGGCACCCGCGCCCTCGCCCAGAGCCACCTGGACGCCGGCCAGCGCGTGTGGCTCGTGACCGCCACCCCGGTCGAGCTCTCCCGGGTGATCGCCCAGCGCCTCGGCCTCACGGGCGCGCTCGGCACGGTCGCCGAGACCGAGGACGGCGTCTACACCGGACGGCTGGTGGGCGATCTGCTGCACGGGCCGGCGAAGGCCGAGGCCGTCAAGGCCCTCGCCAGGCGCGAGGGCCTCGACCTGTCACGCTGCACCGCCTACAGCGACTCGGCCAACGACCTTCCTCTGCTCCAGCTCGTGGGCCATCCCTGCGCGATCAACCCCGACAGCGAGCTGCTGGAACACTCCAGGAACAACAACTGGATGATCAGGGACTTCCGCACCGGCCGCAAGGCCACCATGATCGGCCTCCCCATCGCGGCGGGCGCCGGCGCCATCGCCGGAGGCGTGGCCGCCGCCATCGCCCTGCGAAAGCACTACCGCTCCGCCTGACAAGGCCCTCGTGGCCATCGCTGCGCGACTGTGAGCCGTGTCAGTCCAGGCAGAACTCGTTGCCCTCGGGGTCGGTCATCACGAGGTAGCCGGCGCTCATCGGGGGATCGGGCTCATAGCGACGCACCAGCGTCGCTCCCAGCGCGACGAGTCGGTCGCACTCGGCCGCAAGCGCCGCCATCCGCTCCTCTCCCCGCAGTCCGGGCGCCGCACGGACGTCGAGGTGGACGCGGTTCTTGATGACCTTGTCCTCCGGGACCCGCTGGAAGAACAGCCGTGGGCCGTGCCCGTCCGGGTCCTCAATGGCCGATCTGGTGTTGCGCTGCTCCTCCGGCACCCCGATCCGCGCGAGGAAGTCGTCCCACGCGGCCAGCGGGTCGGCGCCCTCGGGCAGGTCGACTCCGGGCGGGCCCGGATGCACGTAGCCGAGTACGTCGCGCCAGAAGGTCGACAGTGCCCGAGGATCGTGGGCGTCGAAGGTGACCTGGATGTGGCGGCTCATCGGGCTGCTCCGTTCTTCGCGGGTTTCGTGCAGGTAGAGGAACGCGCGGCAGGCAGACCTCGGACCTCTCGCCGGCCGAGCGCGGCGGAGCGGGTCTCACCGTCCGGGGTCCCAGCGTGATTAGGGGGTACCCCAGGTCTCCAGGTCCGCACTTTGGGAGATGTTTCAGGGAATATCACCATGTGACCCTCATGTGGGCACAGCACTGGAAATTCGAAAGCCCCCGAGCGACATCCATCCAGGGCCGCTGTGCGCTTCGCTTCAGATCCACCTTCGCCTCCCCCGCACGGTAGAGAGCTGGTTGAGAAATGAAGAGCAACGCTACGGCAGGTCCCGGAACACTGGCCCGGGAACGTGAAGCCGCGGAGCCCCCGCGAACGTTGAAACGCGTACCCGACACCAGCCTGCGGGACCAGGTCGGCGGCGTCTTCTCCATGCGGAACGACCAGGTGGCCTTCCTGTCACGGATGATCGACACGCACGGCGACATCGTACGGATCCGGGTTCTCGGCATCAAGATGATCATGCTCAACAATCCGGACTTCTTCGAGCGTGTCCTGGTCAGGAACCACGACAACTACGACAAGAACACCTTCCTGTTCCGCGCGGTGGAGCCGATCCTGCGCGGGGGGCTCATCGGCAACGTGGGCGGGGAGCCGTGGCGGCGGCAGCGCCGCATCATGCAACCCTCGTTCCACCGCCCGAAGGTCGCCGGGTTCGCCGAGAACATGACGGACGAGACGTCACGCATGCTTCGGCGCTGGGACACCGAGTACCGGTCCGGGGACGTGGTCAACGTCAGCACCGAGCTCGGGCAGCTCGCCATGAGGATCGTCTTCCGGTCGCTGTTCGGCGCGGACGTCGGATCGCGGGGAGACGCGATCGAGGAGATGTTCCTGGAGGCCAACCAGATCGTCGGCAGCTTCTTCCGATTCCCCTTCCCCCCGCTGAGCTGGCCGACCAAGCCCCATCGCCGCCTCAACTGGATCATCAGGACGATGGACGGCTTCGTCTCCGACGTCATCGAGAAGCGCGTCACCAGCGACGATGAGCACCACGACCTGCTCGCGGCGCTGATGAACGCCGTGGACGAGGAGACCGGCACGGGGATGACCCCGTTGCAGCTCCACCGCGAGGTCCTGAACATCATCATCGGCGGGTACGAGACGACGAGCAACTCGGTCGCGTGGCTCGTCTACCTCGTGGGCCAGCACCCCGAGGTGCAGGAACGACTGCACGCCGAGGTCGACAGCGTGCTCGGCGGGCGGGTCCCGACCTTCGACGACGTGCCCAGGCTCCAGTACACCAGGATGATCGTCGACGAGACCCTGCGGCTGTACACCCCGGCCTGGCAGACCATGCGGCGGGCGAACGAAGAAGACGAGATGGGCGGCTACCGCATCCCGGCGAAGTCCGACATCTACCTCAACATGTTCACCCTTCACCGGCACCAGGACTTCTGGCCGTCTCCCCACACGTTCGATCCGGAACGCTTCTCCCCCGACCAGATCGCCCAGCGCCCCCGTCACGCCTACATCCCCTTCGCCAGCGGCCCCCGCAACTGCATCGGCAAGCATTTCGCGCTGACCGAGCTCACACTGATCCTCGCCATGATCGCGCAGGCGTACCGGGTGGAGATCCCCGAGGACCGCCGATCGGTGGAGATCGAGCCGCTGATCACGATGCACCCCAAGGGCGGCATACACACCCGGATGGAACGGCGATGACCGCGCCGCAGGAAGCGCGGCTCCGTCCGGTCGCCTGGAACGACCTCCTGACGGCGGACGCCGGCGTGGACCGCTGTCTCGACGTGATCCTGCCCTCGGCCCTCGACGTCTTCCCGCCCCTGCTGGACGAGCACGTGGACGCCGCGCGCCGGCATCTCGCGCGGTGGGTCGACGAGTACGGGCTGGTGCGCAAGGAGGCCGCCCGGCGGCGTTTCGCGCACGCGGACTTCGCCTGGTTCGCCGCGGTGACCTACCCGAGCGCGGACGAGCGGGGCCTGTGCCTGATCGCCGACTGGTTCGCGTGGCTGTTCCTGCTCGACGACCAGTTCGACGACGGCGCGGTGGGGCGTGACCCTGATCGCGTCAGGGAACTGATGGGTGAGATGGCGGCGGTCCTCGTCCACGACGACGGCGGCCCGCGCACCTACCCGCGACCCGCGATCGTTGAGGCACTGGCCGATCTGTGGCGGAGGACGACACCGCGTACCACACCCGCGTGGCGTCACCGCTTCGTGGACCACATCGCCGAGGGCGGGCTGGCGGCGTTCTGGGAGGCGGAGAACCGCGTTCGCGGCGTGGTGCCTGACGAGGCCACGTACATCGAGAAGCGCAGGCACACCGGGGCCATCTACGTCTGCATGGACCTGATCGAGGCGGTCGAACGGACCGAGGTCCCGGCGCGCGTCTACGCCGACGCGAGGTACCAGGACGCCCTCCGGTCGGCGTGCGACGTGGTCTGCTGGACCAACGACCTGTACTCCCTGGAGAAGGAGCTGTCGCTCGGCGAGTACCACAACCTGGTGGCGGTGGTCGAGCACGGCCGCGGCTTCTCCCGCGAGCAGTCGGTCCGCCACGTCGTGGCCGCGATCACCGCGGAGATCGATCTGTACCTCGAACGGGAGAGCCGGGTCCTCTCCGCGTTCCCCGGGCACGTCGCCGACGTGGTGAGGAACTTCGCAGGGATGCGCTCGTGGATGCGCGGGAACCTCGACTGGTCGGCCCGGACCAAGCGTTACCGCCTGGAGGGCCTGAGCGCGGCGAGCGGGCCGAGCGACTACCTCGACGCCGTCGCGGAGGCGTGAGGTGACCACCGCTTCCCTTCCATCCGACCACGCGAACCGCCCACCACCCGAAGCCATCGAACGCAGGAAGGCGGTTACGAGCGTGACGAGCACTCACACACCGGTTCTGACGCCGGAAAGCCCGGTGCCGCCCTTTCCCTTCGGGATCGCGCATGCCCGGATGCTGCTTCCGCCGGTCCTGACCCACTGGGTCGACCTGCTCGAACCCGCCCTCCGGGACATCTGCGGATACCAGATCGGGCTGCGCGACGAGCAAGGACGCCCGACCGGCTCGGCGCACGGCAAGCTGGTGCGCCCGGCGTTCACGCTGCTGTGCGCGCGGGCCGCGGGCGGCCGCCTCCAGGACGCGGTCGCGGGAGCCGCCGCCGTCGAGCTGGTGCACAACGCCTCCCTCATCCACGACGACATCATGGACGGCGACCACGAGCGACGGCACCTGCCGACCGTGTGGGCGCGTTTCGGCGTACCCATGGCCATCCTCGCCGGTGACGCCCTGTTCAGCCTCGCCTTCGAGGCGCTGGCCTCCCCGGAACGACCGGAGTCGCGGGCGGCGAGCCACCACCTGGCCCGTACGCTGCGCGACCTGATGGCCGGTCAGAGCCACGACCTGGGTTTCGAGCGACGGCAGAAGCCCTCGATCGCCGCGTGCCTGGACATGATCGAGGGCAAGACGGGGGCGCTTCTCGGCTGCGCGTGCCGGCTCGGAGCGCTGTCGGCGTCGGCGCCCCCCGCCTGGGAGGACGGTTTCGAGCGGTTCGGCACCCACCTCGGAGTGGCGTTCCAGCTCGTGGACGACCTGCTCGGCATCTGGGGCGACCCGCAGGTGACCGGCAAGCCGGTCGGCTCGGACCTTCAGGCGCGCAAGAAGAGCGCCCCCATCGTGGCCGCGCTCACCTGCGACTCCGGCGCCTCGCGCCGGCTGGCCGAGCTGTACGGGAGCCCGGAGCCGTTCCACACCGACGAACTGGTGCTCGCCGCCGAGCTGATCGACCAGGCGGGGGGACGGGCGTGGGCCCGTACCGAGGCGAGGCGGCGGATCGACGCGGCCTGGGCTTGCGTCGACGACATCGACATGCCCGGCGACGCGCGGCTGGACCTGGAAGAGCTCACGGCTCTCCTCGTCGACCGCGACTGGTGAGGCGCCGGCGCCGGCTCATCGAGGGGGCCCGGCGACCGGCTCACCACGGGCGCGACGGACGGCGTTCGACCTCCGTCGCGCCGGGATCGACCGACCATACGCGACCGCTCAACGAGCGCGAAGCGCACGACCCCAGGAGCAGAGCAATGACCGACAACCGACCCGCGAACGATCCGGCCGACGTCATCGAGAAGTGGTTCGAGTACTTCAACACCTACGACTGCGCGCGCTGGGTCGAGTGCTATGCCGAGGACGCCGTCCTGGAGGACATCGCGCTCCAGCGGACCTTCAAGGGACGCGAGGAACTGGTGGAGTTCATGCGGGTATGGGTTGACGCGTGCCCCGACACCCGCATCGAGAAGGGAGACGTCATCCTGGCCGGTGACCGGGCGGCCGTGCCGTGGAACGGCCTGGGAACGCTGCTGGGGCACTTCCCGCACCTGCCGGAGACCGCCGTCAGGGGCAGCCGCATCAACAACCGGGGGCTGAGCCTCATGGAGTTCGCCGAGAACGGCCTCATCAAGCGGCAGACGGACTACTACGACGTCCTCGCCGTCCTGCGCCAGATCGGCGTCGTGCAGTGATGGCGCCGGAGGAGGTGGGCCGGTTCTTCGACGAGAAGGGCGACGTGCTCGGCGAGTTGCTGGGCGGCAACATCCACTTCGGGTACTGGCTCGGTCCCGACGACACCAGCACGTTCGCCGAGGCCGGGGAGCGCCTCACCGATCACATGATCGAGATCCTCGCTCCCAAGCCCGGCGAGCGGGTGCTGGACCTCGGGTGCGGCAGAGGCAGGCCCGCGATCCGGCTCGCCCAGGCCGCGGACGTGCGGATCGTCGGCATCTCGGTCAGCAAGCGGGACGTCGAGGTCTCCAACGCGCTCGCCCAGGCGGAGGGCGTCGCGGACCGGGTCGCCTTCCAGCACGCCGACGCCATGGACCTGCCGTTCGAACCCGGGTCCTTCGACGCGGTGTGGGCGCTGGAGTCCCTGCTGCACATGCCCGACCGGCTCCACGTGCTGAAGAACATCGCCGCCGTCCTCAAACCGGGGGGCAGGCTGGTGCTCTGCGACGTGTCCGGGGCGACACCCGCCACCGAAGAGGGTCGCGAGGCCCTCGCCGCGATCCTGCGGGACTGGGCGGTCGAGTCGCTGATCGGCGCCGACGACTACGCCGCGCTGGTCGCGGACGCGGGGCTGACCCTGACAGAGATCATCGACGTCAGCGAGCGCACGCGGTACTCGCCCGGCAAGGTCGTGGAGCTGTTCCAGAAGATGGTCGAGGCGCAGGGCATCCCGGTGGATTCCGTGGAGTTGCCCATGGACCTGTGGGAGAAGTCGTTCGCCGCGTTCGAGCACATGGGATACCTGCTACTGGCGGCCGAACGCCCCGCCGACCAACCCTGACGCCGCCGGCGGCCGGACGTCCCGCCGGCCGGCCCTGACGGTGCCGGCGGCCTGCGTCCGGCCGACCAGAACCGAAACGTCCGGCCGGAACGGACCTGACGACGTCTCGCCGCGCCCGTGGTTCAGAAGAACGGCGCGAAGGCGTGGCCGCGTTGGAGGCGCAGGCGGTTGAGTTGTTGCTGGACGAGCTCACGGACCTGGTCGGTGAGGTTGAAGACCAGCATCGGATCGTCGGCCTCCTCCGGGTCGTACTCGTCGGTGCGCACCGGCTCGCCGAACTGGATCATCCACTTGGACGGCAACGGGAGCAGGCCGAGCGGCCCGAGCCACGGGAACAGCGGCGTGATCGGGATGTACGGCAGGCCGAGCAGCCGGGCGAGCGACCGGAGGTCGCCGATCTTCGGATAGATCTCCTCCGCGCCCACGATCGAGCACGGGATGATCGGCACCTGGGCGCGGATCGCCGAGGCCACGAAGCCGCCCCGGCCGAATCGTTGCAGCTTGTAACGCTCGGAGAAGGGCTTGCCCACGCCCTTGAAGCCTTCGGGGAACACTCCCACCAGCTCGCCCTTGCGCATCAGCCGGTCGGCGTCCTCGGGGCAGGCCAGCGTGTGGCCCGACTTGCGGGACAGGTGGCCGAGGATGGGAAGCTGGTAGACCAGGTCGGCGCCGAGCAGCCGGAGCGGGCGGCGCGCCGGATGCTCGTCGTGCAGGGCCACCTGGAGCATGAGCGCGTCGACCGGCACGGTCCCCGAGTGGTTGGCGACGACGAGCGCCCCTGTCTCCTGCGGCACGTTCTCAAGGCCGATGGCCTGCACGCGAAACCAGTGCCGGTAGAGCGGGCGGATCAGCTCAAGGAGCACCTTGTCGTTGAGCTCGGGATCGAAGCCGAACTCGTCGACCTCGTACTCCCCGGCGAAGCGGCGCCGCAGGAAGGCCAGGAACTCCGCGACGCGGTCCTCGACGGCTTCGGACCTGCCGTTGCCGGAGCGCCGCCGCGCGGCCGTGATGGGAATGACCTGAGCGTCCCGGGACTCCCCATCGCGGAAGTCGAGCGGTTGCTTCACCGTTTCACACCTCCACCCATGACTGTCGTGACCCAGTCGATCACAGCGAGTGGGAAACCACCAAACAGGCCACGCGAATGGAGAAAATCATCGAACGCCGACGCGGTGGTGAACTTGGGCCGCCAGTCGAGCTCGACCGCGAGCCTGCCGGGATCGACGGCACGCCCGTAGCTCATGAGGGCGAGCTGCTCGGGGGAGAAGTCGACCCGCCCGATGCCGCGGGCGAGGTCGCCGATGACGCGGAAGGCGGTGGCCGGCACCGGCACCGTCGGCCGGCCGCTCCTGCGGACGCACTGCGACAGCAGCATGACGCCGTCGCCGACCACGTTGAACGTGCCGGGGTGGTCCTCCACGGCCATGCGGCGCAGCACCTCCACCCCGTCGTCCTCGTGGACGAACTGCAGCCGGGGGTCGAAGCCCAGCACGGTAGGCAGGACGGGCTGGATGAAGTAGCGCGTCAACGGTGAGTCGACGCCCGGCCCCATGAAGTTCGCGAAGCGAAGGGTGGAGACCGTCACGTCGGGCCGCCGCCGGGCGAAGCCGCGGACGTACGCCTCGACCTCGGTGGCGTCTTTGGCGTAGCCGGAGCTCGCCACCTCGATCGGCTCGGCCTCCTCGGTGAAGACCGCCGGATCGTGCGAGGAGGAGCCGTACACCGCGGTCGTGGATCGGACCACCACCCTGCGCACGGTCGCCGACCGCTGGCAGGCCGCCAGGAGCTGCATGGCGCCGATGACGTTGTGCTCTTTCATGGACAACCGGCCGGCGCTCTTAGAGGGAGCGCTGACCAGGCTCATGTGCACAACGGTGTCGATGTCGGCCGCCGCGATGACCTGTGCGATGTCCGGGCTGCGCAGATCAACCCGGACGAACTCCGTGCGGCCCAGCGCGACGCCGCCGCCTCGCGCGAGCGAGGGCGGCGGCACGGTGTCCACTCCGATGACCCGGTCGATGTCCGGGTCCGCTGCGAGAACGCTCGCCACTCGTGCGCCGATGTGCCGGGAGACCCCGGTGACAAGCACGGTGTGAGTCATCGGTGCCTCGCAGAATCACGTTTGTGGGTCGCGCTTGCTCGGGTGCTTACCGGGCTCGTGATCCCTCACACCCGGCCCGCCGCTCTGCGTCGTCGGTCCGCGCTCTACTTCTTGTTACGCCGCTGGATGCGGGTCTTCTTCAGAAGCTTGCGGTGCTTCTTCTTGGCCATGCGCTTACGACGCTTTTTGATCACAGAGCCCACGGGACCCCCAGGTGAAGGTAGGTTTTTGTCAAATCGGTGCGTGCCCTCCGGCGAGTCGCACGCCGCTCTCGGCCTCTGGACAGGCCGTTGTCACGGCATACCCGGAAACCCAGATCGGCGCCTCGCAAGAAGCACACCGATTCAACAGCCTACCGGCGATTCACGGTCGATCGCTCCCCGGGGGGAACCCGCGTAGTCCGCCGAGGGGTCGCGCCCCACGACCGGCCAGACGTGGGCGGTCCCCCACCCACCCCGTTCCGGTCTGTTTCGCACCCCTGGCGAACCATGCGCTCATAGTCCAGCGGTCTCAGACCCAGGTGACCGGTGATGTCGCTACTGGTCCATTCAACCCGCTTCGATGAACGCATCCCTCAGGTAGTCGTGCACCGCTTGCTCAGGCACCCTGAAGGATCGCCCGACCCGGATGGCCGGTAACTCACCCGAGTGCACGAGCCGGTACACCGTCATCTTGGACACCCGCATGACAGTGGCAACCTCTGCCACCGTCAGGAACTTCACCTCGCTGAGAGGTCTTTCGCCTGCACCCATCGGACGCCTCTTCCGCACGTGTTTCCGGGTTATCCCCACTGGTGCCATTGCTCACGCACGTGTACTGCTGTCAGCGTAGAACGCGTCTCCGATCGCGCAAACCCCCTATTCCACCAGTCTGAGGAGACGCCTGCCACCAGAACGGAGAAAATCGCTGGCCAGCAGCCAAGCCGAGCCCTGATCTCGATCTTGTGGACCGTCTAACTGTGTCCCATTAGAGTCGCTCGGGATCATAAAAAAGTTGGCAAACGGTCGACGCCCGGCTCCGAATGCGCGCGCGAAACGACCTTTAGGACAGGGCCGGATTCGGTGGAGGCCGCCTCACAGGCCACTCTGGACCCGTGAGACCAGATAGAGCGTCATCGGATTGTAATGGCGCGGTAGCACGTTGTCATCGAGTGGCACGGTAACGGCGATCTTCCCCTCGGCCTCCCCGACGAACAGCCCGGGGTCGTTGCTGTCGGCGAATCCGACGGTCTCGACCCCGGCCTCGCCCGCCGCGCCGGCCCAGCCGTGGTCGGCGATCACCAGATCGGGCTTCCCGTCCCCGAGCTCCCCGAGCATCGCCTGCATCGGGGCGGGGTCGTGGGTGTGGACCAGGGCGCCTCCGTCGTCGAGCATCGCCACGTCGTCCAGGTAGCGGATCCTGCGCTTGCGGCCGAGGCCTCCGCTCGCGAAGGACCGCTGCTCCCCGGGGGTGAGGATCGTGGCGCCGTGCTCCCTGGCGAGCCGCGCCAGCGCCAGATGCGTCGTGAGAAGCCCTGTGGGGTGGCCTGTGGCGATCAGGACCCTGGGGTTGTCTCGCTTGAGCACGGCGGCGACGCGATCGCCCATCGCGTCCAGGGCGTCGATCGTGCGATCGGGGTCGATCGTGTCCTGACCGTGGCGGTACTCGGGGTCGGCCACGACCCCGGCGGACTTCGCCATCAGCGCGAGGATGTCGCGGTAGGTCCAGTCCCCGTCCATGGTGAGGCCGAACATGTAGTGGGGATCCCGTACGGCGAGCGAGCGGTAGTGATCTAGGTTGTTCTCCCGGCTGGTGGCCACCTCACCGGCGATCTTCGTCCGGATCAGGTGGTCTCTCAGCTCTTCCCGCGAGAGAGCAGTCGCGGTCTCCATCGTTCACTCCGTCCACTTGGCAGGTTGGTGCGACCTTTGTGCAACCATCACGGCACAAACGCACCGGCGGCCACCATGCCTGGTGGGGTCAGGGCTGGGGGTCCAGCCCATGGAAAGGGAAGATCGCCTTTCGCGTTGCCATGATTGCTCGGTCGATTGCGTCCCCAGGGTCGTAACCACCAGAGAAATCCTGAAATTCCGCGCTACGGCCGTCCGTCATGCTCAGCGGCGGGACCTCGCCCGTACGCGCCCTGACGAACTCGCGCCAGCTCTCCGGCGTCGGCGTGCCCGGCTCGATCGGGTCGCCCGCGGCCTCGGCGATCAGATGGCTCCACGCGCGCGGCACCACCTGGACCAGCTCGTAGCCGCCACCGCCCGTCGCCAGCCACCTTCCGCCCGCCGTCTCGTGCGCCAGCGCGTGCAGCGCGGCGTACGCCTGGCGCTGGCCGTCGAGGCTCAGCATCAGGTGAGCCAGCGGATCGAGCGCGTGGCTGTCGCAGCCGTGCTGGGTGACCAGCACCTCGGGGTCGAACTCCCGGAGCAGCGGCGGGACCACCGCGTGGAACGCCCTGAGCCACCCGGCGTCCCCGCAGCCGGCCGGGAGCGCCACGTTGACGGCCGTCCCCTCAGCGCCGGTCTCGGTGGCGAAGCCGGTGCCGGGGAACAGCGTGCGCGGGCTCTCGTGCAGGCTGATCGTGAGCACCCTCGGATCGTCGTAGAACATCGCCTGGACGCCGTCCCCGTGGTGGACGTCGACGTCGACGTACGCGATGCGCCGCGCGCCCTGCGAGAGCATCCAGGCGATGCCCAGCGCCGGATCGTTGTACACGCAGAAGCCGCTGGCCGACGCCGGCATGGCGTGGTGCAGCCCTCCGGCGATGTTCAGCGCGTGCTCGGCCTCACCCGTCCACACCGCGCGCGCGGCGGCGAGCGTCGCCCCCGCGACCAGGGCCGACGCCTCGTGGACGCCGACGAAGGCCGGGTTGTCGGCCGTGCCCAGCCCGCACGCGAGGTCGGGCCTGCCGTCGGCGGACACGCGCCTCACAGCGTCGATGTAGCCGCGCTCGTGCACCAGGGCCAGCTCGTCGCCGGTCGCCGGGGCGCACCCCACCAGCTCCACCTTGTCGAGCACGCCGAGCTCGCGGGCGAGCGCCATGGTCAGCTCGACCCTGACGGGCGCCAGAGGATGGCCGGGCCCGAAGTCGTACGAGACCAGCTCGTCGTCCCAGACAACCCGCACGGACCGGCTCACGTCATCACCTCGCCCACGACGGATCGGCTCCGGCGACACGTGAAGGCTCGGCCAGGCCGGGGGCGCGGGATCGAAAGCTCACCGCGCACGCTCATGAAACCGACCGTACCGCACGCCTTGTGATCACCCGCAGACGGCCGTCACCCGTACGAGACCGGCCAGGCGTTCACTCGGCGCGCAGGGCGATCACGGGGTCGAGCCGGGCGGCCCTGCGCGCCGGGGCGACGCCGAAGAAGACGCCCACCGCCACCGAGACGCCGAAGGCCAGGACGATCGACCACCAGGTGATCGCGGCCGGCACCGGCGAGACCGCCTGGATCAGCAGGGAGCCGCCCACCCCGATCAGGATGCCGATCACCCCGCCGATCGTCGTGAGCAGCACGGCCTCGATGAGGAACTGCCCGAGGACGTCCCGCTGCCGGGCTCCGAGCGCCTTGCGCAGACCGATCTCGCGTGTACGCTCGCGCACGCTGACGAGCATGATGTTGGAGACGCCCACGCCGCCCACCAGCAGGGAGATGCCCGCGATGGCGGCCAGGACGCCCGTGAGCATGCCCAGCACGCTTCCGATGGTCCCAAGGAGCTGGGTCTGCGTCACCGCGCTGAACCGCTCGCCGGGGTAGCGCCCGCCGAGCGCCTGGACGACCCGCTCCCGAAGCGGCTCGATCTCGTCGGGTCCCGAGGCCCCGACGGCGATGCCGTTGATCCGTGACAGCCCGATCAGGCGCTGCGCGGTCGTGACGGGGACGTGGACCTCCTGGTCCCTGGCCACGCCGAACGTCGCGCCCACCGGCTCGTACAGGCCGATGACCCGGAACCGCACGCCCGAGATCGTGACCTGGCGGCCGACCGGATCGACGTCCCCGAAGAGCTTGGCCCCTACCTCGGAGCCGAGGACCGCGACCCGCCGCCGGGTGTCCACGTCGGTGGCGCTGAGGTACCGGCCCCGGCGCAGCGGCCGGTCGAAGATGTTCGGCAGGTTCTCGTCGGTGCCGGTGATCGTGGCGAAGACCTCGGTGCGCCCCACCCGTACGGACTCGCCCGAGTTGACGGCCACCGTCACCTTCGCCGGATCGCCGACGACACGGCGGACGAACGCGACGTCCGCGAGGTCGAGCCGGCTCTGCGTGGGCGCGGCCCCGAGGCCCACCTGCCCGGGAACGACCAGGATGATGTTGCTCCCCAGCCCCGCGATCTCCCTCTCGATCGCCTCCTTGGCGCCGGTCCCGATCGCGACCAGGATCACCACGGCCAGCACGCCGACCACGACGCCGAACATCGTCAGCGCGCTGCGCAACCGGTTGACCCGCAGCGCCTCCAGCGCCATGCGCGACGCCTCGGCGGTCCTCACAGCGCGTCCCCTCCCTGGATCGCGGTGTCGAGTTCGATGAGGCCGTCGCGGACGTGGATCCGCCGCCGGGCGAGATCGGCGACCTCGCGCTCGTGGGTGACCAGGACGACGGCCACGCCGCGCGCCGCGTTGAGGTCGGCCAGGATGCCCATCACCTCCTGGCCGTTGCGCGAGTCCAGGTTGCCGGTCGGCTCGTCGGCCAGCACCACCTTGGGATCCCCGACCAGCGCGCGGGCGATCGCCACCCGCTGCTGCTCGCCTCCGGACATCTGGGACGGCCGGTGGTCGAGCCGGTGCGCGAGGCCCACCGCGGAGAGCGCCCGCCTGGCCCGTTCCCGCCGCTCGGCCTTGCCCACCCCCCTGTAGACGAGGGGCAGGGCCACGTTGTCCAGCGCCGAGGTGCGGCCGAGCAGGTGGAAGGACTGGAACACGAACCCGACCGCCTGGTTGCGCAGCTCGGCGAGACCGGTGTCGTCGAGTGTTGCCACGTCGACGCCGTTGACCCGCAGCGTGCCGGAGGTGGGCCGGTCGAGGCAGCCCAGCAGATGCATGAGGGTCGACTTGCCTGAACCGGAGGGGCCGATGATGGCGACGAACTCGCCCCGCTCGATGCGGAGGCTCACCCCGCGCAGCGCGTCGACCGACACCCCCTCCAGCTTGTAGGACCGGGCGAGGTCGACCGCCTCGAAGGCGGGAGCGCCCTCCAGGTCGTTCACGTGAGCTTCTGACCCGGCCGTACGGTGTCGGCGCCCCTGACGACGACCCGCTCGCCGGACGAGAGACCCCGCGCCACCTCGACCACGGCCTCGCCCTGAGCGCCGAGCTTGACCACCCGGCGCTCCGCCGAGCCGTCGGCGCGGACGACCCACACCACGGTCTCCCTGCCGCTGGTGACGATGCTCGACGCGGGCACGGCCACGGCGTCCGGCGACTCGCGCACGGTCAGCCGGACGACCGCGCTCATGCCGGGCTTCGGTACGGGCGCGTCTCCCCCGTCGTCGTACGCGCCCCGGCCGAGCGTGAGGCGTACGGGATAGCTCACCCCTCCTGTGGTGCCCTCCTTCGGGGTGATTCCGACCCCGGTGACCTTCGCCCGGTAGGTGGCCCCCGAGACCGCGTCCAGCTCGACCTCTGCCCTGGTGCCGGGAGCGACCATGAGCACGTCGGTCTCGTCTACGTCGGCCGAGAGTGTCAGCTTGGACACGTCCGTCACGGTCACGATGGCGTCGCCCGCCGCGACCGGCACGCCCGTGGCGACCGTGCCGCCGGACGTGGAGGCTCCCGCGCCGCCGGACGGCCCCGCGGCCGTACCCGCCTGGGCGGCGAGCCCCGCGGGGAGCTGGCCGAGCAGGGAGCCGAGGCCCGGGGAGCCGCCGCCTGAGGGCCCGCCCAGGGTGACCACGCCGTCGAAGGGCGCCTTGATCACCAGGCCCTTCACGTTCGCCTCGGCGATCTTCACCGCCGCCTTCGCCTGCGACGTGGAGGCGGCCTGGAGGGAGGACATGGACGAGGCCAGCCCGCCCAGCCCTGCCCCGATCTGGCCGCTGACCTGCGAAAGCGCCTGGTTGACCGAACGCGTCAGGCTCTGGGTGAGCTGGTTCAGCGCGGCGCGCTGGGCCCGGTGCCGCGTCTCCGCGCCGTCGATGGCGGCGAGCAGTTTCGTCCTCACCTGGCGGTCCTTGATCTTCCTCGCCGCCGCACGCGCCCTGGTGAAGCCCCGCGCGACCTCGCGATCGAGGGACGAGGTGGCGTTCAGGCCGGCGAACCGGATGGCCGGCACCGCGACCCCGCCGCCGAACCGAACGGGCCTGGACGCCTGCCGCTCCGCCTGACGCGCCTGTTTCAGCTGGTCCTCGGCCTGCGGGGAGCTGATCCTCGCGAGGATCTCGCCCTTGTCGACCGTCTCGCCCTCGCGGACGTACAGCTTGGTGAGCGTGCCCGCGGCCGAGGACCGCAGCGTGGCGGTGGCGCGGGCGCCGACGGTCGCCGGGGCCTCGACCACCTCGCTGACCGGGGCGCGCCTGGCCTCACCGATCTGCACCTTGGGCGTCTCGTCCTGCGAACACGACGAGAGCAGCAGCGTGAGGCCGAGGAGAAGCGGGGGGATACCGCGACGAATCGTCACTCGGCCATCGTAGGAGCGGAATTCCCGCCCCGCTGGGGTCCCGGACAACCCGGACGCGCATCCCGTAACCGGCAGCCGCACGCCGAGTCCGTACCTGGGCACGCACGCGGAGTCCGTACCCGGGCACCGCACGCGGAGTCCGTACGGGCGGGTGCGGAGCGCGGGGGCTACGACGGGCCGGGGACGCGGCGCAGGCGGCGGATCGCGGGGACCGAGAGCATGACGACGCACCCGGTGACGGCCACCACCGAGGAGACCGCCAGCACCTCCCTCGCCCCGAGCAGCGACGCGACCGGACCGGCGAGGGACTGGCCGACCGGCAGGGCCATGACAGAACCGGCGACCTCGTAGGCGTGGACACGGTTCAGCACCTCGGGGGCCACCTGCGTCTGCACGCTGGTCATCCACATGACGCCCCAGAACGCGGACCCCGTACCCGCGGCGAGATGGCAGGCCGCCATCAGCGCGAGCGGCAGGCCGAGCGTGATCGACAACGGCTGGAGCGCGAAGAGGAACATGGCCATGGCCCCGGCGGCGAGCGGGCGGGGAGGTTTGACCCTCATGGCGACCACGCCGCCGAGGATCGTCCCCGCCCCGAAAGCCGAGGTGACGAACCCGTATCCGGTGGCGTGGTACGAGGCGTTGATCAGGGTGGAGCCGAGAGGGAGCACGGGACCGAAGGCCGCGACGCCCATGACCGCCCAGATGACGATCACGCCCCACATCCAGGTGCGGGAGCTGAACTCATGCCACCCCACCCTGAGGTTCGACCAGATCGACCCCTCCTCGGCCGCGCGCGTGACGGCCGTCAGACGCAGAAGCGCGAGGCAGAGCGCGCTGACGCCGTAGCCGAACGCGTCGATCAGGAACACCAGCCCCACGTCGGCGAACGCCACCAGGAGCCCCGCGACCGAGGGGCCGAGCAGGAACATCGCGTTCTCGGACGTGCGCTGGGTCGCCACGGCCCGCTGCACGTCCCTGGCCATCTGGGGGACGAGGCTCGCCAGGCCGGGCTGGAACATGGCCGCGGCCGTCCCGTTGACGGCCGAGATGACCATGAGCTGCCAGAGCGCGGGCGTGCCCGTGAGGAACAGGGCCGCCGTGACCGACTGCGAGACCAGTCGGGCGAGATCGGCGCCGACCATCATGCGGCGCGGCGTGAACCGGTCGGCGAACACCCCGCCGAAGAGCACGAGGAGCGCCATCGGCACCGTCGAGGAGGCGAGGGTGAAGCCGACGCCGCTGGCTCCGTACCCGGCCTGGATGACACCGAGCGCCATCGCGACCGGCACCATGGCCGTGCCGAGCGTGGAGACGGACCTGGCGGTGAAGAAGAGCCGGAACTCCCGGGTCCAGACCGCAGGCCCTTCCAGCCCCTCCGTGTCCTGCCTCGCCGCCCCTGCGGTGCTCGCCACGATGCCCCCATGTCCGCCGTTCCCCGCCGGCCATGATGCACTCTAACTACAAAGTTTCCTAACGATTTTGTCGGCTCCCTAGCACCCACCTGGGATGATTCCACCGTCACCCGGCGGCACGGCATCCTTGCCCCTCGTACATGGCCCCGAGGATGGGCCCGCGCTCGTCTTGGCGATATGTCCGAACTATGGTGTTCGCCGTACGAGTCACTTCTCGCGTCGGAGGCAGATCTCCTTGTCGGCAGTACCCGCGGATCAGCGATGGGCGCAGCTCAAGCAGCAGTTCGAGTCGATCGACAGCGATGGTGACGGCTTCATCACCCATGCGGAGTTCACCGAGCACTTCCCGCACCTCCCCGCCGAGGCGCTCGGAGCGCTGGACAGGGACGCCGACGCGGACGGCGACGGCCGCCTGTCGCTGGAGGAGTTCATCAGGCTGGCATCCGGCCACTGACCACCCCCGCGCGAGCCCCCCCGAAGCGGCCCGGTCCGTACGTACGGACCGGGCGGTGGCTTCGGGTCACTCCCGGGTCAGCCAGAGGCGAGTTGGCGGCTGCGGTCACGCGCGGCCTCGATGGCGGCGAGGAACGCGGCCCGGACGCTGTGGCGCTCAAGCTCGGCGATCGCGGAGATCGTGGTGCCGCCGGGCGAGGTGACGGCCTCGCGAAGGATCACGGGATGCTCGCCGGAGTCGCGGAGCATGATCGCCGCGCCGACGATCGACTGGGTCACCATGTCGAGCGCCGCCGCCCGGGGCATGCCCAGCAGGATGCCCGCGTCGACCATGGCCTCGACCAGGTAGAAGAAGTAGGCCGGGCCGCTGCCGGACAGCGCGGTCGCGGCGTCCTGCTGGGACTCGGGGATGCGCAGCACCTTGCCCACCGGCCTCAGCAGGTCTTCGGTGTGCTTCAGGTGGATCTCGGAGGCATGGGCCCCTGCCGAGATCACGCTCATGGCCTCGTCGACCAGCACCGGCGTGTTGGACATGACCCGCACCACCGGCACCTCGTCGCCCAGCCGGGACTCGACGAAGGACGTCGTGATGCCGGCCGCCACCGAGATGACGAGCCTGCCGGCGGGCACGTGGGCGCCGATCTCACCGAGCAGCGCCGCCATGTCCTGCGGCTTGACGGCGAGGATCAGGGTGTCGGCCATCTTGGCGGCCTCGCTGTTGGACACGATCTGCACGCCGTAGCGCTCGCGGAGCGCCCGGGCCCGCTCCTCGCGCCGCGCCGTGGCCATGATCTCACCCGGATCGACGCCGGCGCGCAGCAGCCCGGACAGCAGGGCCTCGCCCATCTTGCCGGTTCCGAGAATCGCGATCATTTGAAGGCACCTCGCGTAGGAGTCGGGAATCGCTCGCAGCCTACCGACTCTCCGCTGGTACGGGCCTGCCACCGGCCCGCCTGTGGACAACGCCGTGTCAGCGCCTCACCAGCGAGCGCGCGAGCAGGGTGATGTTGGCCGGACGCTCGGCCAGGCGGCGCGTCAGATGGCTGTACCAGTCGACCCCGTACGGAATGCGCACGCGCACCTGGGAGCCCAGATCGGCGAGCCTCCGCTGCTCCGCCACGCGCACGCCGTACGACATCTGGTACTCGAAGCCGCCGGGCTCACGCTCGTTCAGGACGGCGAGCGCGGAGGCGACCTCGATGAGCCGCCGGTCGTGCGTGGCCACCATCGGGTGGCCCTGGCCGGACATGAGGACCTTGAGGCAGCGCACGTACGAGCGGTCGATGTCGGCGGGCCGGGCGTAGGCGACCGAGGCGGGCGCGTCCAAGGCGCGCCTGCTCAGCCGTACGCGGCCCGAGACCAGCGCCCGGCAGTGATCGTCGGCGAGGCGCAGGGACGACGGGATGACGACGCCGGTGGTGGGGTGGTCCTCCAGCAGGGCGGCGTGGACGCCCAGCGCGGACTCGATCACCGCGGCGTCCTCGATGTCGAGGGTCACCGTGGCGCCGGCCTCACGGGCCGCCTCGCAGACGCGCGCGGCGTTCTCCTTCGCGAGCTTCTCGTCGACGTGGAGCCCCACGGAGGTGAGCCGCAGCGACAGATCGGCTCCCTTCGCGATGCCGCGCCGGGCGAGGCCGTCAAGGAGGGCGAGGGACGCCTTGACCGCGCGGGCGGCCTCGTCGGGATGCCGGGTCTCCTCGCCGAGGTGGTCGAAAGTCACCAGCAGGCCGTCGGCGACGAGACCCGCGGCCACCGAGGCGGCGTCCTCCGCGGTGTTCCCCGCCACGTAGCGGCCCATCAGCCTGCGGGTCACCCCCGCGGTCCTGACGACGCTCTCGACACGGTCACTGCTCGACGCGGCCTGCAGAACCTCACGCAACACCATTGGCACCCTTCCGGCACGGCGGTCGTTGGGGAGAGACCTCCCCACCCTACGGCGGTTCAGGCGTCGATCATCGAATCAGGACCTCATGTTGCGGTTTGACAACCAAGTGAAGACGCGTGTCGTCTTACTAATTCCTTATCCGCATGATCTACCCGATGGTGCCCATAAGTCGGTTCCAACGATGGATCCGCGGGCGTCGAAGGGGTGATCGTGAAGAAGATCCTCATTGCGCTTGCCACGGCCGGCCTGAGTCTGAGCGGAGCGTTGGTCGCGGCACCCGCGACGGCCGGCACTCGGCAGGCCCCCGACCACACGCCACCCGCTCCGCAGTGGGCGCAGTGCGCCGGCATGGCGGAGGGCATCGAGTGCGCGGCGATCTCGGTCCCGCTCGACTACGACCGCCCCTGGGGCAGGAAGATCAAGATCGCCGTCTCACGCAAGAAGGCGACCGACACGGCCCACTACCAGGGCGCGATCCTTTTCAACCCCGGCGGCCCCGGCGGCAGCGGCCTCTCCTACCCGGCCGTGATGCAGAACCGGCTCGGCGCCCCGCTGGCCGCGCAGTACGACCTGATCGGCTTCGACCCCCGCGGCGTCGGCTCCAGCGAGCCCGCCCTCCGCTGTGACACCCACTTCTTCGACCCGGTGCGCCCGGACTACGTCCCGGCCAACTGGGCCGAGGAGGCGGCCTGGGTGAAGAAGATGCAGGCCTACTCCAAGGCCTGTGACACCGCCTACGGCGATCTGCTCAAGAACATGACCACGGTCGACGCCGCCAAGGACATGGACCAGATCCGCAAGGCGCTCGGCCAGCGGCAGATCAGCTACGTCGGTTACTCCTACGGCACCTACCTCGGCGCCACGTACGCCACCCTGTTCCCCGACAACGTGCGCCGCCTGGTCCTGGACAGCATCATCAACCCCGAGCGTGTCTGGTACGGCACCAACCTCGACCAGAACCAGGCGTTCGAGGCCCGCGCCAAGGCCTTCTTCGCCTGGATCGCCCAGTACGACGCGAACTACCACCTCGGCACGGCCGCGGCCGACGTCGAGAAGGCGTTCTACGCTGCCCGCGCCAAGCTGAAGGCCGCTCCCGCCGAGGGCAGGGTCGGCCCGTCCGAGTTCGACGACACCTACCTGGCGGGCGGCTACCTCAAGAGCCGCTGGCCGCTCCTCGCCAACGCGCTGTCGAGGTTCGTCACCGCCGGCGAGACCGCTCCGATCGCGCAGGCGTACGCCACCTACGGCGACAGCAGCGGCGACGACAACGCCTTCGCCGTCTACTCCGCCGTGGAGTGCACTGACGCCCGCTGGCCCCGCGACTGGAGCACCTGGCAACGTGACTGGTGGGAGTCCTACCGCACCGCTCCCTTCCTGAGCTGGGGCAACGCCTGGTTCAACGCCCAGTGCCAGTCCTGGCCGGTCCGCGGGCACGACCTGCGCGTCAACGGCAAGTGGATCAAGAACGCCCTGTTCTTCCAGGACACCAAGGACGCGGCGACGCCGTACCAGGGCGGTGTCGAGATGCACAAGCGCTTCCCGGCCTCGCGCCTGGTGGTCATGGACGGCGGCGGCAACCACGGCCTCACCGGCCGGGGCAACGCCTGCATCGACACGATCTGGAAGGCGTACCTGACCGACGGCACGCTGCCCGCGAGCCTGCCCGGCCCGGACGTCCACTGCGCGCCGTTCGCCGACCCGGTCCCGCCCGCGGCGAGCCTGCGTTCCACGCCCACGGCCGACGACGACTGGGTGCCCGGCGAGCGCTGAGCCCCGCCGAGCCACCCCGAAGGGCCCCCGACCGCCGCGGTCGGGGGCCCTTCCCCGTACGGCGGGACGATCCGGCGGCCCGGCGACGTTCGAACCCGCGCGAGATCGGATACGTCAAACAGGTATGCGGATGATGACGGCGACACTGGCGACCGGATCCCTGCTACTGAGCCTGGGCTGCGGCAACGCTCCGAGCGCCACGACCACGAGCCCTGTGCCCGAACCCCCCGTCGCGTCGAGCGTCGGCTCGGCCAGTGCCGGGACCACGCCGGCCAGCGGCCCCTCCCCCACGAAGCCGAAAGGCCACACGATCAAGCCGCACAAGGTGCGGTGGCTGAAGGCGACCCCCTCGCGCGACGGCCGAAAGCTCAAGATCATCTGGTGGTCGGGCGTCGAGCCGTGCAACGTGCTCGACCACGTGAAGGTCAGGGAGACCGCCAAGACCGTGACCGTCACCCTGTACGAGGGGCAGGCCCGCCGGTCGCCGGACGTGGCGTGCATCGAGATCGCCATCCAGAAGACGACGACCGTCAAGCTCAAGGCGCCCCTCGGCAACCGCAAGGTGATCGACGGCGCTCGCCACTGAGCCACTGGGGCCCTGGCGATGCTCGTCACTGAGTCACTGAGTCACTGAGTCACTGAGTCACTGAGCCGCTGGGGCCCTGGCGGCGCCCCGGCGCTAAACCACTGCGGTCGTGAGAGTCGCGCCACCTGCGCTTTTGCTGGAACTCGGGATGAGTGCCGCCCGTTTTCCAGGTATTTACGAGAGATCGACCATCTTTCTTGCCCCTGGATCCACGGAATGCTTCCGGCGCACGTAGGGTTGAGCCGGTTAGACTCAAGTCGCTTGACAAACAGCCGAGCGGGGTCCAGCATTGAGTCATACAGACTCAACTTTGACTACAAGGACGTACTCATGGCACGTGCGGTAGGTATCGACCTGGGGACGACCAACTCCGTCGTCTCGATCCTCGAGGGCGGTGAGCCCACGGTCATCGCCAACGCGCAGGGCTCGCGGACCACGCCGTCCGTGGTCGCCTTCGCGAAGAACGGCGAGGTCCTCGTCGGCGAGGTGGCCAAGCGGCAGGCCGTCACCAACGTCGACCGGACCATCCGTTCCGTGAAGCGGGAGATGGGCTCCAACTGGAGCGTCGAGATCGACGGCAAGAAGTTCTCTCCCCAGCAGATCAGCGCCTTTGTACTGCAGAAGCTCAAGACGGACGCGGAGGCCTACCTCGGCGAGAAGATCACCGACGCGGTGATCACCGTCCCGGCATACTTCAACGACTCGCAGCGCCAGGCCACCAAGGAGGCCGGCACCATCGCGGGCCTCAACGTGCTGCGCATCATCAACGAGCCCACCTCGGCCGCTCTGGCCTACGGGCTCGACAAGGACAAGGACCAGACCATCCTGGTCTTCGACCTCGGCGGCGGCACCTTCGACGTGTCCCTGCTCGACGTCGGCCAGGAGGACGGCCACGGCTTCGTGGAGGTCAAGGCCACCAGCGGCGACAACCACCTCGGTGGCGACGACTGGGACCAGCGCGTCGTCGACGAACTGGTGACCCGCTTCAAGAACGCCCACGGCGTCGACCTCTCCAAGGACAAGATGGCGCTCCAGCGCCTGCGCGAGGCCGCCGAGAAGGCCAAGATCGAGCTGTCGGCGCAGACCGAGACCTCGGTCAACCTGCCCTACATCACCGCCTCCGCCGAGGGCCCGCTCCACCTTGAGGAGAAGCTGACCCGCTCGGAGTTCCAGCGCATCACCTCCGACCTGCTTGAGCGCTGCAAGGGCCCGTTCCACCAGGTCATCAAGGACGCCGGCATCAAGGTCGCCGACATCGCCCACGTGGTGCTCGTCGGCGGGTCCACCCGCATGCCGGCCGTCAGCGAGCTGGTGAAGGAGCTGACCGGCGGCAAGGAGCCCAACAAGGGCGTCAACCCCGACGAGGTCGTCGCCATCGGCGCCGCCCTCCAGGCCGGCGTCCTCAAGGGCGAGGTCAAGGACGTCCTGCTTCTCGACGTCACCCCGCTGAGCCTCGGCATCGAGACCAAGGGCGGCATCTTCACCAAGATCATCGAGCGCAACACCACGATCCCGACCAAGCGGTCGGAGGTCTTCACCACCGCCGAGGACAACCAGCCGTCGGTGCAGATCCAGGTGTTCCAGGGTGAGCGCGAGATCGCGGCCTACAACAAGAAGCTGGCCACCTTCGAGCTGACCGGCATCGCCCCGGCGCCGCGCGGCATCCCGCAGATCGAGGTCACCTTCGACATCGACGCCAACGGCATCGTCAACGTCGGCGCCAAGGACCTCGGCACCGGCAAGGAGCAGTCGATGACGATCACCGGCGGCTCCGCGCTGCCGAAGGACGACATCGAGCGCATGATGCGCGAGGCCGAGTCCTACGCCGAGGAGGACAAGCAGCGCCGCGACGACGCCGAGACGCGCAACAACGCGGACGCCCTCGCCTACCAGACCGAGAAGTTCCTCCGCGAGAACGACGAGAAGGTCCCGGCCGAGGTCAAGACCGAGGTCGAGGAAGCCCTCTCCGAGCTCAAGAAGACGCTGGAGGGCACCGACTCGGCCGCCATCCGCGCCTCCGCCGAGAAGCTCGCCACGGTCAGCCAGAAGATGGGTTCGGCGATCTACGCCCAGTCGCAGGCCTCCGGAGAGGCCCCGGCCGACGCCGCCGGCGCCACCGGTGCGCCCGGAGCCGGTGCCAAGTCCTCCGACGACGACGTCGTCGAGGCCGAGATCGTCGACGACGAGCCGAAGCGGGAGGGCGGTGCCGCGTGACGTCCCCAACCTCTGGGAGCGAGCACGAAGGCCTGGTGATCCGCGACAACCGGCGCATCGACCCCGAGACCGGGGAGGTGCGTGAGGGGGCGGGCAAGACGACCGGCAAGTCGTCGCCCGCCGCCCCGGCCGAGGCGCCCAAGCCGGACGACGGTCTGGCCGCCGACCTGACCGCGCAACTCGCCGAGCGCACGGCCGACCTCCAGCGGCTCCAGGCCGAGTACTCCAACTACCGCAAGCGCGTCGAGCGCGACCGGGTCGTCGTCCGCGAGCAGGCGGTCGCCAACGTGCTGACCGAGCTGCTCCCGGTGCTCGACGACATCGGCAGGGCGCGCGACCACGGCGAGCTCACCGGCGGGTTCGCGAAGGTGAGCGAGGCGCTGGAGAGCTCGGTGGGCAAGCTGGGCCTCACGACCTTCGGCACCAAGGGCGACGCGTTCGACCCGACCGTGCACGAGGCGCTGATGCACAGCTACTCCTCCGAGGTCACCGAACCCACCTGCGTCGAGATCCTCCAGCCCGGCTACCAGATCGGTGATCGGATCCTGCGCCCGGCGCGGGTCGCCGTCGCCGAGCCCGAGGCGCCGGCGGCCGGCTCGGAGCGGTCCGAGCCGGGGGCGGGCGAGGCGGGGGAAGCCGCGGCCGACCCCGAGGACAATTGAGCGACTACCCCTTTGGCTCGCGAAGGAAGCGATAGATGAGCACCAAGGACTACCTGGAAAAGGACTATTACGCGGTCCTTGGTGTGTCGAAGACCGCCACCGCCGAAGAGATCAAGAAGGCGTACCGGAGACTTGCCAGGAAGTACCACCCGGACGCCAACCAGGGCAACACCGAGACCGAGGCCATGTTCAAGCAGGTCTCGGAGGCCTATGACGTCCTGTCCGACACCAAGCGCCGCAAGGAGTACGACGAGGCGCGCGCGTTGTTCGGGTCGGGTCTCGGCGGGTACGCGGGGGGCGGCGCCCCCCGCGGCGGTGGCGGTTTCCCGTTCGAGTTCGGCGACCTCTTCGGAGGCACCGCGCAGAGCGGAGGAACGGGCGAGCGCATCGGCGACCTGTTCGGCGGGCTGTTCAACCGTGGCGGGCGCCCCAACTCCACGACCGCGACCAGCCGTCCCCGCCGTGGGCAGGACATCGAGTCCGAGGTCACCCTGTCCTTCACCGAGGCGGTCGACGGCACCACGGTGGCCCTCCGGCTGACCAGCTCATCGGCCTGCACTGCCTGCCACGGCACGGGCGCCAAGGCCGGCACGACCCCGAGGGTCTGCCCGACCTGTGAGGGCACCGGAGCGGCCAGCCGCAACCTCGGCAACTTCGCCTTCTCCGAGCCGTGCCGCGACTGCAAGGGCCGAGGGCTGCTCGTCGACGATCCCTGCCCGGTGTGCGAGGGCAGCGGGCGCGGCAAGAGCACCCGCACGCTCCAGGCCCGCATCCCCGCCGGGGTGGCCGACGGCCAGCGCATCCGGCTCAAGGCCAAGGGCGCGCCCGGCGAGAACGGCGGGCCCGCCGGCGACCTGTACGTCCAGATCCACGTGAAACCACACACGATCTTCGGCCGCTCGGGCGACAACCTCACCATCACCGTGCCGGTGACCTTCACTGAGGCGGCTCTCGGCGCCGAGATCAGGGTACCGATCCTGCAGGGCCTGCCCGTGACGCTGAGGATCCCCGAAGGCACGCCCAACGGCCGCACATTCCGCGTGCGCGGCCGGGGTGTCACCCGCAAAGACGGCACCAAGGGTGATCTGCTCGTCACCGTGGAAGTGGCGGTGCCCCAGCACCTCGACGACAAGGAAAGGTCCGCCCTGGAGGAGTTCCGGTCGGTCTCCGACTCGGCAGACCCCCGGGCCGACCTGCTCAAACAGGCGAGTAGCGAGTAGCCCGAAGGGAGGCGACGCCGATGGACGCCAACTACTTCGACCTGTCCGACGACACTCCCGTGTACGTCATCTCGGTCGCCGCCCAGCTTTCCGGGCTGCACCCGCAGACACTCCGGCAGTACGACCGTCTCGGTCTGGTCAGCCCGGGCCGTACGGCCGGCCGGGGCCGGCTCTACTCCACACGCGACATCGTGATGCTGCGCGAGGTCCAGCGGCTCTCCCAGGAGGAGGGCATCAACCTGGCCGGCATCAAGCGCATCCTGGTCCTGGAGACCGAGAACCTCCGCATGCGCGAGGAGATCAGCCGCCTCCGGGGCGAGATGGCGATGATCCGAGCACTGATCCAGTACCAGCTCCCGCCCGCGTGAGGGCATCCACGCCGAGTTCCCGGGCGCGACCCGCACCGGGGTCTGCGGCGCACATATAGCGAAGCGGCGCGGCACCGCCGGCCCGGCGAGCGTCCGGCCGGCCGCCATGCGAGAAAGGCGAGGAACCGTGGACTACAAGCTGACGCGAAAGAGCCAGGACGCCCTGTCGGGAGCCGTCCGGCGCGCCGCCGCCGAGGGTCACCCCGAGGTCGCCCCGGCCCACCTGTTCACCAGCCTCCTCGCCCAGAACGACGGCACCGCCGTACACCTGCTGGAGGCCGTCGGCGCCGACTGGAAGGCCCTGCGCACCGAGGCCGAGCAGCAGCTCGAACAGCTTCCGAAGGCCCAGGGCTCGACGGTCAGCGCGCCGACCTCCTCCCGCCAGTTGCTGGTCGCGCTCAACACCGCGGCGGCCCGTGCCAAGCAGCTTGAGGACGAGTACGTCTCCACCGAGCACCTGCTGGTCGGCCTCGCCACCGACGGCGGCCAGGTCGCCCAGTTGCTCAAGTCACGGGGCGCCACCCCGAGTGCCCTGCTGGACGCCTTCGAGAAGGTGCGCGGCCACGCCAGGGTCACCAGCGAGAGTCCTGAGGACACCTACCGCGCCCTGGAGAAGTACGGCGTCGACCTCACCGAGCAGGCGAGGGCCGGCAAGCTCGACCCGGTCATCGGCCGCGACAACGAGATCCGCCGCGTCATCCAGGTGCTGAGCCGCCGTACCAAGAACAACCCGGTGCTGATCGGCGAGCCGGGCGTCGGCAAGACCGCCGTGGTCGACGGCCTCGCCCAGCGCATCGTGGCCGGCGACGTCCCCGAGAGCCTGCGCGGCAAGCGCCTGGTCTCGCTCGACCTCGGCGCGATGGTCGCGGGCGCCAAGTTCCGCGGCGAGTTCGAGGAGCGGCTCAAGGCCGTGCTGAACGAGATCAAGGAGAGCGACGGCCAGGTCGTCACCTTCATCGACGAGCTGCACACCATGGTCGGCGCGGGCGCCGCCGAGGGCGCGATGGACGCCGGCAACATGCTCAAGCCCATGCTGGCCCGGGGCGAGCTGCGCATGATCGGCGCGACCACCCTCGACGAGTACCGCGAGCGCATCGAGAAGGACCCCGCGCTGGAGCGGCGCTTCCAGCAGATCTACGTCGGCGAGCCGACCGTCGAGGACACCATCGCGATCCTGCGCGGCCTCAAGGGGCGCTACGAGGCCCACCACAAGGTGCAGATCTCCGACAGCGCCCTGGTGGCCGCCTCCACGCTCTCCGACCGCTACATCACCGCGCGTTTCCTGCCCGACAAGGCGATCGACCTGGTCGACGAGGCCGCCAGCCGCCTCCGCATGGAGATCGACTCCCGTCCCGTCGAGATCGACGAGCTCCAGCGGGCCGTCGACCGGCTCAAGATGGAGGAGCTCGCCCTCACCAAGGAGACCGACGAGGCCGGCATCCAGCGCCTGGAGAAGCTCCACAAGGAGCTGGGCGACCGCCAGGAGGACCTCGACGCCCTCGTGGTCCGCTGGCAGAAGGAGAAGGCCGGGCTCAACCGGGTGGGCGAGCTGAAGAAGCAGCTCGACGAGGCCCGCTCCGCTGCCGAGCGCGCCCAGCGCGACGGCGACTTCGAGGCGGCCTCCCGCATGATGTACGGCGACGTGCCCCGCCTTGAGAAGGAGCTGGAGGAGGCGAGCGCCCAGGCCCAGCCCGAGGACCCCATGGTCAAGGAGGAGGTCGGCGCCGACGACATCGCCCAGGTGATCTCCGCGTGGACCGGCATCCCCGCCGGGCGCCTCCTGGAGGGTGAGACGGCCAAGCTGCTCCGCATGGAGGACGAGCTGGGCAGAAGGCTCGTCGGGCAGCGCGAGGCCGTGCAGGCCGTCTCGGACGCCGTACGGCGCGCGCGGGCGGGCGTGGCCGACCCCGACCGGCCGACCGGCTCGTTCCTGTTCCTCGGCCCCACCGGCGTCGGCAAGACCGAGCTGGCCAAGGCCCTCGCGGAGTTCCTGTTCGACGACGAGCGCGCGATGACCCGCATCGACATGAGCGAGTACGGCGAGAAGCACAGCGTGGCCCGCCTGGTCGGCGCCCCGCCCGGCTATGTCGGCTACGAGGAGGGCGGCCAGCTCACCGAGGCGGTGCGGCGCCGGGCGTACACCGTGGTGCTGCTCGACGAGATCGAGAAGGCCCACCCCGAGGTGTTCGACATCCTGCTCCAGGTGCTCGACGACGGGCGGCTCACCGACGGGCAGGGGCGCACGGTCGACTTCCGCAACACGATCCTGATCCTGACCTCCAACATCGGCTCGCAGTACCTCGTCGATCCCACGCTCGACACTTCGGTCAAGCGCGACAAGGTGATGCAGGCGGTCAGGGGTTCGTTCAAGCCCGAGTTCCTGAACCGGCTCGACGACGTGATCCTCTTCGACGCGCTCGGCTCCGAGGAGCTGTCCCAGATCGTCGAGCTGCAGGTGGCGAGGCTCGCGCGGCGGCTGTCCGACCGGCGGCTGAGGCTGACCGTGACGCCCGCGGCACGCGACTGGCTGGCGCTCACCGGCTACGACCCGATGTACGGCGCGCGTCCGCTCCGGCGGCTGGTGCAGTCGGCGATCGGCGACAAGCTCGCCAAGAGCCTGCTGGCGGGCGAGGTGCACGACGGCGACGAGGTCACCGTCGATCTGGACGACGCCGGAGACACCTTGACCGTGCTGGCCTCACGGTAAGGAATTCACCAGCATTGGGTTAACGACCCGCCGACGATCAGCCTCCCTGGCTACGTTCAGTGCTCGTCAAAGCACTGGAAGTAGTCAGGGAGTCTTCATGCGTACGTCACTCAGTATCCGGGGAGTTCTCGCGGTGGCCGCGGTCACGGCGGGCGCCGGCTGGCTAGGCATGGGCAGCGCGCTCGCCGCGACGCCCGCCGAGACCCGCCCGCACACCACGTCGACGGCGGCCGACGTCGCGCCGAACTCCGTCAACGGGCTCAGGCTGCCGTCGCTGCGCGTGTCGGGCCGCGACGGCTACGGCTACCGCGACGGAGGCGACCTGCTCGTCGGTATCGAGCAGATCGGGCGGTCGTCCGGCATGCCCACCCGCACCACCACGGTGGTCGGGCTGACCGATCTCCCCGCCATCGTGCGGAGCACCGGCATCCCCCGTGCCCTGAGGGGACAGAACGTCTACGACGCGACCCGCGGCGGGGGCCTGTCGCACGTGCTCCGGCGCGAGGACCCGCCCGTCCCGGGCGAGGAGGCCGGGCTGGACACGCCGGCGGTGGACCCCGAGCAGAGCCTGGACGTCACCCAGGGCCTGGACCCCGAGCAGAGCCTGGGATCCGCGACGGGCGCGGACGCCACACAGGGCCTGGACGCCACGGGCCTGAACGCCGCGCCAGGCCTGGACGCCCCGCAGGGAACGGGCCCCGCGCCGGCGATCTTCGTACTGCCCGTCGAGCCCCAGACCCCCGCCATCGTGCGCCCGGGCGCCGACGGCACCGTGGTCACCGCCGAGATCCCCTCACTCGGCACGTCCCTCAGGGATCTCCGAGTCCGCTGACGAGCACGCCCGAGGGCGGCCACCAGCGCCGTGCGGGCCGTGGCACTTGGGGGTCACGGCCCGTACGGCCCCTCACGCGACCCGGCCCGTACGGCACATCACGTGGGGGCGCGGCCCAGAACAAGACAGCCCAGAACAAGACGACCCAGCACCAGACGACCGGGCACCAGAGGGCTCAGCACGAGACGTCGAGGAGCGCGTCGATGTCGTCCTCGGGGAGGCCGAGGTCGACACGGATGCGGTAGCGCGTGCGCAGGAGCGCCTCACGCGTGCCGCCGCTCGTGCCGTCGCCCGCGAGGACTCCCTGGGTGGCCCACTCGTGCGCCCCGTCGAGGTCGCCGTAGGCCAGCAGGGTCTCGGCGACGTTCAGTGCGGTGCCGGGGTCCACCGGCCCGTCCGCCTTGATCGAGGCGACCAGCTCCTGGGCCTCGTCGGGGCGGTCGAGCTCGAACAGGGTGTCGGCGATGCCGGCCCGGGGGTCGACGCTCACCTCACCCCCGTCGTCCAGCGCCCGCTGGAAGCATTCGAGAGCTCTCGCCGGCTGGCCCGCCTGCCGCCACTCCTCGGCGGCCAGCACCAGGATCGCGGCACGGGACACCTCACCGGACGCGTAGCCGCGCGCCAGATCGTCGAGCCTCCCGGCGAGAGCCCCGTGATCATCGTGCAGGAGCGCCTGTTCGAGCAGCCGATCAAGCTGCCCACGTGTCACATGTGCCACAAGACGAGATTACCGAGCGCCGCTCAACTATGCGCGGACAACAGCAGGCATTGCTCCAGTACTGATTCGCACATGTTTGACTACGCTCCGCGTGTCGACCGAGGCGAGCGGGCATATTTGCTCCGCCTGGAAGGTCACAAACGCCGTTCGAGGAGCTGCGATGGACATGTCCTGGCAGACGACCTTCGCCCTCGCCTGCGCCGCCGTGTTCGCCGCGATCGTCCCGGGAACCCTCGGATACACCAGCGCCCGGCTGGAGACCGCCGCCCAGCAGCGCCAGGAGCTCGTCCGGTTACGCGCTGAGCTCCAGACGGCCCGGCAGGCCGTCCAGCAGGTGTCCACGCCCTGCAAGGCGCAGGCCAGGAGCGGCGACTCGACGGCGACCGGCCCCTCCGACGACCAGGCGGTCCCCGCCCCGGGCCACCCGCAGGCGAAGTCGGACACCTCCGTGGACCCGCCCGCCGACGCGCCGGGCACGGACCCGGAGCTCGATCCGGGTCTCGGCCCAAGGGGTCAGGAGTAGCCGCGGAGGACCTCGCGCAGCCGTACGGCGAAGGCCTTCGGATGGGTCGTGGGCCCGTTGTGCCCGCCGGGGAACTCCGCCACCCCGGTCCCGAGGTGGCGTGCCAGCTCCTGGACGCACTGGAAGTCGAAGAACCCCCGCGACGTCGTACGTCCCGCCGCGGGCACGACGCGGACCTGTGCCGCCTTCAGCGCGGCGAGGTCCGCGACGTCCACCTCGCAGCGGCGCATCGCGGGGATGTCGTACGTGAAGAAGAACTTCATGTCGGCGATGCGCTGCCTGGAGAGCGGCGGAGGCAGCTCGACGTCGGGCTCCCTCCCTTCGGAGCCGGAGCCGGTGATCTCCGCCAGCTTCTTGAACGCGGCGCCCCAGCCCTCACCGCGGAAGGTCTCCTCCAGTTCGTCGAGGACGCGTTCCGTGCCGGCCCGCGCGGGCTCGGGCAGGAGCCGGACCGCGGGAGGCTCGTGGGCGACCAGCGTGCCGATCTGGTGCGGGTGGCGTGCGGTCAGCGTGAGCCCGACGAGGCCGCCGAAGCTGGAGCCGAACACGATCGCGGGCTCGGCGGTCAGCGCGGCCAGCAGGCGATGGGCGTCGTCGGCGTGCGTCTCCATCGTCAGCGGGCCCGCCGGATCGTCGGGCGTGCTCCGTGACAGGCCCCGGCGGTCGTAGGTCACCACCGTGTAGTCGGCGGCGAGCCGCGTGACCAGACCGCCCGTGCGCCCGGCGTCGCCCTCCCCGCCCTGCGACACGAGCAGGAGCGGCCCCGACCCGTGTACCTCGTAGTAGATACGGGCACCGGGCACGGCCAGCATGTCGCTCTCGACGAAGCTCATCGGTCTCCTCCCCTGCGGGGGGATACCCACCCTCAGCCGTGCCTGCCCTCCCGCCACTCACCGACCACCGCCGCCGCGCCGGCGACGGTCCCCGTTGTTCAGGCCGAGCGCGCGCCCCGCCTGAGCTGGCTGGAAAGGTATTCGCGGATCAGGCGCTTGGCCTCCTCGATGAGAGGGGGCCAGCCCATCGGGTCGCGGCGGAACGCCAGCGCGAGCACCGCGCCACCGGCCTCGACGGCGACCGTGAGGCTCAGGTCGAGCTCCTCGCTGTCGGCCATGCCGAACTCCGCGAGGAGCAGGCCGCGGAGCCGCCCGGCGATCACGGTGTTGTTCTCGGAGACCGAGTCGAGGAGGTTGAGGTCGACGGCGTCGCCGAAGCGGAGCGAACGGAAACCTGGAACGGTCCTGTGCATGTCGACGTACTCGCCGATGATGGCGTCGACCGCGTGCCACCAGCCGGGATAGTCCTCGGTCATGAAGCGCCTGCCGACGCGGGCGATGAACAGCTCCACGTTGCGCTGGGTGAGCGCCTGGGTGATCGCCCGCTTGTCGGGGAAGAACTGGTACACCGAGCCGATCGCGACGTCGGCCCGCTCGGCTATGCGCGTGGTCGAGAGGGCCTCGTAGCCGATCTCGTCGAGCAGCTCGGCACAGGCGTCGAGCATGCGTTCGACACGCCGCGCACTACGGCGTTGGGACGGTTTACGACGCAGCGGGGCCTGTTCGTCGCAATGATCAGCGGGCGGGCCGGACACAGAATTCATATTGCCTCTTCCAGGTCCAGCGGTCAGTCCTTCCCGGCCAGTCGTCCTATATCGGAAGCCGCAATTCGGGCGAGCCCCCGCATCAGCCCCGGGGACAGGCGCGACAGCGCGTACCCTATCTTGCCCTCGGCGTTCACCGGGACCACCGCGGTGTTGTGGTGAACGGCCCGCAGGATGTGCGCGGCGACCCGCTCCGGCGGGTACCCGCGCTTCCGGAGCGCCCGCTCGCTCAGCGACCGGTCTCCCCCTCGGTACGTCGCGTTGCCGGCGATCGCGGTGGAGATGAACCCGGGGCAGATCACGCTCACGCCGATGCCCTTGCCCGCCAGCTCGGCGCGCAGGCAGTCGCTGAGCATCTTCACGGCGGCCTTGGACGTCGAGTACGCGGGCAGCAGCCGCGACGGCGCGAAGGCGGCGAGCGAGGCGATGTTGACGATGTGCCCGCCCTCGCCTCGCTCGACCATCTGCCGCCCGAACAGGCGGCATCCGTGGATGACGCCCCAGAGGTTGACGCCGATGGTCTGTTCCCAGTCGGCCAGCTCGTGGTCCAGGAAGGGGCCGGCCACGGCGATACCGGCGTTGTTGACCACGATGTCCGGGGTGCCGTGCTCGTCCCGCACGGCCGTGGCGAACCGTTCCATCTCGTCCGCGCGGGAGACGTCGACCTGGTAGGCGTGGGCGGTTCCGTAGAGGCGCCCGATCTCGCCGGCCGTACGGCGGGCGGCGTCGAGGTCGAGGTCCGCGCAGACCACCTCGGCGCCGTGGGACGCGAAGGCCCGTGCCGTGGCCCTGCCGATGCCGCTTCCCGCTCCGGTGACGACCACGAGCCGCTGGTCGTACGGCTTGCGCCTCTCAGTGACCCGCATACGCCCCACTCCACACCCTGGAAGGCTGTTGGACAAGATGTCCAAAGCTAGGACGTGAAGAAAGCCTTCCTCAGGCCTTGGATTCCAGCCCCGCGCAGCTCCGCAGGGCCTTCCAGCTCGTCACGGCCTGCTGCTTGGCCGCGCCGGTCACGGGGAGCGGGATGCCCCCGCTGATGCGCGCCGGAGTCCACTGGTCCTTGAGCACCTTCCTGCCGTTGATCGTCAGCGTCAGCACGCCCGTCGCGCCGGTCTCCGGTCCGGAGTTGTAGAAGACGAAGTTCCCCATCCCGTAGTTGACGTAGCGGCCCTGGAGGTACCCGCTGCCGAGCAGGATGTGGGCGTGACCGCCGATGATCACGTCGGCGCCCGCCGCGATCAGCTTGGGCGCGAGGTCCCGCTGCGCGGGGTTCGGGCATTTCTGCAGCTCGGTGCCCCAGTGGAGATGGACGATCACGGTGTCGGAGGTCTTGCGGGCCTGCTTGACGGCCTGGATGAGCCGCTCCTCGTTCTTGGCCGAGGCGAGACCGCCCTGGGTGTTCGTGGCCGTCCACGACTGGATGAACTCGGAGTCCAGCACCTGGGTGGCGCCGATGATGGCGACCCGGTTGCCGTTGACGGTCCTGCGGAACGGCTTGTACGCCTCCGCGGCGTTCTTCCCGATGCCGACGATCGGGAACTTCGAGCTGCGAATGGCCGCCAGGGAGTCGCGCAGCCCCGTCTGCATGTAGTCCATGCCGTGGTTGTTGGCCATGGAGGCGACGTCGACGCCCGCCGCCTTCAGCGCGGTCAGCGCGCTCGGCGGCGCGCGGAAGGTGAACTGCTTGCCCGGTGCGGGGGTGCCGCCCGTGGTGATGGCGGTCTCCAGGTTGACCATGGCCAGGTCGGACCGCCGCAGCACCGAGGAGATCGGGCCGAGGGCGGTGCGCGGGGCGGCGAGGCGGTTTCTGAGCACGCCCTCGAAGTGCACGTCGCCACCGAAGGAGATGGTGAACGGTCTGCGCTGCGGCTTGTCCTTGGCGGGCGCCAACGTCGGCGTGGAGGCGGTCGAACCGGTCTCTTTGGTGTCGGGACCGGCCGACTCCGCGGCCGAGCAAGCTGCCGCCGGCACGGCGGCGAACGAGGCCGCCAGGGCGACGGCGACGAAACGCCGGGCGCGTGCTCCGGCGAGGGGCAACTTCGGCGAATCGGACAGGACGGATGTGACGGGGTGACTTCTCATCGCTCCAAGAGCATGCCATCTTCCGCCCGTAGATGGACACCGCCACCCCAGACCGATCGACAATCGCCAAACTGGGATGATTCCTTCACTTGAATGATTCAGGTTTAGCGCCTAGGGTGCAGGTAGTGGGTGATGTGGAGCGACTTCGTGACGCCGGGCTACGGGTGACCGCCGCCCGAGTCGCGATCATGCGCACCGTTCGAGCGGGTGACCACCTCGATGTGGACGCCATCCACCGCGGTGTGCGCGACCGGGTCGGCCAGGTGTCCCTCCAGGCCGTCTACGACGGGTTGCACGCATTGCACCGCGCCGGGCTCCTTCACAAGATCGAGCCCATGGGCAGTCCGGCCCGCTACGAGGCCCGGGTGGGCGACAACCACCACCACCTCGTCTGCCGCCGGTGTGGCACGGTGACCGACGTCGACTGCGCGACCGGGAAGGCACCCTGCCTCGACCCCGTGGACGCCGCCGGCTTCCTCGTCGAAGAGGCCGACGTCATCTATTGGGGCACCTGCCCCGACTGCCGATCCCCAGGCGATTGACCGCCGCGCCCCGATACTTCAGCGGAGTTCAGGGCATTAGCCGTACTCCATCAACGACGACACGGAGGACCGCGCGATGACCGACCGGCCCATCACCACCACGGACGCTGGCATTCCCGCGCCGAGCGACGAGTTCTCGCTCTCCGTCGGCCCCAATGGCCCCCTGCTGCTGCAGGACCACTACGTCATCCAGAAGATGGCCCAGTTCAACCGTGAACGGGTTCCCGAGCGCGTGGTGCACGCCAAGGGCGGCGGCGCCCACGGCGTGCTGCGGATCACCGAGGACATCAGCCAGTACACCAAGGCCGGCCTTTTCCAGAAGGGGAAGGAGACCGACCTCTTCATCCGCTTCTCCTCGGTGGCGGGCGAGCTCGGCAGCCCCGACACCCAGCGTGACCCCCGCGGCTTCGCGATCAAGTTCTACACCGACGAGGGCAACTACGACCTCGTCGGCAACAACACCCCGATCTTCTTCATCCGGGACCCCTCGAAGTTCTCGGACTTCATCCACAGCCAGAAGCGGCGCGCGGACACCAACCTGCGCGACCACAACATGCAGTGGGACTTCTGGACGCTGTCCCCCGAGTCGGCCCACCAGGTCACCTTCCTCATGACCGACCGCGGCACGCCGGCCAGCTGGCGGCACATGCACGGCTTCGGCTCGCACACGTTCCTCTGGTACAACGCGAGCGGCGAGAAGTTCTGGGTGAAGTACCACTTCAAGACCGACCAGGGCGTGGAGAACTTCACCGACGCCGAGGCCGGCGCCGTGATCGCGCAGGACGCCGACCACCACATCCGCGACCTGCACACCGCGATCAGGAACGGCGACCACCCGTCCTGGACCGTCAACGTGCAGATCATGCCGTTCGAAGAGGCCGCGGACTACCGCTTCAACCCCTTCGACCTGACCAAGGTGTGGCCACACGGCGACTATCCCGAGATCACGATCGGCAGGTTCACCCTCAACCGCAACCCGGAGAACTACTTCGCCGAGGTCGAGCAGGCCGCCTTCGAGCCGGCCAACCTCGTGCCGGGCATCGGCGCGTCCCCGGACAAGATGCTCCAGGGCCGGCTGTTCTCCTACCCCGACACCCATCGCTACCGCATCGGGGCGAACTACCTCCAGCTCCCGATCAACCAGCCCAAGTCGCCCGTCCACAGCTACAACAAGGACGGCGCGATGCGCTACAGCAACCCGGGCGACCCGGTGTACGCGCCGAACACCGCCGGCGGCCCCGCGGCCGACCCGGCGTTCTTCGCGGGCGAGAACTACCAGGTGGCGGGCGAGATCATCCGTAGCGCCTACCAGAAGCACGCGGAGGACGACGACTTCGTCCAGCCGCGCGCCCTGTGGGAGAACGTCCTGTCGGAAACCGACCGCTCGCACCTCGTGAGCAACATCGTCGGCCACGCCTCCGCCCCGGAGGTCACCGGCGACATGAAGAAGCGCGTCGTGGAGTACTGGACCAACGTCCACAAGGATCTCGGCGACAGCGTCGCCAACGGTCTGGGCGTTCTCTGACCGCCAGACGACCGCCAGACGACCGCTGGACGAGCAGCCGCCTGGAGAGGCCGGGCCGAAGGCTGCCACCTCACGGCCCGGCGGGGGGTTGAGAACACAGAATCCGAGAACCGTCGAAGGGCGTCTCTGATCGCGCGACCACGGTACCAAGCCGGTCCTTTGATTCTCAGGGTTTGTGGTCCACAGTCCTCCACAGACGCTCCGGCCGTTCCACGGGCAGGCCGCCTCGCCCTTCCATGCGAGCGGCATGCGCGGTAAAGATGGGTCTGTCCCTCGAACCCAGGAGGCGGACCATGCGTACGGCGCACCGAACGTGCCCGCTCTGCGAAGCCGTCTGCGGCCTCACGATCACGCTGGACGACGACGACCATGTGGTCGACGTGCGAGGGGACGCCGCCGACCCCTTCAGCAAGGGGTTCGTCTGCCCCAAGGGCGCGAGCCTCGGCCGTCTGGACGAGGACCCTGACCGCCTGAGCGGGCCGCTGATCCGCGAGGGCGGCCAGTGGCGCGAGGCGAGCTGGGAGGAGGCCTTCGCGGCGGTCGAGCGCGGCCTCGCTGCCGTACCCGGACCTTCGCGCGGCGTGTACCTCGGCAACCCGAGCGCGCACACGATGGCCGGAGCGCTGTACGGGGCTCCGCTGATCCGCAGCCTGGGCACCCGGCAGGTCTACTCCGCCAGTACCGCGGACCAGATGCCCAAGCACGTGGCGGCGGGCCTGATGTTCGGCCACCCGCTCGCGATCCCGGTGCCGGACCTCGACCGCACCGGTTACCTGCTCATGCTCGGCGCCAACCCGCTGGAGTCGAACGGCTCGCTCTGCACCGCCCCCGACTTCCCCGGACGCCTGAAGGCGCTCCGCAAGCGGGGAGGGCGCCTGGTCGTCGTCGACCCACGCCGCACGCGCACGGCCGCGCTCGCGGACGAGCACGTCTTCATCCGCCCGGGAACCGACGCCTACCTGCTGATGGGCATCGCCCACACGCTGTTCGCCGAGAAGCTCACGAACGTCCGCGTACCGGTGAGCGGGCTGGCCGAGGTCGAGGCGGCGGTGGCCGGATTCACCCCCGAGTCCTGCGCCACCGCGTGCGGGGTGCCCGCCGAGCTGATCGTACGGCTGGCGCGCGAGCTGGCCGCCGCCCCCACCGCCGCCGTGTACGGCCGCATCGGCACCTGCACGGTGGAGTTCGGCACGATCGCGCAGTGGCTGGTCGACGTGGTGAACGTGCTGACCGGCAACCTCGACCGGCCCGGGGGCGCCATGTTCCCCCGTCCGGCCACCGAGGCCCCGCGCAGGCGCAGGCCGTACGCCATCGGACGCTGGCACAGCCGCGTGCGCCACCTGCCCGAGGCCAACGGGGAACTGCCGGTGGCGACGCTGGCCGACGAGATCGAGACGCCCGGCGAGGGACGGATCAGGGCGCTGATCACGGTCGCGGGCAACCCGGTCCTGTCGGCGCCGAACGGCTCGCGACTGGACCACGCCCTCGCCGGGCTGGACTTCATGGTCAGCGTCGATCCCTACCTGAACGAGACGACGCGGCATGCGCACGTCATCCTTCCTCCGCCCCGCGTGACGCAGGCGGGGCACTACGACTTCGCTCTCCTCGGCTTCGCCGTGCGCGACTACACCCGGTACTCGCCGCCCGTGGTCGCCCTTGAGCCGGGACGGCCCACCGAAGCGGTCATCCTGGCCCGCCTGGCCATGATCGCGTCTGGGCAGGGCGCGGGCGCCGACCCCTCGGCCCTGGACGAGCTGATCCTCGACCAGATGCTCCGCAAGGCCACGGAGACGCCGGGGTCTCCCGTCGAAGGGCGCGACCCGGCGGAGCTGCGAGCCCTGCTCACCGGCTCCAGCGGCGCCGAGCTGCGTCTCGACGCGATGCTGCGCCTCGGCCCGTACGGCGGCTGGGGCGGGGACGACGCACGGGAGCTGACCCTGGAGCGGCTGCTGGAGAACCCGCACGGCATCGACCTCGGCCCTCTGAAGCCCCGCCTCCCCGGCATCCTCAGCACCGCGTCCGGGACCGTCGAGCTGGCCCCGGAGGCGATCCTGGCCGACGTCGAACGGCTCCGCGAGGCGCTCGCGAGAGAGGCGGGCGGCTTCGTCCTGATCGGGCGGCGGCACCTGCGCTCCAACAACAGCTGGATGCACAACGTGGCCCCGCTGGTGGGCGGCACCAACCGCTGCACGCTCCAGATCAACCCGGAGGACGCCGCCGAGCTCGGGCTGGCCGAGCGGGCCGTCGTACGGTCGGCGGCGGGCGAGCTGACCGTACGGCTCGAACCGACGGACACGATCATGCGAGGGGTGGTGAGCCTGCCCCACGGCTGGGGCCACGCGGGCACCGCGCAGCTCGTCGCGGCCAAGAACGCCGGCGTGAGCGCCAACACGCTGACGGACGAGTCGATCGTCGACCCGCTGTCAGGAAACGCGGTGTTCAACGGGGTGCCGGTCACGCTCACGCCCGCCTGATCGGAGATCAAGGCGCGGGCCTGGGCAAATCCGGGCGCTTCCGGTAATAGGCTGTGGCGGGTGACCACCGTGCCCGATAAGGAACGTCTGCTGGCCCAGGTCGGTTTCGCCGTTGAAATCGACAAGTTGAAGCGCGTGCTCCGCCGCAACACCCTGATGGACGGCTCTCGCAGGGAGAACGACGCCGAGCACTCGTGGTACCTCGGGATGCTGGCCATGGTCCTCGGCGAGCACGCGCCACCCGGCACCGACCTCGACCGTGTCTCGGCCATGCTGCTCGTGCACGACATCGTCGAGATCGACGCGGGCGACACGTTCATCTACGACCTCGCGGCGGTCGAGCTGCAGGAGAAGGCCGAGCGCGCCGCGGCCGACCGCATCTTCGGCCTGCTGCCCGAGGACCAGACCACCGCACTGCGTGCCCTGTGGGAGGAGTTCGAGGAGCGCAAGACCCCCGAGGCCAAGTTCGCCAAGGCCCTCGACCGGCTGGCCCCGATGATGGCCAACCACCACAACGAGGGCGGAAGCTGGGTACGCCACGGGGTCACCATCGATCAGGTGATGGAGAAAGTCGAGATCATCCGGGAGGGCTCACCCGCCCTCGGCGACTACGCCACCGAGATTGTCGAGCTGTCGGTGGCCCGAGGCCATCTGGCCCGGAGCCGCGCGTAGTCGCCTTCGCGGTGTTCTCTTCGGCTCTGGGGGGTAGGTCCCCTAGGGCGAGAGGGGGCGAAAGTGGAGGAAACTTCGAAGGCCATCAACTCGCGACGCCGTACGCTCAGGGAATCCCTGGGCTTCGGCCGTATGTCACTTCCTGTGGGCGTCACCCATCGCCTTGAGCACGCCAAGGCGCTCGATCGCGTGATCCTGCCGGTGGCGAAGACCATCCGGCGCGGGCTGCCGTCCGGTAGCGCGCTCAGGGACCTGCTGCACGGCGTGCCCACCGGGCATCCCCTGCATCCCCCACTGGCGACCATCAGCCTGGGCTGCTGGACGGCCACGGCGGTGCTCGACCTCATCGACGTGGATCCCCGGGCGTCCCGGGCCGTGCTGGCCACGGGTATCGCCGGCGCCATCCCGGCCGCCGCGGCGGGGCTGACCGACTGGTCGATGCTCCACCTGGAGCAGCAGAGGGTGGGATTCGTCCACGCGCTGGTCAACTTCGCGGCGCTCGGGCTCTACTCGGGGTCGCTCATGCTGCGGCTGTCCGGGAGGCACCAGGCCGGGCGCACGCTCGCGTTCGCCGGTCTCGGCGCGGCCGGCCTGGGCGGCTACCTCGGCGGGCACCTGGCCTACCGCATGGCGGCCGGGCCGACCCACGCGGAGCCGACGACGCACCTCGTGCCGCTCGGCTGGCACGATCTGTGCCGGCTGTGGGACCTGCCCGACGGGCGTCCGGTCTCTCGCCGCCTGGGCTACATCAACCTCTTCGTCCTGCGCCACGGCGCCCAGGTGAAGGTCCTCGCCGATCGCTGCTCGCATCTCGCGGGCCCGCTGCACCAGGGGCGGCTGAAGCTGGAGAACGACGAGGCGTGCGTCGTCTGCCCGTGGCACGGCAGCACGTTCCGCCTGGAGGACGGCGCCGTGGTACACGGCCCCGCCACCGCGCCCCAGCCCGCGTTCGACGTCAACATCCGGGGCGACGGCATCGTCCAGGTCCGCCCCCGCCAGGCCTAGAAAACCGGCAGGCCGTACGGGCCCCGACCGCCGGCAGGGCTGTTGGGCCTCAACCGCCGGCAGGGCTTATACGGCCTCAACCGCTCGCGGGCCGTACGGCCCGAGCCGCCGGGCGGCCGGAGGTCACTCGTCCTCGCGGTCGTCGGCGGCCGGGTACTCGACGAGGGCCAGGATGCGGCTCGCCATGAAGCGGGCGGTCCGCACGGCCGTACCGCTCCTGGTCACCTCGCTGACCTCCACGAGCCCTCTCCGGGTGGCGACGTCGACCCGCCGCCCGGCCTTCGTCGCCACGACCTCGTACGTACGCGGAGCATTGCCCGCGTCTATGACGATCTCGACCCGGTCACCCTTCATATCCAGATAAATACCCACTTGCGGGGGTGGTTAGCCGTACACCAGTTTGACAATCGCGATGATGCCGACGCACACGATGATGCCGCGCAGCACCCGGGCCGGCAGCCTGCGGCCGGCGCGCGCGCCGACGAAACCGCCGACCAGGGAGCCCAGCGAGACCAGCAGCACGGCCCACCAGTCCACGGGCGCGATCAGTGCGAAAAGGACGGCCGCCGTAGCGTTGACCACCAGCGACAGCGCGTTCTTCGCGGCGTTGATCCGTTGCAGGTGGTCGTCGAGGAAGATGCCGAGCAGCCCGATCAGCACCACGCCCTGCGCGGCGCCGAAGTAGCCTCCGTAGACCCCGGCGCCGAACACGCCCAGCCACAGCCACGGTCCGCCGTGCGGGTGAGGGCTGTCCTGCCGCTTGGACAGCCAGGCGTTGAGCCGGGGCTGCGCGACGACCAGCACGCAGGCGAGCGCGATGAGGAGGGGGACGATCACCTGGAAGGCCTTGGCGGGCAGGGAGAGCAGCAGGAGCCCCCCGGCCAGCGAGCCGAGCATCGAGCCCACGCCGAGCCGCACCAGCCGCTCACGCTGGCCCTTGAGCTCGTCCCTGTAGCCCAGCACGCCGGTCACGTTGCCCGCCACGAGCCCGATGTTGTTCGACACGTTCGCGACGATCGGCGGGTACCCCAGCGCGAGCAGCGTCGGAAACGTGATCAGCGAACCCGATCCGACGACGGCGTTGATGCCCCCCGCCGCGAACCCGGCCGCGAGGACCGCGACCACCTCCCACGGTGTCAACGTGCCACCTTTCGTACGGCTTCGCCCGATGGTAGGCGGCACCCGTACCCAGTCGGCGGGAGGGGTCTCACCGGGAGGCTCGAAAGGGAACGGCTGGCGAAAGCCCCTCAAGAGTACGGCCTCGCCCCGCGCGGGGGCGGGACCCGGGCTCAGCGGGAGGGCGGGCCCTCCTTGGGCTGGGAGAAGAGACCGCCCAGGCCCTCAAGGGCCTTGCCCATCTCGGAGGGCACGATCCAGAGCTTGTTGGCGTCGCCCTTGGCGATCTCGGGAAGCGTCTGGAGGTACTGGTAGGCGAGCAGCTGCTGGTCGGGGTTTCCCTCGTGGATGGCCCGGAACACCATCGCGATGGCGTCCGCCTGGCCCTTGGCGCGCATGGCCTGGGCCTCCGCGTCGGCCTGGGCGCGCAGCACCGCGGCCTCGGCCTCGCCGCGCGCCCTGAGGACGGCGGCCTGCCGCTCGCCCTCCGCGGTGAGGATCGCCGACTGCTTCTGCCCCTCGGCCGACAGGATGGAGGCGCGCTTGTCGCGGTCGGCCCGCATCTGCTTCTCCATCGAGTCCTGGATGGAGGCCGGGGGATCGATGGCCTTCAGCTCGACGCGGTTGACCCGTATGCCCCACCTGCCGGTGGCCTCGTCGAGCACCCCGCGAAGCTCGGAGTTGATGTCCTCGCGGGAAGTCAGCGTGCGCTCCAGATCCATGCCGCCGACGACGTTGCGCAGAGTGGTGACCGTCAGCTGCTCGACGCCGGTGAGGAAGTTGGCGATCTCGTACGTCGCGGCCTTGGGGTCGGTCACCTGGAAATAGATCACCGTGTCGATCGACACCACGAGGTTGTCGGAGGTGATCACAGGCTGCGGGGGAAAGGAGACGACCTGTTCGCGCAGGTCGACCGTGGTCTTCACCCCGTCGATGAAAGGCACGACGATGTTGAGCCCCGGAGTGAGCGTGCGATGGTAACGCCCGAGCCGCTCGATGATGAACGCCTGCGCCTGCGGCACGATGCGAATGGTGCGATATAAAGCGAACCCCGCGATGGCCACCACGATCATGGCGACGACGAGCTGTGTCATGAGCACTCCGACCCGACGAATCCGATGAGCCCCCGGCCGGAATGATATTTGGTCTGGCCTTTACTTGTTCGTTTAACCACGCGAGTGAATCGCGCGAATCAGAGAATCACCCGGCCGCGTGGCCGATTTCTTTGATCATCCGGGAAGCGCGCGGGCGTACCACCGGCCTTCGGCGCTGCGCTCAAGGCTCAGGGGCACGCCGAAGGTGCGGGAGAGGTTGTCGGCGGTCATGACGTACTCGATCGGGCCCTGGGCCACCACGGACCCGTGACGCAGCAGCAGCACGTGCGTGAAGCCGCTCGGCACCTCCTCCACGTGGTGGGTGACCAGCACCATGGTCGGGGCCTTCGCGTCGTAGGCGAGCGTCGACAGGCGGCGCACGAGGTCCTCACGGCCGCCGAGGTCGAGGCCGGCCGCGGGCTCGTCGAGCAGCAGCAGCTCGGGGTCGGGCATGAGCGCCCGCGCGATCTGCACGCGCTTCCGCTCTCCCTCGGAGAGGGTGCCGAACTTCCGCCTGATCAGATGGGCGCAACCGAGCTGGTCGATGAGCTCGACCGCCCGCGTGACGTCGCCCGAGTCGTACTCCTCGTTCCAGCGGCCGAGGATGGCGTACGACGCGGTGAGCACGAGGTCGATCACCTTCTCCTCCGGCGGCACCTTCTCGGCCAGCGCCGCACTGGCGAGGCCGATGCGAGGCCGCAGGTCGAAGACGTCCGTCTGGCCGAGCCGCTCGCCGAGGATCTCCACCGAGCCCTCGCTGGGGTACAGAAGGGCCGCCGCGACCTGCAGCAGCGTCGTCTTCCCCGCCCCGTTGGGGCCGATCACGACCCAGCGCTCGTCCTCCTCGACGGTCCAGTCGATGCCCCGCAGCAGGGCCGCGCCATCTCTGCGGACGGCGACGTCCTGGAGCCGAAGCACCTGACCACCCATCCCGAATACCTCCTGACATGTTCCCCCGGATCAACCCAGCTCATCTGGATCAACCCGGTGCCACCGGGCGAGTCGCCCCGCCCAGTGTCCCTCCGGACCAAACCTATTGCAGCATCAGCGCATATCGTGGTTCGGTGCACCCGGATTCACCGATCTCCGCCACCTTGGTCGCATGGGGCAACGCTTGGCTTGCCGGACATGTTGGCCTCGACGAGGCTGTCGACCGGCTGGAGCGCGCGGCGGGACCGCAGGTCGTCTCAAGTGAGGTGACCGACGCCCCTCTGCGCGGCTTCCTCGCCGACCTGCGCGTCGAGGGCATGAGTGCCCTGCGCCTGGCCCTTCCGGCCGCGGGCGACCCGCTCGGCCTGACCGGCCCTCCCCCCTTCACCATGGCCGCCGTGGACGCCGGGCAGGCGGCGACGGCCGTGCTCCCCGGCAGGTCCCTGGGCATGGTCCCCTCCGCGGACCGTCGTGGGTCGTCCTACTCCGGAGTCCGCTGGACCCTGATGGAGGCGGGCACCGCCACGCCGGACATCCCCGGGCTCACCGACGCGGAGCACGCGCTGACCATGGCCATGCTCTCGGCCACCGACGCGTTGCTCTCGGTCGAGGGCCCGGCCAAGGGTCAGCCCTCGATCAGGACCACCGACGACGGCCTCGCGCCCGGCTACCCCGCGCGGGCTCACAGGGTCGCCGCCCTCACGGCGCGGCTCGCCTCGGTGCTGCGCGTCGCCGACGAGCGCGGGCTCACCTCGGGCCAGATCGCGGTGCGGAACGAGGCCCTGCGCGACCTCGACCGCGCGGTGCGGCGCGCCCGCGTGGCCGCCCACCACGCGATCATCGAGACCCGCACCTCGCCGGAGTCCCTGAGGACCCCTCCGGGCGGCTCCCGCTCGCGGCCGGGCAACGCTCATCCGCGTGGCGTGTAGCCGTGGCGCACGGCGTACAGGGCCGCCTGGGTGCGATCCTGCACGCCGAGCTTCATCAGCACGTTCGACACGTGGGTCTTGACGGTCTTCTCGGCGACGACGAGCGCCCTGGCGATCTCGCGGTTCGACCGGCCTGAGGCGATCAGCGCGAGGACCTCGCGCTCCCGCTCGGTCAGCACGGCGATGGGCGCGTGCCCGGCGGGCTCCTCCGCGCCGGTCAGCATGGCCTCGGCCGCCTCCGGCGCCAGCAGCACCTGTCCGCCGTGCACCGAACGGATGGCCTGCACGAGCGCGGCCGGGTCCACGTCCTTGTAGAGGAAGCCCGAGGCGCCCGAGCGCATGGCGGGAGCCACGTCCCCCCTGTCGCTCACCGACGTCAGCACGATCACCCGTACGTGGAGGCCACGCCCGGACAGCTCGCGCAGGGCGCCGAGGCCGTCCAGCACGGGCATTTTGAGGTCGAGCAGGAGCACGTCGGGGGACAGTGACGCGACCAGGGCGACGGCCTCGGCCCCGTCGGCCGCCTCACCCACGATTTCGAGGTCGTCCTGCAGTTCGAGGAACGTGCGCAGGCCCTGGCGCACGACGGGGTGGTCGTCGGCGATGAGGACCCGGATCACGCGGCCACGTCCAGCCGTACGGTCGTGCCCGCGCCCGGCTCCGAGGAGACCAGCAGCGAGCCGCCGGCGGCCTCCGCCCGGTCTCTCATCGACAGGAGCCCGAGGCCGCGGGTCGTGGGCGTCTCCACCTCGAAGCCCTCCCCGTCGTCGCTGACCTCCAGCCTGAGCCGGGATCCCTCGGTCTGGAGGCACACCTCTATCGACGACGCGTTCGCGTGCCTGAGCGCGTTGTGGAGGGCCTCCTGGGCCACACGAAGCACGGCCACCTCCGTCGCGGGGGGCAGATCGCAGAACGGGGTGGAGGTGAAGGAGATCGTCACGGGGTACAGGCGGTCGAGCAGGGCGACGTGCTTGCGCAGCGTCTCGGCCAGCCCGTGCCGGTCGAGCTCGGCCGGGCGCAGCTCGACGATCACGGCCCTGAGCTCGGCCAGCGCCTCTCCCGCCAGCCGCTGGACACGGTCGATCTCGGTCATGGCACGCCGCGGGTCGGAGGCGACCAGCGAGGCCGCCGCCTGGGCGGTGAGCCGCAGCGAGAACAGCTTCTGGGTCACGGCGTCGTGCAGCTCGCGCGCCATGCGGTTGCGCTCCTCGACGATCGTCAGCTCGCGGCCCCGCTCGTACAGCCGGGCGTTGGTGATCGCTATCGCCGCGTGCGCCGCGAACAGGGTGAGCAGATCCTGGTCCTCCTCGGTGAACCCGCCGGGGGCGCGCTTGTCCGACAGGAAGACGATGCCGAGGACCTGGTCGGCGTCGCGGATCGGCACGCCGATGAAGTCCTTGAGCACCGGGTGCGCGGCCGGCCACCACTCGAAGCGCGGGTCCCGGCGGATGTCCGGCAGGCGCACGGGAGCCGCCTCCTGGAGCATCGCGGCCAGCATGCCGTGCTGGCGAGGGAGCGGGCCGATGGCCTCCCACTGCTTGTCGCTGACGCCCTCCGCGACGAACTCCGCGAACGAGCCGTCGTCGTCGGGCACGCCGAGCGCCGCGTAACGGGCGTCGAGCAGCGTGCGCGCCGAGCGCACGATCACCTGGAGCACCTCGCGGACCGACAGGTGCCGGGTGACGGCGAGCACCGCGGAGCTGACCGCGTGCAGCACGGCGTCGCGCTCTGTGTCACGCCGGCTGGCCGGTTCGGTCGTCACGACCACACTGTAGGCGCGACGCACGCGTGGGACGGCTCGGCCGATGGTCCTAGGTCCACGCACACGCACCGCCTAGGCCTATGAGCCCGGCCAGGAGCGGCCGGAGGCCCGATGTCCGGCGGGCCTGCCGTTCCTAGCGTCGTGACCATGACAGAAGACATCCGAACCACCCCGGACACACGCCCCACGGCCCTGGTCACCGGGGCCTCCCGAGGCCTCGGACGCGCCCTGGCCCACGCCCTCGCCGCCGAGGGCTGGCGGCTCGTCGTCACCGCGCGCGGCGCCGCCGACCTGGAGGAGACCGCGCGGGAGACCGGCGCGACCGCGCTGGCAGGGGACGTCGCCGATCCCGCGCACCGCGAGCGCCTGGCGCGCGCCGCACACGAACTCGGCGGCCTGGACCTGCTGGTCAACAACGCCGGCTCGCTCGGGGCCGTACCGCTGCCCCCGCTGGCGGCCTACCCCCTGGACGCGCTCTCCGGCGCCCTCACGACCAACGTGCTCGCGCCCCTCGCGCTGATCCAGGCGACGGTGTGCGGGCTGCGCGAGCGCGGGGGCGCCGTGGTGAACGTCTCGTCCGACGCCGCGGTGGAGGCGTACGAGGGCTGGGGCGGGTACGGCCTGACGAAGGCGGCGCTCGACCAGCTCTCCCACGTGCTCGCTGTCGAGGAGCCCGAACTCGCCGTCTGGTGGGTGGACCCCGGCGAGATGCGCACGCGCATGCTGGCGGACGCGATCGGAGAGGAGGACGCCGCCGGCGCGGCCGATCCGGAGACCGTGGCCGCGTTCCTGGTCGACCTGGTCAAGAGGCGGCCCGCGAGCGGCCGGGTGACCCGGTGATCGCCTTCGACCTCCCGAGGGTCCGCGAGGCGCACGAGCCGCCGGAGGCGCGCGGGCTGGCGCGCGACGCCGTACGCCTCATGGTGACCGGCACGGACTCCGGCTCCGTCACCCACCACACCTTCACCGACCTGCCCGGCCTGCTCCGTCCCGGTGACGTGCTCGTGGTCAACGACTCGGCCACCCTGCCCGCGGCCGTGCCGCTGGACCGGCTCACCGTCCACTTCTCCACCGAGCGCGAGGACGGCTCGTGGCTGGTGGAGTTGCGGCGCCGATCGGCGGGCGCCACCGGGCCGTACGCGGGAGGGGAGCCCGGGGAGTGGCTGCCGCTCCCGGGAGGCGCGACGCTGCGCCTGCTGGGGCGCGAGACGCCGAGACTCTGGCGGGCGGCCCTCGACCGGGACGTGCCGGGCTACCTGCGGGAGTACGGGCTGCCCATCCGGTACTCCTACGTGGAGCGCGACTGGCCGCTGTCGGCCTACCAGACCGTCTTCGGCGTGCGGCCGGGCAGCGCCGAGATGCCGAGCGCCGGGCGGCCGTTCAGCCACGAGCTGGTCACGGCCCTCGTCAGCCGGGGCATCGTGGTCGCCCCGATCACCCTGCACACCGGCGTCGCGTCGCCGGAGAAGGACGAACCGCCCTACCCCGAGCGCTTCGCGGTGTCGTCACAGACGGCGCGGCTGGTCAACCAGGCCGAGGGCCGGGTCATCGCGGTCGGCACGACGGTCGTGCGGGCGCTGGAGACGGCCGTGCCGCCCGGCACCGGGGAGGTACGCGCGGCCGAGGGCTGGACCTCGCACGTCGTCACCCCCGAGGCCGGGGTCCACGCGGTGGACGGGCTGATCACCGGCCTGCACGAGCCCCATTCGAGCCATCTAATGATTCTGTCGGCCATCGCGGGCGAGGAGCTTGTCTCCAGGTCTTACGAGGAGGCGTTGCGCGAAGGGTACCTGTGGCACGAATTCGGGGACCTGAATCTGATCATCTCAGATCAACTCCGCATAAAGTGATGCACAAGGACGTTCCAAGTCGATAGTTCGATGCTGGGTCACGTCCGAATCCGAGCCACCTCTACGGGAGATCACCCATGCGTCGGCACCTCTCCGCACTTGCCGCACTGACCCTCGCCGGGTCCCTGGCGGGCGCCTCGCTCGCCGTTCCCGCGTTGGCGGACGCCCCGGCCGCGACCGCGACCGCGAGCGCCACCCAGGCGGTCGCCGCCCCGCAGTCACCGCTTTACACCAGCGTGGTCTGGAACAAGTACGTGCGACGCGGGGGTTACATCACGTATACGCTGAAGAGCACCAACAAGGGCGAATGGTCGACGGACCTCGCCGGCATCTTCGGCAGGCTTCCCAAGGGCGCCAGCAAGGCCCGCGTGGTCGGAAAGGCCTCCGGGACCTACTGCGGGATCTCGGGCCGCGACCTGTTCTGCATCTACGACACCCTCAAGCCCAACCGCTCGACCACCCTCAAGGTCCGGGTGTGGCTGAAGAAGAGCACCACGGGCACTGCCGCCGCGCAGTTCGGCCACTTCTCCATTGACGTCCCCGAGGGTGTCGACGTCACCAACGAGGAGGAGCTGGAGAAGCTCGACATCCAGAGCCAGGTCAAGTACCGCACGTTCAAGACCCGGATCCTCCGCTGACCTACCCCTTTCGACGAGCCTTTTCCGGAGCGGCCACCGCACACGCGGTGGCCGCTCCGTCGTCTTCGTTCGAGGGAACTCCTTGGAGCGTCAGGCCGTTGCGCGGGGGAGACAGCTCATGTGCGGGGGAGATGGCTCATAGCGCTTTTGTAAGCGCATGAGCAGCGATGTCTTTATAAAGGCCAAATAGGTGGCCACAACGCAGTGGATCATGATAGAAACACTGCGGTTCACTCATGGACTTTCCGGTCCGCGATCTCGTTCCCCGGAGAAGTCCGTGTTCCCTGCCCGGGAACCTTGAGTTCCCACCCCCTGCTCTTTGACCCCCCTGGGAGACGTGCATGCGCCACCCCCTTGCCAAAATCGCGACGACGGTCGTCACCGTCCCGCTCGCGGGCGCTCTGCTGTTCGGCGTCGCCCCCGCCTCCGCCGCCCCGGCCACCAGCGCCGCGGCCAAGACCACCACGGTGAAGACCGCCGACGACCCCTACTCCGCCTTCTCGGTCAAGGTGACCGCGACCAAGAAGGTCAGGCGCGGCGGCACGATCACCTACCGGATCAAGGGCCTCAACAAGGGCCCATGGCTGGCGGACGCCTTCTATCTCGGCGGCATCCTGCCGAAGGGCATCCGCGGCACCATCTACTACGACGGCCCCAAGGGCACCACGTGCGACTTCTTCCCCGACGGCTTCTGGTGCTGGCCGCCCTACGCCCTGGAGAAGGGCGAGGACAGCTGGCTGACCATCTCGTTCAAGCTCAAGAAAAGTGTCAAGGGCACTGTGAAGGCCGACCTGGGCGTGAACACCTGGGACTGGCCGACCGGTGCTGAGGACCTCAGCAGGGAAGAGCTGAAGAGGATGGGCATCAAGAGCTGGTACTTCACCAAGAAGGTGAAGACCACGGTCGTCGGCTAGCCGTACGAACGCAAGGGCCGCCCGCCGACGCGCGGGCGGCCCTTTCAGGCGGCGATGGCGGCGTCGTGCCGCACGCGGGGGCCGCCCGACACCGTGGCCTGCGCGATGCCGGCGAGGACGCGCCTGGTGACATGCTCCTCGGACCCGTACGCGATCACCGGGAACATCGTCACCTCCACGACGAGGCCCCTGGCCGCGATCACCCGGCCAAGGGAGGCCAGCAAGGTGTCGTCTCCCACGAAGGCGGGACCGGTCGCCAGCTCGCCGTCACGGTCGCAGAACCGCAGGCCGATCGGCCTGACCGGTGCGCCCGCGTCGATCGCCGCCTGGAACATCGCCGGGCGGAACGGCCCCACTCCCCTCCCGCACCAGGTGGTGCCCTCCGGGAAGGCCGCCACCGACTGGCCGGCGCGCAGCGCGTCCGCGACCGTGCGCACGGTGGCGGGAAGCGTGGAGAGACGGTCGCGATCGATGAAGATCGCGCCGCCGCCCGCCACGAGGGACCGGATCACGGGCCATTCCGCGATCTCGCTCTTGGCGAGGGGCCGGCACTGCATCGTGGCGGCGATCACCAGGGGATCCAGCCAGGAGACATGGTTGGCGACCAGAAGGGCGCCGCCCGTTTCCGCGGGAGCCACCGCCGAGCCGCCCGCCACCACCGGGCCGCCCCTCTCCGCGGGCATCATCGAGCCGCCCGCCTGACGGACCTCCAGGCGCACTCCCAGGACCCACAGGAAGAGCCGGGCCCAGACCATGGCCACGACGGCGCGGCGGGCGTCGCCGAACCGGGGCGCGACGAAGGCCCACGGAAGGCCAACCAGCATCACCGCGACGGCTCCCAGCAGCCGCAAGGCCCGCCGAGCCGGTCCGGCCATGTCCGCAGGGGCCGAGACGCAGGCCGCGACCGTGCACGGCGCCACGGGCAGCCAGGGGCTCATGCCGTCACCCCGAGGAAGTGCCGCAGGTAGCGGGTGTCGATGTTGGCCAGCGAGAGCAGCACGAAGAAGTCGGCCGCGCCGAAGGCGGGGTCGTGCGCGGGCGCGCCGCAGATCCACGAACCGAGCCTCAGGTAGCCGCGCAGCAGCTTCGGCATCACGAACTCGCCCGGACGCGGCACGCCCTCGCCGGACCAGGGGGTGCGCGGCGTCACGCGGTACTCCTCCGGCCCGAGGGGATCCGGTCGAGCACGCCCGCGGCCGTCGCCCCGCCGTCGTCCAGCGGGATCGAGCAGCACCCCCCGAGCCAGGTGTAGCCCCCGCTGACCATGTACCGGGCGATCCCCGCCCACATCAGCCCGACCACCGTTCCACCGCGATGGTCGGGGTGAACGCACGTACGCCCGACCTCGACCATGCCCTGGCGGATGCCGGCCAGCGCCGACAGGTCGAACTCGCTGTCTGAGTAGAGCCGGTCGGCCCGGCCCGGCGCCAGCATCCGGTACGTCCCGACCACCGTGTCGCCGGAGCGCACGAGCAGGTGGTCGCAGTAGGTGTCGAACCGGTCCACGTCCAGCCCGGAGATCGGAGAGTCCAGGCGGGCCCCCATCTCCTCGGCGAACACCTCGTAGCGGAGCCGTTGGGCCGCCCGCATGTCGGCGGCGGTCCTGGCGAGCCCCACGGTGTAGCGGCCGCGCGCGTCGGACAGGACTCGTTCGTCGAGACGGACACGGGGATCGGGCCCGGATTCCGTGAGGGCGCCGACGCTGCTCACGCCGTGGACGGGATGGGCAAAAGCCTGGGTCATGGCATGCCTCCTCATGTGGCACACCCATGAAGACATGGGCAGATGGCCATCTGCCGTCCGTATGGTGAACCGCTTGCACGCTCACTCTGAGCGGTCGGTAGCGTTGTCCGCGATGAAGCAGAGAACGCTTTTGATCACGCTGACCGGCCCCGACCGGCCTGGAGTGACATCCAGGTTGTTCACCGTGCTGGCCTCATTTCCCGTCAACGTCGCCGACGTCGAGCAGGTCGTGATTCGCGGCCGGCTGATCCTCGGCGTTCTTGTCTCGTACGCCGGCGGGCCGCCGACCGGCACCGGCGGCACGCTCGGCGCCATGTGGGCCGCGGTGGAGCGCGTCGCGGAGGACCTCGGCATGGAGGTCGAGCTGACCACCGGCTCCGACCTGAAGGAGAAGCGCCGAAGGGGGCGCCTCCACGTGACCGTCCTCGGCAACCCCCTGCAACCCGCCGCCATGGCCGGGATCGCGGGCCGCATCGCCGCGGCCGGGGCCAACATCGACCGCATCGAACGGCTGGCGCTCCTGCCGGTCACCTGCATCGAGCTGGCGATCTCCGGGGCCGACTCCGTCGCGCTGCGCGCCGAGCTGACCGCCGAGGCCGTGCTCCAGCAGGTCGACGTCGCCGTGCAGCGCTCCGGCCTCCACCGCAGGGCCAAGCGGCTGATCGTGATGGACGTCGACTCCACGCTCATCCAGGGCGAGGTGATCGAGCTGCTGGCCCGCCACGCGGGCTGCATGGACGAGGTGGAGAAGATCACCACGTCCGCCATGCGCGGCGAGCTCGACTTCGCGGCCTCGCTGCGCGAGCGCGTGGCGCTGCTCGAAGGGCTCCCTGAGAGCGTCTTCGACCTCGTCCGCAAGGAGGTCGTGCTGACTCCTGGGGCTCGCACCCTGGTGCGCACCCTGAAGCGGCTCGACTACCGCTTCGCCATCGTCAGCGGCGGCTTCACGCAGATCACCGACTCGCTGGTCTCCGAGCTCGGCATCGACTACTCCGCCGCCAACACCCTTGAGGTGGTCGACGGCAAGCTCACCGGCCGCGTGGTGGGCGAGATCGTCGACCGTCCCGGCAAGGCACGCGCCCTGGAACGGTTCGCCCAGCAGGCGGGCATCCCCATCAGCCAGACCGTGGCGATCGGCGACGGCGCCAACGACCTCGACATGATCGCCGCCGCGGGGCTGGGCATCGCCTTCAACGCCAAGCCCGTGCTGCGTCAGGCCGCCGACGCCGCGGTGAACGTGCCCTACCTGGACGCGATCCTGTACCTGCTCGGCATCTCACGCGACGAGGTCGAGGCCGCCGACGCCGAGGACGGCCTGCCGCCGCAGGGGCCCACCCTGCCCCCTGAGTGACCCTCAGGCCTGGCGGGTCCTTGGGGTCCGGCCAGGCCCGCGGTCCTCGGGGTCGCAGCCGGTCTGCGGTCTTCGGGGTCGCGGCTAGGCCGGGCGGTCCTTGGGGTTCCAGCGGCTGACCAGGCGCCCGTCTCCCGGGCCGAGGTCCGCCCAGCCGCCCGTCTCCAGCACGGCGAAGGCGCCGGGCGGGAAGCCCTCGTCGTCGTGGGAGAGGGTGAGGTTCATGATCAGCTCGTGTACGCCGGGATTGTGCCCCACCAGCAGGAGCGTCGACACCTCGTCATCGGTGCGTCCGATGAGCTCCAGCAGCTCGTCGGGGTACGCCTCGTAGATCTCGCTCTCCAGGTGCACCGGGGCGTCCGGGGCGAGGCCGGCCAGAGCGAGCTCGGCGGTCTGCCGGGTCCTCGTGGACGGCGAGCACAGCACCAGATCGGGTGACAGGCCCATCTGTCTCAGGGTCTCACCGGCCCGCCCGGCGTCCTGCTCGCCGCGATCGGTCAGGGGACGTTCCCTGTCGGCCAGCCCGGGCACGTGCGCGGCCTTGGCATGTCTCAGGACGATGAGCGTGTTCACTCCCCCAACTATCCCATTACACGCGTACGGCTACCGCCCTGATCGGACGGTAGCCGTACGTTCTTGGGAAAGGCTTCCCGGGCACCGCGCCTGGCGCCCCCGGCCTTCACCGGGTCTTGCCAGGCACTAGGTCAGGCACTAGGTCAGGCCGGGGCTGTGACTGGGTCAGGCCGGGACGAGACTGGGGTCAGCTCGACACCTTCTCGGTCTCGACCTTCTCGCTCTCGTCGCCGTTGGCCGTGGCGATGGTGTTCGAGCGCCGCTTGGAGACGACGATGGCACCGACCACGATCACGACCGCGACCACCGTGACGCCGATGCGCAGCACCGCGTTGTCGGCGTACGTGACGACGGCGGGAGCGATGAGCAGGGCCACGAGGTTCATGACCTTGATCAGCGGGTTGATCGCCGGACCGGCGGTGTCCTTGAACGGGTCACCGACGGTGTCACCGATGATCGTGGCCTCGTGCGCGGCCGAACCCTTGCCTCCGTGGTGGCCGTCCTCGACGAGCTTCTTGGCGTTGTCCCAGGCGCCACCGGAGTTGGCCAGGAACACCGCCATCAGCGTGCCGCAGGCGATCGCGCCAGCGAGGTAGGCGCCGAGCGGCCCGTACCCGAGGGCGAAGCCGACCGCGATCGGCGTCATGACGGCGAGCAGGCCGGGCGTGGCCAGCTCGCGCAGCGAGTCACGGGTGCAGATGTCCACCACGCGGCCGTAGTCGGGCAGCTCGGTGCCGGCCATGATGCCCGGCTTGGTGCGGAACTGCTCACGCACCTCGAACACGACCCGCCCGGCCGCGCGGCCCACGGCGCTGATGGCGAGCCCGGAGAACAGGAACACCACCGCCGCGCCGATGATCAGGCCGACGAGCACGTTGGGCGAGTCGACGCTGAGGCTGAACGTGCTGAAGGTGCCCAGCGCCTCCTTGACCCCGGCGCTCGCCTTGGCCAGTTCGAGCTCGACCGCCGTACGGAACGAGCCGAACAGCGCGGTCGCCGCGAGCACGGCCGTCGCGATCGCGATGCCCTTGGTGATCGCCTTGGTGGTGTTGCCCACCGCGTCGAGGGAGGTGAGGATGCGAGCGCCCTCGCCCTCGACGTCGCCGGACATCTCGGCGATGCCCTGGGCGTTGTCGGAGACCGGGCCGAAGGTGTCCATGGACACGATCACGCCGACGGTGGTGAGCAGGCCGGTGCCGGCCAGGGCGACCGCGAACAGCGCCACGGTCACGTTGCCGAAGCCCAGCAGGAACGCCCCGTACACCGCACCGCCGATGAGCAGCGCGGAGTAGACGGCCGACTCCAGCCCGACGGCGATCCCGGACAGGATGACGGTGGCGGGACCGGTCAGCGAGCTCTCACCGATGTCCTTGACCGGACGGCGGTTCGTCTCGGTGAAGTACCCGGTGAGCACCTGGATGGCGCTCGCCAGGACCAGGCCGATCAGCACCGCGCCGATGGCGATCAGGCGCGGGTCGGAGTTCAGGCCGGCGATGCTGTCGCTGACGTCGGTGAGCTGCGAGAAGGAGCTCGGCAGGTAGGCGAACGCCGCGACCGCGACCAGGACGGCCGAGATCGCCGCCGAGATGAAGAACCCGCGGTTGATGGCCGCCATGCCGTTGCGGTCGCCGCTCCGGGGAGCCGTGGTGAAGATGCCGATGATCGCGGTGAGCACACCGATCATGGGAACGATCAGCGGGAACACCAGGCCCTCGGTGCCGAAGGCTGCCTTGCCGAGGATGAGGCTCGCGACCAGCATGACCGCGTAGGACTCGAACAGGTCGGCCGCCATGCCGGCGCAGTCGCCGACGTTGTCGCCCACGTTGTCGGCGATGGTGGCGGCGTTGCGCGGGTCGTCCTCGGGGATCCCCTGCTCGACCTTGCCGACCAGGTCGGCGCCCACGTCGGCGGCCTTGGTGAAGATGCCGCCGCCGACTCGCATGAACATCGCGAGCAGCGCCGCGCCGAAGCCGAAGCCCTCAAGCACGCTCGGGGCGTCGCCCTTGTAGACGAACACCACGATCGCGGCGCCCAGCAGGCCGAGCCCGACGGTGAACATGCCGGCCACGCCACCGGTACGGAAGGCGATGCGCATCGCGACCTTCTCGCCCGCGTCACGGGCGGCGGCGGCGACGCGGACGTTCCCGCGCACGGCAAGCCACATGCCCATGAAGCCGGTCAGCGCGGAGAACACCGCGCCGACCACGAAGAACACCGACCGGCCGATGGCCACGCCGGTCGTCTCCGCGGGAAGCAGGAAGAGCAGGAACGGGATGATCACTACGAAGATCGCAAGTGTCCGGAACTGCCGCGTGAGATACGCGGCGGCGCCTTCCTGTACGGCTCGCGAGATGTTCTGCATCCGCTCGGTGCCTTGACCGGCGGCGAGCACCTCTCTGACGAGACCACCGGCGACGGCGAGCGCGAGCAGCGCCACCGCGGCCACCACGATCACGATCGTGAGATGGGAACCACTAAGGGATACCGCTGCGGCGTCGTCAGCGGCGAGATAGAGCCTAGACATCCGTCCTCCTCGGCCAGACGGGTAGGTCCACGCGCGGACCGCGCAGCGAAGTCAGTCGGGGGGGCGGCGCGCATCCGAGCTGGATTGGCAGTGCCGCTTCCGGTAGCGTCCGCAGACCTGCCCGCAGGGCGACGTCGATCTGCGGGGACAAAACCTTGGCCGGTGCGGGGAGTCTACGCAGGCACGCGCGAGATATGAAGCCTCTTCAGCCAGCCAATTAGGCACTCGTCCAGTAAGCGACGCGGCTTTGCCCAGTAACAACGCGGTTTTCCCCGCCCGGCCCGCCGCGACGTCCGGATTACGGACAGTCCTTTATTGCCAAATTATTAGGCCCTATAGACCTACGGACATGCCGAAACCCAGCACCGAACCGGTCGGCGCTCGCCCGGGAGTCGGGAATGATCCCCTTGACCTGCGGGGACCCCAGGTACGCGAGCCGGCGCCGCGAACGCGAGTCGTCCGGGCATACGCGGGCGTACGCGAGTGGTCCGGCGTAGGCGAGTCGTCCGGGCGTACGCGAAAGGGAGCCCACGGCGCGGGAGCCTCTCGGACGTACACGAGGGGAAGTTCCAACACGGAGGAATTCCGCCCGGGACGTACGGACCGGTCGCGCGGGCGAGCTGGTGGGCACCGTGCCGGAGGGAGGCACCCGACCTGGCTCGGGAGTTGTCCGAGCTGGTCGGGCGGACGTCTTCGCCGCTTCAGGCGGTCACCCCGGGCAGCCCTTCAGTCGGCCGCTGCGGGTGATCGCTTCAAGCGGATGGCCAAGTGACCGCTGCGAGCGGCTGCTCAAGCGGTCTCCTGGAAGCCGTTTCAAGCGGTGGCGAAGCCGGTGGTGGCCGCGGGCCAGCTCATCCTGATCCGCAGCCCTTTCGCACTCGGATACACCTCGACGTCATCCGCCAGCGCGGCGATGACGGCGATGCCGAACCCGGACATCAGCGTGTCGGCGGGGAGAAGGCTGGCCAACGCGGTGCCGTTGACCGGCGTTGGCGCCCCATCCTCATCCATGTACGCCTGTTCCAGGTCGTCACTCGGTGCCGAGTCGGTGACCGTGACCTCGAAGCGTCCCGACTCGTCGCACAACTCGATGCGGATCGGCTCGCCGGGGCAGTGAACGCGATGTGCCTCCACTGCCCGCGAGCAGGCCTCACCCACAGCGAGCCGCACTTCGTCCAGCAACGCCTCCGCGACTCCAGTGCGGCGGGCGATGGCCGTAGCGACCAGCCGCGCCGTGCGCACGTGAGCCGGAAGTGCGCTGAACGTCAGCTCAACGGTGGCCATGACTACTTGTCTCGGCCGTGAGCTTCCTTGGCCTCTTCGACCGAGGCGTAAATCCCGAAGACCTTGGTGAGACCGGTGATCCGGAAGATCTTCAGGATGCGCTCCTGCGTACAGACGAGCTCCAGGGAGCCGTCGTGCGCACGAACGCGCTTGAGCCCGCCGACCAGGACGCCAAGTCCAGTGGAATCCAGGAAGTCCACCTTCTCCATGTTGACGAGAAGGTGGAAGTTACCCTTGTTGACCAGGTCGATCAGCAGCTCACGCAGCCTCGGCGCGGTATAGACGTCGATCTCACCCTCGACTTCCACGATGGTGAGTCGGTCTTCAGTGTGGTGGTCCAACTTCAGATCCACAGATCCTCCAGCGCCTTGCCTGCCGAGTCCACGACGAGGGGTCTGACATGCTGGGACCCCAAGTCCCAGCGCGCAATACCCTGACGCGCGGCATTCAACCACGCCCCGCCTTCGTGTCTATACGAAATCACGACTCCGGGCGACTCTCCCCCAAGATGCCAAACTGGAAACCAGTGACTCCGACCACCTCACCCTCACGGCGAGCCGGCCCGATACTCTCGCGCCTGCTCGCGGCACCCGCGCGCCGGGAGCGTGTCACCCATGTAGAGCACGTTCCCGCACGTCAGGCGGGCGAAGCGCGTTGGCCCGACTGGGTCGACGAGCTTCTTGTAAGCCGTCTGCGAAATCAGGGCGTGGACGGCCTCTGGGAGCATCAGGTGACCGCCGCCGAGCTGGTTCATCGTGGCCAAAACGTGATCATTGCCACAGGCACGGCTTCGGGAAAATCACTCGCCTACCTGGTGCCGGCCGTGTCGGAGATACTCTCCGGGGGTTCCGTCCTCTACCTCACGCCGACCAAGGCGCTCGCCGCCGACCAGTCGCGGACGTTGAGAGACTTAAAGCTCGCGCAGTTGCGGGCCGCCACCTACGACGGGGACACCCCGCCCGAGGAGCGTCAGTGGGTGCGCCGGCACGCCAACTACGTGTTGACCAACCCCGACATGCTCCACCGGTCGATGCTGCCCCACCACTCGTCGTGGTCGTCCTTCTGGCGGAGGCTGAGGGTGGTGGTGATCGACGAGTGCCACGGGTACCGCGGCGTGTTCGGCTCGCACGTGGCCCAGATCGTCCGCCGTCTGCGCCGGATCTGCGCGAAATACGGCTCTGATCCGGTGTTCGTCCTCGTCTCGGCTACGGTCAGCGACCCAGCGGCTGCGGCGATGCGCCTCACGGGCCTTGAGATGGCCGAGGTGACCACGGACGCCTCTCCCCGGGGTTCCACTACGTTCGCGCTGTGGGAGCCGCCTCTGACGGACCTGCGGGGCGAGGGCGGCGCACCGGTCAGGCGCACGGTGACGGCCGAGACCGCCGACCTGCTGTCCGATCTGGTGATCGACGACGTGCGGACCCTCGCCTTCGTCCGGTCCCGCCGCGCCGCCGAGACGGTCTCGCTGATCGCCCGGGGCAATCTTGAGGAGATCTCACCCGAGCTTCCGGGCCGGGTGGCCGCCTACCGGGCCGGGTACCTCGCCGAGGACAGGCGCGTGCTGGAGAAGGCGCTGCGATCGGGCTCGCTCATGGGGCTGGCGACGACCAACGCCCTGGAGCTCGGAATCGACGTCTCCGGGCTGGACGCCGTGCTCATCGCCGGGTGGCCGGGCACGCGGGCGTCGCTGTGGCAGCAGGCCGGGCGCGCCGGCCGCGACGGCCAGGACGCCCTGGCGGTGCTGATCGCCCGTGACGACCCCCTGGACACCTACCTCGTCCACCATCCCGAGGCCCTTTTCGGGCAGCCCGTCGAGGCGATCGTGCTCGACCCGGACAATCCGTACGTCCTCGGGCCTCACCTGTGCGCTGCCGCGGCCGAGATCCCCCTGAGCGAGGCCGACCTCGCCGTGTTCGGCCCCTCGTCGGAAGAGGTGCTCGACGACCTCGTACGGCAGGGCATGCTGCGGCGTCGCCCGCGGGGATGGTTCTGGACCCGCCGGGAGCGCGCCGCGAACCTGGCCGACATCAGGGGCTCGGGCGGAGCCCCCATACAGGTCGTGGAGTCCTCGACGGGACGACTGCTCGGCACCGTCGACGAACCCTCCTCCCACACCGCCGTCCACACCGGCGCCGTCCATCTCCACATGGGGGACACCTATCTGGTGGAACTGTTGGATCTGGACGCCGGGGTCGCCCTGGTCTCGGCCGCCGAACCCGACTACTCGACCTTCGCCAGGGACGTCACCGAGATCTCGGTGCTGGAGTCCCTGCGATCCCACCCTTTCGGGCCGGGTGAGCTGCACTTCGGCACAGTGGAGGTGACCCGGCAGGTCGTCTCCTTTCTCAAGCGCCGCGTCCAGACCGGGGAGATCCTCGGCGACGAGCCCCTGGACCTGCCGCCTCGCACCCTGCGCACGCGGGCCGTGTGGTGGACGCTGCCCGACGACGCCGTGGCCCCCCTCCTCGCCGACGGCCTGGACCTCGGCGGCGCGGCTCACGCGGCCGAGCACGCCTCTATCGGCCTGCTCCCGTTGTTCGCCACCTGCGACCGCTGGGACATCGGCGGCGTCTCCACGGAACTGCACCTCGACACCGGGCTTCTCACGGTCTTCGTCTACGACGGGCACGAAGGCGGAGCCGGGTTCGCCGAACGCGGCTACGCACGCGCCCTCGACTGGCTCACCGCCACGCGCGAGGCCATCGCCTCCTGCGAGTGCGAACGAGGCTGCCCCTCCTGCATCCAGTCCCCCAAATGCGGCAGCGGCAACGAACCCCTGGACAAACAAGGCGCCCTCCGCCTCCTGGCCACCCTCCTCCCCACCCCCTAACCCCGCTCCGACCCGACCCGACACCGCTCCTCACCACCCCGGTCAACAAGCACCCACCCCGAACCCGGCCCCCTCACCACCCCGGATCAGCGAGAACCCACCCCGAACTCGGCCCCTCACCGCCCCGACCAGCGAGAACCCACCCCGTACTCGGCCCCTCACCACCCCGACCAGCAAGCACCCACCCCGAACCCGGCCCCTCACGACCCGGGTCAGCGAGAACCCACCCCGTACTCGGCCCCTCACAACCCGGTCAGCGAGGACCTGCTCGGGACTCGGCGACGGCGGGGCGCTCGCCCAGCCCGGGAAGAACCAGCCGGACGGCGACTCCCACGTCCACGACTCCGGCGCGAACCACGCATCGAGTGATCGAAGCGTGGTTGGCCTCCGCCAGGGCCCGAGCGCGCCCACATGCCTTCTCGGGAGCGGCGAGCGCCTGGACCGCAGCCGCCAGGGCACTGAGATCAGCGGCCGACTGGGCACGATGCCGCGCTATTCGGGCCGCCCCGACGAACAACACCGTTGCCGCAAGAAACCAGATCAGCACCATCAACCCGACGACCCACACCGCAGCCGCGCCCCGCTCCCCAAACCTCCCACCCGCGCCGCGCTCCGCAAAGTTCTCATCCGCGCCGCGCTCCGCAAAGCTCTCACCCCGCTCCGCGAACCTCCCACCGGCGCCCCGCTCCTTAAGACTCCCTGTCACACCCCGCTCCCCAGAGCTCCGACCGGCACCCCGCTCCCCGAATCTTCCAGTCGCACTCCGCTGCCCAGAGCTCGCACCAAGGAGTCCACCGGTGAAGTCGTCAGTGTGCTTTTCATGATCCATCCATAGGTCCTCCCAGCGGGGAGCTCGCCGGGAGGTCTCCCGAAGGAGGAGCATCCGCTCCTAGCTCGGTGGCGGAACTCGCAGAGGCTCCTACCGGGACCGCCGGGACTGCGATCACCCAGCTTGGCCGGACTGAGGTTGAAATGGTCACCCGGCTCAAGGCGGAATCGCGGGTCACCGAGACGATGGCCCCTTCCGGTGCGGCGCGAGCGGCTGCCTGCCTTACCGCTTCGAGTGACTCCCCTCTCGCGGCAGCCCGGGCCCCGGCCCGGGCGGCGTCGACACATTCGAGCTGAGCCGTCACCGCCGCGATCGCCCACAGCGCCGCTCCCAGCACCAGTACCAGCGACGGAAGCGCCACCGCCATCTCAGCCGTGACAGAACCCCCATCGGCTCGCACGAGCCCACGGCGCTCGGCCGTAGCTCTTCCGTACGAGTGCCTCTGCGCGACTTCGACTCGTTCGGCTGAACCAGGTCGAGGCTTCATTTCCACCCCCTTGTCAGGGCTACAGAGCTTGACCAGGGCTACAGAGAGCGGGCAGTAGATGGGCCGAACGGCGGCGGAACATCCAGTCCTGCTCCGCCGCCGAACGACTTCGGGCACTGAGACGGCTCTCACGCCATCTGCTCGGAGGAGGCGGTCCTCACGCCGTGCGATTCACAGCCCGGCTCCTTCATGGCTGGGAGCCTGCTTTCATCCGGCGAGTCTCAGGGCCCGGCTGATGATGTCGGTCAGCATCTTTCGTACCTCCGGGCTGCTTACGATCTTGAACAGCAGGCCCGCGAACGCGCAGGCGGCGATGGTGCCCACCGCGTACTCGGCGGTGGACATGCCCGCCTCCGATCGCGTGCGCGCCACCATGGCGAGGTTGCGCGCCGAGGCGCGGACAGCGTCCAGTCGCTTGCGCAGACGCTGCTCGATCACATGGCCCTTCCTGATCAGCGCCGCTCCCAGCGTGCGCCGACCGCACTCACGGATCCACCTGCGCATCGGACCTCCCCTTGAGTCGTCATCGCGGCCGTGTGGATGACCCGCACCGGCCCCAACAGGTGAGATCAGGTTGGCCCAAACGAGGTACGCGACCTGTGGCCGAACCGGATTCTGTGGATAACCGCCCGCCCCTCATCGGAGTATGTGGAGAACCGCCGGCGCCTGTGGAGAACGTCCTTGGAGCCTGTGGAGGTCTTTCGTGCATGCGAAGAAGGACCTCGGTGCCGGCGAGGTCTTCGGTACCTATGGAGAGGGCCCGTGGAGAAGGGTCCCTGGGGGCCTGGGAGAGCTTCAGTGCTGCGGGGAGGGCCTTCGGCGGGCCAGGAGGTCCTCGGTGCCGTGAGCGGGCTTCGGTGCCCCTGAGCAGGCTTCGGTCCCTGCGGAAAAGCCCTCTGTTCCCCACGGACGAGAAGGAGCCGGCAGCCTCGCCGGCCGATGGGTCAGGTGCCGAAGACCTGGGCGGCGAGTCCGGCGACGACCGGGATGATTCCCAGGAACACGAAGGCGGGGAGGAAGCACAGGCCAAGGGGCGCGACCGCCTGGACTCCCACACGTCGCGCGGCGGCGGACGAGGCGGCCCGGGCCTCGTGGCGGGCGTCATCGGCGAGCCTTGACAGCACGTCGGCGACGGGCGCCCCGCTGAGCGAGGCACGGGTCATGCCGCGGGCCAGGGCAGCGAGAGGGCGATCATGCTCCAACTCCGACCAGGCGGCCTCAGGCAGCGCTCCCAGCCGCAACTGGCCGTTCACCCACGCCAGACGGTCGCCCAGGGGACCGCCCATCGCCCGGCCCGCTGACTCAACCGCCCCCGTGACGGGTTGACCCGCCCGTAGACAGGCCACCATGAGGTCGATCGCGAACGGGAGATCGGCGGTGACGCGTGCCTGCCTTCGTCGCACCTCGCCCGGTTCTCCACGAGAGGCGACCACCGCCATGACCACACCGATGCCGGCGCCTCCGACCAGGCCCAGTAGCGCACCGGTGAGGAGAAGACCTCCCAGCGCGGCCAGAAGCACGGAAAGGCCCCCACGTAGCGCGTGCCGGCTCCGCTCCTGCTTCGTCGGGACTCCGGACAGGCCAGAGGGACGCGTTCGAGTGAGGCCGGCGGAGGCGGGCGGCGCATCCGGCGGCCGGCCGTACATGCTCAGGCGGACGAGGCGCTCGGTGGGATTCCACGGCGTCAGCCACAACCATGTGGAAAGTGCCGCGAGCCCGGCGGCGAGCAGGATGCCCATAGGTCAGTCCGACGGATGGGTTCGCTGGGCGCGTGCTACCAGCCGGTTGGTCCACCACACGCCCGTAAGGTCCAGCAGCACGCCCGTACCGAGGCAGGCGAAGCCCGCCGGGCCGCCGAACAGGAAGGAGAGCGGCCGCAGGCCCAGCCCGGCCGCCAGCAGCAACCCGAGCACCGGGAGACCCGCGAGCAGCCGGGCCGTGGAGCGGGGACCGGCCAGTTGCGACGCCACCTCCGAGCGATGGGCCTCCGCTTCCCTCAGGGAAACGCCGACACGTTCGACCAGCGCCGCCAAGCCTCCCCCCACGGTGAGGCTGACACGCCAGCAGGCGGCGAGCCGAAGCAGACCTTCCCCTCCGTGGTCGGGCGCCGCCCGTTCTAGGGCCGTGGCCACGTCTCCGCCGTCGCGCGCGATGGCGACCACGGGGCGAAGCACGCCGGGGTCGGGAGGTTCGAGGCAGGATGCCGCCCGGGACAAGGCCTCCCCAGGCGTGCGTCCGGTGGCGAGCTCGGCGACGAGGCCCTGGCACAACTCGATCGACGCCACGCGCCAGGCCGCGGCCTCGCGGGCCCGGCTCGGTCGACGGGCGAACCGCAGGAAGGGGGCCACGAACCGCGATCGCATCCCATCGCGCGAACGGGTCAGCGAGAGCATCCGGGCCGTTTCCGGATCAGGACCTGTCCACAGCAGGGCAGCGATCACGGCCAGGAGCACGCCTGCCACCAGCACGCGAACCTCTCTTCCAGATCAGATCGATACGCGGCACCAGCGAGCGCCGGAGCCGGTGGTTGATGGTCAGAAGCCCGGGGCGGCGCCGGGGGCTCTGGACAGGAGGGATGGAAGGGCGGGGCCGGGCCGGGGCTCACCTGTGGGAGGGAAGGTGAGGGCCGGGAGCACCCGGACCAGCCCTGACGGCTCGCGATCCGTGAGACAGATCTCGGCGACCCTGCGCCGCCCTCCTCGGGGCTCACGGACCACGTGGATCACCGCGTCGAGCGCCGCCGCGATCTGGCTGTGGACCGCCTCACGGGTCAGCCCCGCGGCGCAGGCCAGCGCTTCCAGCCGAGCGGGCACATCGGCGGGGTTGTTCGCGTGCAAGGTGCCGCAACCGCCGTCATGGCCGGTGTTCAAGGCGGCCAGAAGATCGACGACTTCGGCTCCGCGCACCTCTCCCACCACCAGGCGGTCAGGCCGCATGCGCAGGGCCTGCCGGACGAGGTCTCGCAGGCCGACCCCGCCGGCTCCTTCGAGGTTGGACGGTCGCGTCTCCAGGCGGACGACATGTGGATGGAGTGGGCGGAGCTCCGAGGAATCCTCGACGAGAAGCAACCGCTCGCCTGGATCGGCCAGCGAGAGAAGCGCGGACAACAAGGTGGTCTTCCCGGTGCCTGTGCCGCCGGTCACCAGGAAGGCCAGCCGGGCGGCCATGATCGCGCGAACCGCGACGGCGCCCTGACCCGGAACCAGCTCCTCCAGCGTGAAGGACCTGCGCGGTGGAAGCCGGAGAGACAGGCACGTGCCTTCGGGGGCGACGGGCGGCAGGACGGCGTGGAGCCGCACTCCACCCGACAGCCGCGCGTCCACATACGGGCAGGCGTCGTCCAGACGCCTTCCCGCCGCCGCGGCGAGCCTCTGGGCGAGCCGCCGGACCTCGTCGTCACCGGAGAACACCACCGAAGTGCGCCGCAGGCCGTGGCCGTCGTCGGCCCACACCTCACGGGGGCCGTTGACGAGCACGTCGGTGACCTCGGGCTCGGCGAGCAACGGTTCGAGGGGCCCCGCACCGATCAGGTCGGCACGCAGGGCACGGGCGACCGCGAGGATCTCGGCGTCACCCAGCACCGCCCGCTCGGCGCGGAGGGCGGCGGCGACCTGGGCGGCCGAGGGATCGGCGCCCGTACGGGCGAGACGCACCCGGACGGCCTCCACGAGCTCCGGTGACACCATGCCACGGCTCATCGGAACTCCAGGGTGCGAAGGAACTCGGCGCAGAAACGACCCAGAGGAGTGCGGTCGCCCAGCGGGGGCGCGTCTCCGCGGTTCAAGACCTCGGCGAGGCCCCTCTGATCGGGCAGGACTCCCGTACACGGCAGGCCGAGGGATGTGGCGATCACATCGTGACGCAGCGATCCGCCTCGGACCACCGCGCCCAGGGCCGAGGTGTGCCGGCGCAGTTCGATCAGCACCTGGGACGCCGCGAGCACTCCCCTGACGTCGGCGGGCACGAGAAGCAAGGTCGAGGCCGCCCGTGACAGCGCCTCGGCCGCTGCCGGGCCCACGTGGCGAGGAAGATCGACGACGACCAGATCGCATCCTCTGCGGGCCGCCTCCAGCACCGCCCGCATCGCCTCGGGAGGAATGGGCGGGGACTCTCCACGGTGCCACGACAGCACGGTCAGCTCGCCGATCGTGGGCAGGGCCTCCTGGAGGGCGGTGAAGCTCACCCGGCCTTCTCGCTCGACGACATCGGGCCATCGCGCGCCGGTGGCCTGCTCCTGGCCGAGGACGACGTCGATGCCGCCGCCGAGGGGATCAGCGTCTACGAGCAATGTGCGCAGACCCCGGCGTGAGCCCGCGAGGGCGAGGGAGGCGGCGAGCACGCTCGCGCCCGCGCCGCCCCTGCCGCCGATGACGGAGACCGTGTGCCCGGCCCTGACCATGGGCTCGGAGGCCTCGGCGAACTCGTCGACCAGCTGTCGCTCTGCGGCGGGGAGCTCCAGAACGGCCCGCGCGCCGACCGCCACGCATCTTCGCCAGACCGAGGGGTCCTCGGGTGCGCGTGTCACCAGCAGCACTCCTTGCCGGGGTGGCGGGCCGGTGGCCGCCAGCGCGTCGGCCGCGTCGGTGCCGACGACGACGAGCGGCGCCCGCTTCCAGTAGGGCCGGGCGTGCGTGGCCGCGTGGGCGACGTCGATCTCCACGCCGGCCGCGGCGGCGACGCGGAGAAGGTCGTCGAGCAGATCCTGATCTTCGGTGATCACCAGGGGACGGTTCACGTGTGGGCCTCCCTGCCGTTGGGAGGCCCACCTTGCGCGATCTCGCCCCGGGCCCATCGCGCCGAACCGCGTTCTGGGGATAACCCGATCGTCAGGCGACGCCTGCGCGGGCGGTTCTGGCGGAGACCATGTACGCGGCCGGCCCCAGGCGGAAAGGGTGGCCGGAGAAAAGGGGCGACCCCCGCCGGGGGGGGAGAGCGGGGGTCGCCAACCGGTCCGGCTCCGGGGGGGTAGAGCCGGTCCCGTTTTAGAAGAAAGCCTTCATCGTTGACCGAGGCCTGGCAAGGAAGCGGCAAAAGCTAACCCAAGCACGATCGCCTCTGTCATGTGGCCACCAACGTATGGTGCCCGATGAACTCAAGTTCCGTCGAGGAGCAATCTCTGTTTTTCACTAGTTTTTTTTCGCCGTAGCGGAGCGGCTACTGGAAGTGTGCGAAAAACGGCCATGGGAGTCCGATCACACTCGGTGATCGGGGTGGATTCACACGCTGATGTCAGGAAGATCGGCAACTGCGGCGCGACAAGGCTTTGCGGCTTACCTGGGAAGCCGTCCGCGCCGGGGTCAGAGCACTCCACAACTCAGTAAAGGTCTTGCTCCGGGGGGTTCCCATCAGGCCGGATCGGACGTAGAAAGGTGGCACGGACCTAGTGTCCGAGTACGGCCGCCGGGCACCCACGCGCGACCAGCCGCGGGAGGCGCGTCGAGACGGGCTTGACCCGCTCAGACGATTTGAGGTGCACGCTTGGTAACCCGGCGTGGCGTACTGGCGACGGCGTCCCAGACCAGGGACGCCGTTCGCTTGTGTACAAAGGTTTTCGCGTTCCCTCGCCAGCAACGCAAGATTTGGCTTCCTCGCACCGTTCCGGCGAAGATGTTTCCGCGCACACGCCCCAGACCCCAAGAACATCCTGCGCTTGCGCATGCGGGTTTCGGCGAACCCGGCCACGCGCCGACCACGCCAAGGCCAGGACCGAAATCGCCGGCCCACAGGACGGTCTCAGGCAGGCGCGGCCCCGGAGGGCGTGCCGGGTCAGCCTCGCTGGAGCGCTTCGCAGATGGCGGTGGACTCGCGAGCGCCCAGCTCCACAGCCGTTGCGCAGTGCCGTACCCAGCCCGCGACGCCCTCAGAGGTCCCCTTCAGGTACCCCCGAAGGCCCTCCCTGTAAGCCTCTCCCGAATCGGCGTGACCGACCTCGACGGCCACCAGGGACTTGGGGTCCAGGCCGAACTCGACGAGCGTGAGCCGCTCGGCCGCCCTCGCCACCAGGCCGTCGGCGGTCCCGAACGGGCGGAGCACCACCAGCTCGGCGTGGACGATGGCGGCGAGCACCAGCGCGGGAGCCTTCGTGGGGGTCGTGAGGAGCGCCACGAGCGAGGCCATCCGGGCCGCGGCGACCTCCGCCGCGGGCGCCGGCCCGAGGCCGAGCAGGTCGGACGTCGCGGGGCCTGTGCGGGGCCGCCCCAGCGGTTCTTCGCCGTCGGCGGGACCGGCGTACCCCCCCTCGCCACCTGACCCGGCGAACCCACCGCCGACATCAGACCCGAGGAACCCACCGCCCACATCACGCCCGGTGAACCCATGGCAGGCATCGATCCCGGTAAGCCCAGGGCCCGCACCCGGTTCTCCGGGCCGTCCCGCGGCACCAGGCCCGGAAGGCTCCCGGTAGAAGTCCGCGGCGGCCACGGCGTGCAGGCGTGCCAGCACCTGCCGCGGGGCCGTACGCCAGGTCTTGGACAGCCTCCCCACCTCGGAGGACGCCCGAAGGGCCCCCTGGGCGACGGGCGACCCGGCCATGCCGGACCGCAGTGACTCCAGCGGGATGTCGGCGCCCTCCAGGGCCGCCGAGGCCCGCGCGCCGCGAAGGGCCGACTCGGCCGACACCTCCGGCCCGCGCCGGCGCAGCACGCGGTGCCCGTAGAGTCGGTCGACGGCCGTACGGGCCTCCTGTACGGCCTCGGGGACGCCAGGAAGCCGGGCGATGACAGCCAGAGGGTCGCTCACGCCTCCCGACCTTACCCGCGAGTACAGTCTGTCCCGACGGCAGTGCAGGTCAACAAGGGGTCAAGGGAAGTCCAGGGGAGTGTGAGCAAAGTCGCACTCGGTTCAGAAGCGGGCCCGCGCGGAGTCAAGACGACGGCGCCCGGCGAATGCGGTGAACCGTTCGGCGCGCGGTTCGGACCGTTCAACGAGGTCCACGGAAACCCGCTCCGGCTCCTGTCACATTTATTGTTAGATATCATTCCCGCACCGAATGCGTCGTTTTTGTGACTGTCTGTAAAGTCGGTTGTGAACCACGTCAGACATGATCACCGAACGGCACGGCCGGTCCCACCTCTTGTCCCCGCCACCCCCAGCCTGGTGAAGTGGGACCCAGCCCGATCGAGCCAGGCCATGTGAAGGAGTACGTTGTGGCCCCGGAAACCCCTGGTCGCGAGACCCAGGAGACGCTGTCGAACCTGCTGCAAGAGACCCGGAGCTTCGCGCCCCCGGCAGACCTAGCGGCTTCCGCGAACGTCACGGCCGACGCCTACGACGAGGCGGCGGACGATCGTCTCGGCTTCTGGGAAAAGGCGGCCGACCGGCTGAGCTGGGGGCAGCGCTGGGAGACCACTCTGGAGTGGAATCCCCCATTCGCCAAGTGGTTCCTGGGCGGCACGCTCAACGTCGCCTACAACTGCGTCGACCGTCACGTCGAGGCCGGGCGCGGCGACAAGGTGGCGTACTACTGGGAGGGCGAGCCGGACGGCGACAACCGCACGCTCACTTACTCCGACCTCCTGCGCGAGGTCAGCAAGGCCGCCAACGCCCTGACCGAGCTGGGCGTGGGCAAGGGCGACCGGGTCGCGATCTACATGCCGATGATCCCCGAGCTGCCGATCGCCATGCTCGCGTGCGCCCGCGTCGGCGCGATCCACTCGGTGGTCTTCGGCGGGTTCTCCGCCAGCGCGCTCAGCGGACGCATCAAGGACGCCGACGCCAAGCTCGTCATCACCGCCGACGGCGGCTACCGGAGGGGCGCGCCGAGCGCGCTCAAGCCGACCGTGGACGAGGCCGTCGCCGAGTGCCCGGGCATCGAGCACGTGCTCGTCGTCCGCAGGACCGGCCAGGACGTCGCGCGTACGGAGAAGGACATCTGGTGGCACGAGCTGGTCGACCGGCAGAGCGAGCGGCACGAGCCCGTGCAGCACGACGCCGAGGATCCCCTCTACATCCTCTACACCAGCGGCACGACCGGTAACCCGAAGGGAATCCTGCACACCACCGGCGGCTACCTCACGCAGGTCGCCTGGACGCACCACGCGGTCTTCGACCTCAAGCCGGAGTCCGACGTCTACTGGTGCACCGCCGACATCGGCTGGGTCACCGGCCACTCCTACATCGTGTACGGCCCGCTCGCCAACGGGGCGACCAGCGTCATCTACGAGGGCACGCCCGACACCCCCCACCGGGGGCGCTTCTGGGAGATCGTGCAGAAGTACGGCGTGACGATCCTCTACACCGCCCCCACCGCGATCCGCACGTTCATGAAGTGGGGCGACGACATCCCCGCGAAGTACGACATGTCGACGCTGCGCGTCCTCGGGTCCGTCGGGGAGCCGATCAACCCCGAGGCGTACGTCTGGTACCGCGAGCACATCGGCGGGAACCGCAGCCCGGTCGTGGACACGTGGTGGCAGACCGAGACGGGCGCCATCATGATCAGCCCCCTGCCGGGCGTGACCTCAGGCAAGCCCGGCGCGGCGATGCGCCCGCTGCCCGGCATCGTGGCCGACGTGGTCGACGACGAGGCCAGGTCCGTGCCCGACGGCGGCGGCGGGTTCCTGGTGGTCCGCGAGCCGTGGCCGTCGATGCTCCGCGGCATCTGGGGCGACGACAAGCGCTACGCCGACACCTACTGGTCGCGCTTCGAGGGGATGTACTTCCCCGGAGACGGCGCCAAGCGCGACCAGGACGGCGACCTGTGGCTGCTCGGCCGGGTCGACGACGTCATGCTCGTGTCCGGTCACAACATCTCGACCACCGAGGTGGAGTCGGCGCTGGTGTCCCACCCGAAGGTCGCCGAAGCGGCGGTCGTGGGCGCCACCGACCCGATCACCGGTCAGGCCATCGTGGCGTTCGTCATCCTGCGCGGCGGCGCCGAGGAGGGCGAGAACATCGCCAAGGAGCTGCGCGACCACGTGGCCAAGGCGCTCGGCCCGATCGCCAAGCCGCGTCAGATCCTGGTGGTGCCCGAGCTTCCGAAGACCCGTTCCGGCAAGATCATGCGCCGTCTGCTCCGCGACGTGGCCGAGAACCGCAGCATCGGCGACGTCACCACTCTGGCCGACAGCTCTGTGATGAACCTGATCTCCGAGAAGCTGCCCTCGGCCTCGACCGAGGACTGACGCCTGAGAGGCCCCCGGCCTCGCCGTACGGCGGTACGGGAGGAAGGCGCGGACCCGGCTGCGGGTCCGCGCCTTCCGCGCGTCCTGGACGAAACCGCTCGTGCGACCCGGCAGGGCCGTACCGCGATCACGTTCAGTAGTCTGGGGATGGTCGTGCCTAGATGTCCGGTTGGTTCTGCCGTCCGACCCGATCCGACCGATCCGACGGGATCTGACGGATCCGACGGATCTTCGGTGATCGTGATAGCCGGCCTCACGATCGGGAAGTACCCGGGCATATTAGGTGGCGCGTGGTTGTCCGTACGGCCGGGTCTGGCCAGACTGTCGGAGGAGTGGGGCCGCCGTGCCTGCGGGGAGCGCGCATCACGAGCCCGATCGCCGTGGCGATCTCGCCTCATGTGCGCGTCCGAACCCGCGGACCGGACGGCGAGGCGCGACGATAAGCACCATCGCACAAGATGAATGTGTCCGGAATTTCCGTTAGGAGAGCACACATGGCCGCTCCTCCCGAGGAGGAATCGCTCGGCGCCCTCGTCGCCCAGGCGAGCCACCACATATCCACCCTGGTCCGCTCGGAGATCGAGCTGGCGAAGGCCGAGCTGAAGTTCGACGCGAAACGGGTAGGCACGGCGGCCGGGCTCTTCGGCGTGGCCGCGTTCATGCTGCACCTGTGCCTGATCCTCGCGTCGTTCGCGATCGCCTACGGGCTCGTGCAGCTCGGCATGATGCGGTGGCTGGCGTTCACCATCGTGACCGCGTTCTACCTGATCGTGGCCCTGCTGCTGGCCTTCGTCGGCTACCGGAGGCTCAAGGGCCTCGCCGGGATGAAGCGCACCACCCGGAGCCTGAAGAACCTCAAGAACGGCGGCACGCACGACGACGAGCTCGACGCCCTGGTGGGCACGGGCCCCACGCGCGTACCCGAGCCCTACCGTGGCCCCACGGCGGGGCAGGTCGGCCACCACCGCGTGCCCGTGACCGACGAGACCGACTCCCTCCCCGACCCCGGGCATACGAGCCCCCGGCCGTGAGCTACGCCATGAGCACGCGTCCCGACGAGTCGCTGGCCCGGATACCCGGGCCCTGGACCCATCGCTCCGTCCACGCGGGGAACGGGATGTTCCACATCGCGGAGGCCGGTGAAGGGCCCATGGTGCTGCTGCTGCACGGCTTCCCGCAGTTCTGGTGGACCTGGCGCCGCCAGCTCGTGTCCCTGCCGGAGGCGGGGTACCGGGCCGTCGCGGTGGACCTGCGCGGGTACGGGGCGAGCGACAAGCCTCCCCGGGGGTACGACCTGCCCGCGCTGGCGGGCAACATCTCCGGGTTGATCCGCGCGCTCGGCGAGACGTGCGCGGTCGTGGTCGGCCACGACTGGGGCGGCCTGGTCGCGTGGACGATGGGGGCGACGGACCCCAAGGCGGTGCGCCGCCTGGTCACCGTCTCGGCCCCGCATCCCCTGCGGCTGCGCCAGGCCATGCTGACCCAGCCCTTCGGGCAGCTCAAGGCCAGCGGTCACCTCTTCGGCTCCCAGCTTCCGTGGCTCCCCGAGCGGTGGCTGACCAAGGACAACGCCTCGCGCGTCGGGCAGTTGCTGGACGCCTGGTCGGGGCCCGAGTGGCCCGAGGAGGACGTCGCCGGCACGTACCGGGACGTGTTCCGCATCCCCACGGTCGCCCACTGCGCGCTGGAGTACCACCGCTGGTTCGTACGCTCGCAGCTCCGGCCGGACGGCATGCGCTACCGCAGGCTCATGCGCACCGAGATCGAGATGCCGACGCTGCAGATGCACGGCTCGCTCGACCCCTGCACGCTGCCGCGTACGGCCCAGGGCTCCAGCAGGTACGTCGCCGCGCCGTACCGCTGGCGGCTCATCGAGGGCGCCGGGCACTTCCCGCACGAGGAGCGCCCCGAGCAGTTCGACGCGGAGCTGCTGGGCTGGCTCGGCGACCCCGAGCCCGACCGGTGAGGGCACCAGGCGGGCGGCTTCCAGAGGCCGGGACGGAGCGACGATGAGCCAGGTGGGGCGAGACAGGGATCCCGCTGGACGGCCGCGTAACGCCCGTCCCAGGGACGCGCTGGGCCGTCCCCTGCCTAAGGGCGTGCCCGGTGTGGAGCGGGTCCCCGACGACTACGCGCCCGGCGCCGGCCAGGCCGTGGCCGACGCGGTCCGCTACCTCGCCGAGGAACGGCCCTTCCATGCCCACGAGGTGCTGGAGGCTCGCTGGAAGACCGGACCGGCGGAGGAGCGCGAACTCTGGCAGGGACTGGCGCAGGTCTGTGTCGGGCTCACCCACATCCAGCGGGGGAACGCCCGGGGGGCCGCCACCCTGCTCAACCGTGGTGCCGACAATATCGCGCGATACGCGCCCGAACCCCCGCGAGATCAGCCCTTCGACCTGGACGAGATGGCGCGCACCGCCCGCGACCTGGCCGAGCACCCGGCGTCCGATCCCGGCGCCGCGATCACCCGCGTGGCCGAGATCCTGAAGCTCCCCGGACGCGGCCATTGATCGAGCACCGACCTCGGCGCGTCACCGACCTGCTGACCGAGTACAGCTAGTCGCAGTCCTGGGTGTCGACGCGCGCGAGGGCGCCGCTGCCGTCGTCGGCGTCGGGCCGTACCTCCGCGGCGGTGAGCGCGTACCCGGTGTCCGGCTCGTCGGTCGCCGCGGCGAAGATCACCCCGTACACCTGGCCGCTGGGGGTGAGCAGGGGGCCGCCGGAGTTCCCGGCCTGCACCAGCCCGCGGATCGCGTAGACCTCGCGGGTGACGGTCTTGCGCGAGTAGATGTCGGACGCCTTGGCGTTCTGCTTGACGCGGATCCTGGCCGGCTTGGTGGTGAACCCCTTGCCCTTGGGGAAGCCCGCGATGATCGCGTCGTCCTGGCTCTCGGCGGTGTAGTCGAACTTCAGCGGCGACACGTCCAGGTCGGGGACGTAGAGGATGGCGATGTCCCTGTCGGGGTTGTAGAGCACGACCTGGGCGTCATGCCCCACACGGTTCTCGTCGGTGACCCGCAGCTCCTGGGTGACCCCGGCGACGACGTGCGCGTTGGTCATGATGCGGTGGGGCGCGAAGACGAACCCGGTGCCCTCGATGCGCTTGCGGCACGCGGGCGCGGTGCCCTGGACCTTGACGATCGCGCGGCGGGCCTTCTGGAGCTGGGGCCCCTTGACCACGCTCGCGTCGGGCGGCGGGACGTCGACGAACTGGCCGCCGCCGATCGCGTTGAACACCTGCGGGAACTCCGAGGTGTCCACGAACTTCTTGAAGGAGAGCCGCCAGTCCTTGGCCTGCTCGGGCATCGCCGTGTCGACGGTCTGGAGCAGCAGCGAGCCGTTGGTCTGCTGCCGCAACCATGGAAAGGGGGCGACGGAGAGCAGCGAGCCGATCAGCCACGCTATGACCAGCACGGACAGCGCGCTGGTGAAGGTGCCGCCGACCGCGTCGACCGTGCGGGCGGGCTCCCAGGTGACATGGCTGCGGACGACCGCGCCGATCGTGGAGGACGCGAACTGGCCGACGACCGCCGCCAGGAACACGATCACGATGGCGAGCAACGCCTGCTCCGTGGAGGCGCTGACGACCGCGTGCGCGATCGGCGGCGCGATCAGGACCCCGAGAAAACCTCCCCCGACGAAACCGAGGAAGCTGAAGGCCCCGATGATGAACCCCTGCCGGTAGCCGGAAACGGCAAAGGCAATCACGAGAACAATCAGGATGAAGTCGAGGAGATCGCCGCTCACGCTTCAACGGTATCCAGCGCGGCCACAAGCCGTGCACCCGTTGGCTCGATATCGTTGCCGCATGGTATCGATCGGGGGGTCGAACGACAGGCGTACGGACGGGCACCCCGGCACGGGCACAGGCACCGGGGGCCGCTCCCACGGGAGCACCGGCACCGGCGCCCGGCCCGGCCCGGCAAACCCACACGAGCCTGCCACAGGGAATGTAAGCGGCCATAACCCGGGTGACGCGTATGAACCCAGCCAGGCCGGCGTACGAACATCCCAATCCGCCGACGTGCGAGAAGTGGGGACGGAAAGCCCTCGGAGCTCAAGGCCGGGGAACACGGAGGAACGACACCAAGGGTGGGAAGACGTGCTCGAACCGACACCGGCGAACGTCAGGGAGCCGAGCTTAGGAAGGCCGCGCGAGCACGCGCCTCTCCGATGGGAGGGCGCCGGCCTGCCCACCAGCCACGGCCTGGCAGCGCGCGGCGTCGGCGAGCTGATCGCGCTCGCGCTCGACGACGAGGACCCGGACGGCCCGATCAGGTGGAAGGCCGTGGGCGCCCTTCACGCGAAGGGCGATCTGGAGACCTTCACCGAGGCCAGGAGGCTCTGTGGGAGCGACTCCCGCGCCGAGCGGGTGCTGGGCGTGGACATCCTCGGAGAGCTCGGCGCGCCGCAGCGTCCGTTCGTCGACAAGACCCTCTCCGTCCTGCGCTACCTGGCCGCCGGCGACGACGACGTACGGGTGCTCCACGCTGTGCTGATCGCGTTCGGGCACCTGCGTGACCCGAGGGCCCTGCCGTCGGTGATCGAGCTGGCCACCCACCAGGATCCCACCGTGCGTTACGGGGCGGCGTACGCGTTGTCGCACGTCCTTGGACGTCCGGCGGACCCGGCCGGGCTCGCGGCGCTGCGGCGGCTCGCCAGGGACCCCGACGACGACGTGGCCGACTGGGCGGCGCTGGGCCTGATACTCCCGTAGAGGCTCCCGAACAGGCCCCCCGAGCCAGGCCTCGCGCAGAGGGTTCCGCAGGAACCTTCCGCGGAGGCTTCCGCAGGGCTTCCGCAGGGCTTCCGCAGGGCTTCGGCGGGAGCCTTCCGCAGGGGGCCGGGGTCCGTCAGCGCCGGGCGAGTCTGAGGACTTCGGGTGGCAGGTCCTCGATGCGGTCGTCGTCCCAGGGCCGTTCGAACCCGGTTACCGCCAGCACGTCGTCGAGCACGCCCGCCGTGAAGCCCCAGACGAGCATGCCCCGCACCCGGAAGGCCGGCCCGGCGGTGTAACCGCCAGGGAAGCGGAGCCGCAGGCGGTTGACGGGGTCGGCCAGCTCCGCCATCGGCACGCGTGCCACCGCCTCGACCTCGTCGGGCGAGGCGGCATGCACCGTGCTCGGCGTGTGCCACCAGCCCAGCACCGGCGTCACCCGGTTGTCGCTCCGCCAGATGTACAGCTCCGGCAACGTGCCGATCACGTGGACGCCGCTCGGATCGAGGCCCGTCTCCTCCTCGGCCTCGCGCAGAGCGGCCCCCACGGGGCCGCCGTCGCCGGGATCCACCCCTCCACCGGGGAACGCGGGCTGACCCGCGTGGTTGCGCCCCTTCGCGCTGCGCTGGATGAGCAGGACGTCGGGCCCGTCGGCCGACTCGCCGAACAGCAGCAGGACCGCCGCGTGACGCCCGCCGTCGAGCGGGGGCCGCATGGGGGCGGGGACGGGACGGTCGGGGGCGCTGGCCGCGAGGTCGTTCAGCCAGCCGGGCACGGGCGCAGTCATGCGATACCTCCTGCGGGGAGCAACATCAGCGGCACCCGGCTGCTTCCCCAAGATGGCCCATGGAGGCACAGACACGTGACGCCCGACGGCCCCGCGAGACGGGCCGATCAGGGACCGGTGCGGGCGGGGCGGCCACATCGGGGAGACGGGCCGATCGCCCCGGTACGGACGCGACGGGGCGGGCCGATCGCCCCGGTACGGACGCGAGGGGGCGGGCCGATCGCCCCATTACGGACGCGACGGGACGGGCCGGGCACCCCGGTCATGACGCGGCGGGGCGGGCCGGTCGGTCATGAGAACGGGCCGGTGCGGACGAGCTTCGACGCCTGGGCGGGGTCGGTCGGGCCCTCGCCGTAGGACGGGCACAGGCTCGCGAGCGGGCACACGCCACAGGCCGGCCTGCGGGCGTGGCAGATGCGGCGGCCGTGCCAGATCAGATAGTGGGACATCTGCGTCCACTCGCTCTTGGGGATCAGGTCGCCCACGGCGTGCTCGATCTTGACAGGGTCGGTCTCCGTCGTCCACCCGAAGCGGCGGGTGAGCCGCTGGAAGTGGGTGTCCACCGTGATCCCGGGCACGTCGAAGGGTTCTCCCGTTTTAGGATCACGTGCGTTCCCCAACACGACATTGGCCGTCTTGCGCCCCACCCCCGGCAAAGTGACCATCTCTACCAAGGTCCTGGGCACCTCACCTGCGAACCTGTCCCGCAGCGCCACCGACAACCCGATGATCGCCTTCGTCTTCGCCCGGAAGAAACCGGTCGACTTGATGATCTCCTCAACATCCTCCGGATCGGCCGCGGCCAGATCCTCAGGGGTCGGATACTTGGCGAACAGAGTCGGGGTGACCATGTTCACCCGCACATCGGTGGTCTGCGCCGACATCACCGTGGCGATCAGAAGCTCGAACGGAGTGTTGAAGTTCAACTCGCAGTGCGCGTCGGGGTAGGTCTCGGCCAAGATCCGGGTCATCCTGCGGGCCCGCCGCACCAAACCCAGTCGGGTCTCGTTCTGGAACCGCTTCGCCCTCTGCCCCGGGGTCACCACCTGCGTCGCCATGGCGTCCAGCGTAAGACCTCGGCGCATCGCAGGCGCCGCGCTCCGCCATGTCCGCCAAGGCGCTCGACGGCGGTTGTTCCCGGCGTTGGAGTGCCGGCGGGTGGGCGTAGGTTTTGGTTCGGTCCGGCGTGCGGGCGCGCCGGCGGCTCCTGCACAGCGGGGCGCCCGTCGGCAAGTGCTGTCCCGCCAGCAGACGCTACCGCCACTGACTAGCCTGGGCCGCCGAGCATCGAAGGCCATTACGCTACGAATGTCGCACCGTTCAGGGGTTGCATCCGGTACCTGGGTACGCGCTCATCGTCCTACGAGATCGAGATGTGTCACGTATGGCATGGGCTGCGTTGATCAGGCCGATGTGGCTGAGAGCCTGCGGGAAGTTGCCGATCGGCTCTCCGGTGGCCGAGTCGACCTCCTCGGCGAGCAGGCCGACGTCGTTGGCATAGGAGACGGCGGTCTCGAACACCCTTCTGGCCGCGGGTCGCTCGCCGGTGAGGGCCAAGGCGTGCGCGAGCCAGAAGGTGCACAGCAGGAACGTGCCCTCCTGTCCGGCGAGCCCGTCGGCGGCGTGGTAGCGGTGGACGAGGCCGCGGGCGTCGCTCAGGCCGGTGGCGATGGCGCGCACGGTGGACCGGACCCGTGGATCGTCCGGGGCGAGGAATCCCACCAGCGGCATCACCAGCAGCGCGGCGTCCAGGCCGGTGCCGCTGAACGTCTGCGTGAAGGCGCCGATCCGCGGGTTCCACGCCTGGCTCAGGATCGCGGCGCGGATCTCTTCCCGGACGCGCGTCCAGTCACCGACGCGCCCGCCTGCCTCCAGCAGCGGAGCGAGCGCGATAGCCCGGTCCAGCCCGACCCAGCACATCAGCTTGGAATGCGTGAAGTGCCGGCTGGGCCCGCGGACCTCCCAGATGCCCTGGTCCGGCTCCCGCCAGCGACGGGCGGCGGCTTCGGCCACCCCGACCAGCATCGCGCGGGTGAACGGGTCGAACGGGCCGGTGTCACAGTAGGTCTGGTGGGCGGCGTCCAGCAACTCCCCGTAGACGTCGAGCTGAGCCTGGCGCCAGGCGTCGTTGCCGACCCGCACCGGAGAGCTGCCGCGCCAGCCGCGCAGGTGCGGCAGGCGTCGTTCGCTCAGGTCGCGTTCGCCGCCGACGCCGTACATGATCTGCAGATCGGCGCCGCGATCGAGCTGGGTGGCCGAGGCGCGGGCCAGGAAGCCGAAGAAGGCGGTCTCCTCGATCTCGCAGGCGGCGGTGGACAGGGCCTGCAGGGTGAAACTGGCGTCCCGGACCCAGGTGTAGCGGTAGTCCCAGTTGCGCTCCCCGCCGATGCACTCGGGCAGGGAAGTGGTGACCGCGGCGACGATGGCCCCGGTGGGAGCGTACGTCATCGCCTTCAGCACTCTGCCGCTGCGCTCGACCAGATCGCGCCAGGGGCCTTCGTAGCTCGCGTGCAGCCGTGACCAGGAGCGCCAGCCCCGGACGGTGTCCTTGACCCTGCGCCGTACCTCGCGGGAGGTGCGGCACGGCGGATCGGGGTCCCATGCCCAGCCGGCCTGAAGCGCGAAGCCGAGGCTCTGCCCGGCCCGCAAGGTGACGGCGGCGTCCGCCACGGAGCCGCTCACCCGCAACTCCACCGGGCTGGACAGGGTCAGCGCGGTCGCGCCGCCGCGCGCGATCAGACCGCCGCGGACGGGCTGCATCAGCGGGTGGACGAGGCCGAACTCCGGACGCGGCGCGTAGGCCATGTCCACGGCCACACTGCCCTCGACGCAGGTCACCTGCCGCAGCACCAGCCCGGCGGAGGACGCTCCCAGATCGTGCCCACGCTCCCCGGCGCCCAGTGCGAGCGCGTCCGTCAGGACCAGCGTGCCCTCACGGGTACGGAACGTGGTCTCCAGCACCAGGGTGCCGGGGACGTAGCGGCGGGTGACCTCGGCCGGGCAGGCCGGACCGAGCGCCCAGTGGCCGGCATCGTCATCGAGCAGTTGGGCGAAGATCGCGGGGCTGTCGAAGCGAGGCAGGCACAGCCAGCCCACCGAGCCGTCGCGGCTCACCAGGGCGGCCGACCGGCAGTCCGACACCATCGCGTAGTCGCCGATCGGCCGGGTGCTCACCGGTGCGCCCTGCCGGCCAGGCGGCCGCCGGCCGCGCGCCGCACGGCGTAGACGAGTGCGGACCCGGCGAAGAGCGCCAGGGTGACCAGCAGCCATCGGCCGAGGTACGGGTCGGTGCTCAGGGCCGTCGCCTTCCGGTAGTTGTACTCGGACGCGCGCAGGATGAGGGGGAACCAGATGAGCAGCAGCAGCCCCGACAGCCCCGCCGGTACCCGCAGGTAGTCGACCGACGGCCCCGGTCGCCTATCGCCCACCGCTGGGAGGCGCTGTAGGCGACGGTCCGCCGCGGAGTAGAGAGGAAGGACGACGAGATCGTGCAGGATCACGGCTCCGAGGAACCACAGCAGGAATCCCAGCAGGATGCCGGCGGCGATGACACGAGTGAGGGCGTAGGCGGCCACCCCGAAGCAGGCGAACAGTGCGAACAGGTGCCACAGACCGGCGCCATAGCGTTCTCGCGCCCGCCGGCGCGCCTCGCCGATCCTGCCCCTCATGGCACTGATCCCGCCCCTCATGGCGGGGCCCGGAAGTCGAGCTCGCGCACCCATTTGGTGTTGTGCACGCCGGGGGCGTTGGGCACCATGATCCGGGCGGGGAACCCGTGGTCCAGCGACAGGTCGGCGCCGTTGACCCGCAGCGCCAGCAGGGAACGGGGATCGGTCGCCTGCCCCGGGCTCAGCGACACGTGGCTGAACACACCGCCCCGCTGCAGCGAGCGGACGTAGACGCCCGCGCCGCCGTCCGCCCCGCCCAAACGTGCCAAGTCGGTGAGCCGGACGCCGGTCCACGTCTGCTCGGTGGACCATCCCTCCACGCAGGCGATCGGCAACCGGTAGGTGTACAGCGGCATGGCCAGCAGTTCCTCACGCGACAACCGCACCTGACGGGCGCCATGCACCGTCAGCCGCCACTCGGGCCCGGTTTCGGCCGCGACGACGCCCACGCTCGCCGCCGTCTTGTTCACCTGGAAGTCGTTCGGCCCGGACCCGTAGTACCGCCCGTGCGGGGCGAGCAGCGCGGTACGCCGCAGCGGGCCGTCCATCGTCTGCCCGGCCGACAGGCCGAGTACGGTCAGGGAGCCGCCGCCGACGAAGGCCAGCAGGCCCCGGCGTGAGATGGTCGGCGGCGCGGGAGCGGCGGCGACCAGGCCGTCGGGGTCAGGTGGTTCCGGGCGCGTGTCGCGCAGAGATGTGCGCAGTTCCTGACGGAAGCTGCGGAATCGCAGGGATGTGAGCAGCCGGGGCAGCTTGATGGCGATGTGCACCGCCAGCGCGGCCAGAAAGATCCATGCGCCGTACAGGTGCGCCGGGTAGAAGGAGAAGGGAAAGACGTAGAAGAGCTGGATGTTGAGGATGCCGGTGACGAACTCGAAGACCGCGCCGCCGACCAGGAGCAGCAGGCTGGCCCGTTCGAGCGTCTGCGCCGGGGTGCCGGTCGGCGGCCAGGTGAACAGCTTGGGGATCACCGACCACAGCTTGGCCAGCAGGATCGGCACCAGCGTCAGGCCGAGGATGACGTGCACGCCCTGGGTAACGCGGTAGAGCCAGACCGGGCTGGTCGGCCAGTCGAAGAGATAGAAGCCGAACAGCCCTCTTTCCGGCGTGAGGTCGTTGCCCGGTAGCCGGGGATCATAGGCGGCGTACGAGATCAGGCCCGTGATGGCCACCAGCGGAAGCCCGACCAGCAGCACCAGCCCGAACACGGAGGTCAGCCACGGGCCACGCAGCGGACTGCGCCAGAACTCCGGCCGGAACGGGCCCGGCGGACGCTCCTGCCCCCGCAGGTACGCCCTCAGCCGCGCGCCGGGCCTGCTTGCCGCAGACCGACCCTGATGGTGACGGCGCCCGTCCGACGCATCCGACATGATCCCCCCGAAGCCGGCGCAGGCAGGAGCCGGCCACCGACCTACCGCCAGTTCTCACCGTGAATACCGTCGGCCAAAGTCGGACCACGCCCTGTTTTCCGTCATACTCCGTCTCCGGGGGAATGGCTTTCCCCAAGCGGGAGCAGCGGAAGACCGCAGGCGTCCTGGTCGGCGCCACCGCCATCTGAACCTCGACCCGCGCCGGACGTCCCCTGACACACCGAGCTTCGTCAGCGCCTCCGCATTCCAGTGCTCGCGGACGGGCAAGTCGCCACCATGGCCGGGATGGTGTGGGCCACCACCCTGGTTCAGTGTCTGGAGTCCAGGAAAGGCCGCCGCCGGTGTCGGCCAAGAATTCTTACGGCCTTCGAACTCTCCTCGGCCATTGCGCCCCGGCTTGTGGGATGGGGCCTACCGTCGGCCGGGTGAGGGTACTCGTGACCGGTTCGGCCGGGTTCATCGGAAGTCATGTCGTCGAGGCGCTGGAGGAGGCCGGGCACGCCGTCTCGGGGATCGACCTGCGGAACGGGGACGACGTGCGCGACACCGCCGTCCTGGACCAAGTGCTCCCCGGTGTGGAGGCGGTGGTGCACCAGGCGGCCAAGGTCGGGCTCGGCGTGGACGTCGCCGATCTGCCGGAGTACACGTCGGTCAACGCCTATGGCACCGCCGTACTGCTCGCGGCGATGGCCGGGCACGGTACCGGGCGGCTGGTGCTGGCGTCCTCGATGGTCGTCTACGGGGAGGGGGCCTACGAGTGCGCCCGGCACGGGCGGGTGCGGCCGGGCCCGCGTGCCGCAGCGGACCTGGCGCGGAGGCTGTTCGAACCGCGCTGCCCCCGGTGCGGCTCCCCCGCGACGCCCGTCACGATCGGCGAGGACGCGCCCGCCGACCCGCGCAACGCCTACGCCACCACCAAGCTCGCCCAGGAGCACCTGTCCGCCAACTGGGCGAGGGAGACCGGCGGCACGGCGGTCGCGTTGCGCTACCACAACGTCTACGGGCCGAGGATGCCCAGGGACACGCCCTACTCCGGCGTGGCGGCGATCTTCCGGTCCTCGCTGGAGGCGGGACGCGCGCCGAGGGTCTTCGAGGACGGCCGGCAAAGGCGCGACTTCGTGCACGTCCGCGACGTCGCCCGGGCCAACCTCGCCGCCCTGTCCGGCGGCACGCCGGGAGCCCTGGCCGCGTACAACATCGCCAGCGGCGAGCCGCGCACGGTCGGCGAGATGGCCGCCGCGCTCGCCGCCGAGCGGGGCGGCCCGGATCCCGTCCTCACCGGCGAGTACCGGCTCGGCGACGTCCGGCACATCGTGGCCTCACCCGTCCGGGCCTCCGAGGAACTCGGCTTCCGGGCGCGCACCACCTTCGCCGAGGGCATGAAGGAGTTCGCCGGCGCTCCTCTTGCCTGACTCGCCCATGTGAGGTCCCGGCGGGGCGACGAAGAAGGCGTCACGCCGGGTCGCGGATCGTGTCGGCGACGTGAGAGGGATGGCCCCGGTCACCAGGGAGATGCGACCAGCCCTTGCAGCAGCAGACCGGTCAAAGCCTGCGCGGCGAGCATGCGGCGGCCGGGAGCGTACGCCGCCGACAGGCCGATCCACACGGCGAAGGCCACCCAGATGCGCTCCACCTCCCCCCGCGTCACCCCGCTGACGTCCAGCGCCAGCACCGCCACCAGCGCCGCGGCCACCACGGCGGCGATCCCGTGGCGGCGTGCCAGGTTCATCACGGCGGCCACGATCCCGGCCATAGGGATGTGGGCACGAGGATTCCCGCAGACCGCGGTGACGGCCGGGCAGTGGGTGAGGTGGCGCCCCGCGTGGACGAGGCCCGCGGTCGTGGCCGGGCCGGTGATCAGGGCGAGGACGGCTAGGTTCGCCACCAGGAAGTACAGGTAGGGGCGGGCGGCGCCCGGGTCGGCCGCCCATTCCGCGTGGGTGGCCGCCACCCCGGCGAGCCACGAGAAACCCGCCGCCGCGAACAGGCCCGTCACGGCCGCCGCCCCGGCCAGGGCGGCGAGCACCGCCGGGCGCGGCAGCCGGGCGAGCAGGGCGACGCTCGCCGGGATCACCAGGTAAGGGACCAGCCCGTAGCTGAGGTAAGGCAGTGCGCCGAGCAGCACCCCCGCCCCCGCCGCGTACCACGTCCTGGTCGTGGTGCTCCGGCCGAGCACCAGGAGCGCGACGCCCCACGCGCCGACACCGGCGAAGAAGGCGTCCATCGTGGTGGCGATCCAGACCGAGGCCGGGGTGAGGGCGAGGTACGGTAGCACCCGCCGGGCCGCGTCCTCCCCCGCCAGGCGGCGTACGGTGAGCCCGATCGCCACCGTCGCCGAGCAGCCGGCGAGGATCACCAGGATCGCCGCCCACAGCGGCCCGCCCAGGCCCACGGCGGCGAGCGCCCACACCACGAGCACCGGCAGCGGCGGATGCCCGCGCACGTGCGTCGGATACTCCGGCAGCCGCTGCGTGAAGGTCGCCAGCCAGCCGAGCGGGTCGTGGCCCACCGCGGGCAGCACGGCTAGGTACTCCTCGCGGTGAGTGAACGGTGCGGCCAGTCCGTCGGCCGATATCGCCAGCAAGATCGTCCAGGCCAGCGCGCATCCGCAGGCGACGAGCAGGGCTCGTCCGAACCCGCCCTGCCCGGCCCATCCCGGCAGGTTCCGTACGGCGACCACCGCGAAGGCGACCGCCGGCAGCAGCGTGACCGTGAGCACCCGGAAGTGCGCGTGCAGCGGCGGCAGGTGATCGATCCGCAGCACGCCGAGCGCGTGCAGGACCGCCCCCACCGCGAAGCAGCCGGCGATCAGCGCCCCCCACCCGGCGAGCGCCCCGCGCGTCCGGGGGCCACCGGGGTTCCCCGCCTCGCAGGTACGGGTACGCGTGCCGGTCGTCCACCGACCCGATCTTTCCGCCACACCGTAACAGTAGGTCTGAGCTGCACTTATTTTGAAGACGGCGTCACCACGCCGTAAGAATCCTCAGGCCCGCCCTGCCTTAGCGTCGGACCCATGGAGATCGACGTGGTGCTACCGTGCCTGGACGAGGAGGCCGCGCTTCCCTGGGTCCTGGAGCGCATGCCGGCCGGCTACCGGCCCATCGTGGTGGACAACGGGTCGGCAGACGACTCGGTGAAGATCGCCACCGGCCTTGGGGCCCGGGTGATCGTGGAGCCGCGGCGCGGTTTCGGCGCCGCCTGCCACGCCGGGCTGCTGGCCGCGACTTCGGACATCGTCGCCTTCATGGACGCCGACGCCTCCCTCGACCCGCGGCAACTGCCCAGGGTGACCGGGCCCGTAGGAGCCGGAGACGCCGACCTGATGCTCGGCCGGCGGATCGCCCGGTCGCCCGGCGCCTGGCCGCCGCACGCGCGCGCCGCCAACGCCCTGCTGGCCCACCGGCTGCGCCGCCGCACCGGGGCCGCGTTGCACGACCTCGGCCCGATGCGCGCGGCCCGCCGCACCGGGCTCCTCGCCCTGGCCCTGCGTGACCGCAGGTTCGGCTACCCGCTGGAGATGGTGCTGCGCGCCGCCGCGGACGGCTGGCGGATCGCCGAGGCCGAGGTGGACTACCTTCCGCGCGCGGGCCGCTCCAAGGTCACCGGCACGGTACGCGGCACCGTGCGCGCCATCGGCGACATGCGGCGGGTCATCAGGGAGACCGCGTGACGCAGATCCTGGTCATCGCCAAGGAGCCGGTACCCGGCCAGGTCAAGACCCGGCTCTGCCCGCCCTGCACCGAGGAACAGGCCGCCCGGCTCGCGGCCGCCGCCCTGGAGGACACCCTGCACACAGTGGCCGCGACGTGCGCGCCGCACCAGGTCCTCGCCCTCCAAGGGCTGCCAGGGCCCTGGTTGCCTCCCGGTTTCACGGTGATCCCGCAACGCGGGCGTGGGTTGGACGAGCGGCTCGCGGCCGCCTTCACCGACGCCCACGGGCTGCACCCCGTGCCGACCGTGCTCGTCGGGATGGACACCCCCCAGCTCACCCCGTCCCTGCTCGAAGCCGCCGCCGACGCGCTGACCGAGCATGACGCGGTGTACGGTCCCGCCGCGGACGGGGGCTTCTGGCTCCTCGGCCTGCGCCGCCCCGACCCCGCGCTGCTACTCGGCGTGCCCATGTCACGACCGGGCACCGGAGCGGCCCAGCTCAAGCGCTTGCGCCAGGCCGGGCTGCGCCTGGCCCTGCTGCCCGAACTGCACGACGTCGACACCTTCGCCGACGCCCTCCACGTCGCCGCGCAGGCCCCCGGCACCAGGTTCGCCGCGACGCTGGACGCCGTGCGCATGAGCATGGCCGCGCACTGACCATGACGGGGAGGCGGGCTGAACGGCTCGGTGCGCAGGCGACGGACGTCGTCCTCGGTCCACAGCTTGGCCAGGAGCAGAGGGATCGTCTCGGGTCCTGCGGGTTCTCCGGGTTCTCCGGGTTCTTCAGGTCAGGGTGGCGAACCATCGTCCCGCCTCGTTCCACTGATCCGCGGAAGGGAAGCCACAGCTGCGGGCGAGCGGTCCGATGTCGTCGGCGGAGACCGTCGCCCAGGGAAACCAGTCGGCCGCCCGCCCGCCGCGACGCAGCCGCACCCACTCCACTCCGCTCCGCGACCCGGGCGGCGCCAGCTCGGCGATCACCGCGCCGCCGGGCCGTACCAGCTCGCGGAGCCGGCGCAGCAGGGCCGCCGGGTCGCCACCGATTCCGATGTTCCCGTCGGCCAGCAGCGCCACGGCCCAGCGGCCGGTGCCGGGCAGCCACTCGAAGACGCTTCTGCGCAGCGCCGGCCCGCCCGCGCGCCGCGTCAGCGTCACCGCCAGCGGGGTGATGTCGATGCCAAGGACCGGCACGCCCATCCGGGCCAGGGCCGCGGTCAGCCGGCCGGGCCCGGAACCGACGTCGAGCGTCGGCCCGCCGCACCTGGCCAGCAGTGCCCCGTCACCCTCGATCGGCCGCAACCACCGCTCGGCGGCCAGGGGCCGGACCCGTCCGTCGGAGTACTCGACGTCCACGTCCCCTCCCATCAACGCGTCCTCATAGAAGGCGCCGATCACGCGGCGTCTCCCCGTTCGCCGGATCCCGTGGCCGGAAAGCCGGGAAAACCAGAACCGCCGCGATTGTCGTTAGCCGGCTCGCATGCCGCGGGCGAACGCGGCGGACGACCGCTCATGGCGAAATGATCGATCACACTCCGACGCTACAGCGGAATGCACTCGTTGACTCTTACGGGCCTGTGACGTGATGCCGGGGCCGCCGATCGCAGTGAAGGTGTCCTGACCAGCTAAGACGCATCACCGCAGGCGTGGGTCCTGGCCTTTGGCACATTCGCAGTGAATAGCAGGATCGGCACACCTGAAATGCTTCGCATAAAACCCTTCAAACCGATGTATACATATCCCACAGGGACCATTCCTTCGCCGGGTCGCGCAGCGGACATCGCTTGATCATCCTGATTTCGCGCTCGGCTGCGTCGTGGTCGAAGGGAACCCGTTCGTCTCAGGTGAACCGCAGAGATCCACGCCGCTTCGAACAGCTTCGTGAGCCGAGCCAGACCCAGCTCACTGGTCAAGAGCTCCGCCACCCCCGACTGGGCGGTGAAGCCGCTCCGACCTTCCACGGCCGCCACCGTCGGCGAAGCGGCCTTCTCCGTGTTCGCCGAGTTCAGCGGGAGGACTTTCTCCCTGGAGGATCCGGCGCTTTCATGTTGCCTTGGGCGGGACGAACGCGTTGCCGAGCACCACGTTGGCGGTCTTCCTGCCGACCCCCGGCAGGGTGACGAGCTCCTTGAGCTTGCCGGGCACCTCGCCGCCGTAGCGGTCGCACAGAGCCTGCGCCATGCCCATGATGCTGTTCGCCTTCGCCCGGAAGAATCCGGTCGAGCGGATGATCTCCTCCAGCTCGGCCATGTCGGCGCCGGCATAGTCAGCAGCCGTCCGGTACTTGGCAAAAAGTGCCGGAGTAACCAGATTGACTCTTTTGTCCGTACACTGCGCTGAGAGGATCGTTGCGACCAGCAGCTCCAGCGGGTTGCCGAAGTCGAGTTCGCAGTGGGCGTCGGGGTAGGCTCCCGCCGGGATTCGGGTCATTCGCCGAGCTCGGCGCACCAAGGCGAGCCGGGACTCCCCAGCGGAGGTTACTTTGCGGGGCATCCGACAGCCTACGCGGACGGGCTCCATGAGACCCGCTTGGTGCGGTACGTCACAATGTCTAGCAGTGAGCGCGATCCCAGGTGTGGAGCGCAGTCGTGTTGGCGCGACCACTGGAGCGAGGAGGCACCGTGAATACCGACGAAGTGCTGGGCAGGGCCCCTTTGTTCTCCGCGCTCGACCGTGAGAGCGCGGCCGCGCTCCGTACGGGCATCTCGGAGGTGGAGCTCCACAAGGGGCAGACGCTTTTCAGCGAGGGAGAGACGGGCGACAGGCTCTACGTCGTACTGGACGGCAAGATCAAATTAATCCGCACGGCCCCCGACGGCCGCGAGAACCTGCTCAGCGTGCTCGGCCCGAGTGAGATGTTCGGAGAGCTGTCCCTGTTCGACCCGCGCCCCCGTACGGCCAGCGCGATCGCCCTGACCGATGTGCGCCTGGCCGGGCTCGGCCACGACGACCTGCGGCCCTGGCTCACCGGACGTCCTGAGGTCGCCCTCCACCTGCTCCGTGCCCTCGCGCAGCGGCTGCGCCGCACCAACGACGTGATGGCCGACCTCGTCTTCACCGACGTGCCCGGCCGGGTCGGCAAGGCGCTGCTCGACCTCGCCGAGCGCTTCGGGCAGCGCACCGAGGAGGGCCTGCGGGTCCATCACGACCTCACTCAGGAGGAGCTGGCCCAGTACGTCGGCGCCTCCCGCGAGACCGTCAACAAGGCGCTCGCCGACTTCGCCCAGCGCGGCTGGCTGCGCATCGAGGCCAAGGCCGTCGTCATCATGGACGCCGACCGCCTCTACAACCGTTCGAGGTAGGCGAGCTGCGCCCGCACGGACATCTCCGCCGCGGGCCACAGCTCCTCGGACAGCCCGGCGTAGACGACCCGTACGATCTCTCGCGGCGTGGTGGCGCCCTCGCGCTGGGCCCGCCTGATCTGGTCAAGGCGCTCGCGCCGGTGGGCGATATAACCGTCCAGCGCCGCGATCGGCTCCGGCAGGACGGGCCCGTGACCCGGCAGCAGGGCCGTGGCCGCCATGATCTCGGCACTCGCCCGCAGGCGGTCGAGGCTGCGCAGGTAGTCGGCCAGATCGCCGTCGGGCGCGATCACCGTGGTCCCCCGGCCGAGGATCGTGTCCCCGGTCAGCATGGCCCCGTCGACCGGCAGCCAGAAGCACAGCGAGTCGAACGAGTGGCCCGGCGTGCCGACGACCCTGAGCTCCAGGCCGCCCGCCGTCACCACGTCCCCGTCCGCGAGCCCCTCGTCCCCGAGAACGTGCCGGGGGTCCAGGGCCCGTACCCGGGCGCCGGTGATCTCGGCGAACCGCCTGGCTCCGCCGCTGTGGTCCTCGTGCCCGTGCGTGAGGAGGATCGCCTCCACCCGCCTGCCCGCGAGGTGGCCGGCCACCCGCAGAAGGTGGTCCTCGTCGTCGGGACCGGGGTCCACGACCACCACGGCCTCCGCACCGGGCTCGCCGATGACCCAGGTGTTCGTGCCGTCCAGGGTCATCGGGGACGCGTTGGGCGCGAGCAGGTTGGTCGCGCGGGCCGTACCGGACCCGTCGGGGCCGCTCAGGGGGATTCGGAGACCACTCATGACATTCGATAGTCCTCGCCGGGGATGACCAGCCACATCGCGCCGTCCACCTCGGCGACCCGGGGCTGGAAGGTCACGATCTCGCGCTCGCACGCCAGCACGGCGGCGACATCGTCATACGCCGCCAACTCGGTCAGCGTACGGATCGTCGGGGGCATGAGGAAGATCTGCCCCTCCTTCGCCCGGCCGAGCGCCCGCGCCGGACGGAGCCACGCGACCTCGTCGGCCTCGCCGCCCACGTCGCGCGTGCGCTGGCCAGGAGGCATGGCGGCCACGAAGAACCGCGTGTCGAACCGCTTGTGCTCGACGTCCGGCGTGATCCAGTGCGACCAGGGCCTGAGCAGGTCGGCACGCAGGACCAGCCCTCGGTTGTTCAGGAACTCACCGAGCGACAGGCGCCGGTCGATCAGCGCCTCGCGGTCGGCCTCCCAGTCGTCGCCCGTGGTGTCGGCGACGACCGTGTCCGCGCTCGGCCCTGCCAGCAGGACCCCGGACTCCTCGAAGGTCTCCCGTACGGCAGCGCAGACCAGGCCGCGGGCGGTGCTGGTGTCGGCTCCGAAGATCGCACCCCAGGTCTCGGGGGCCGGCCCGGCCCAGGCGACCGTCTGGTCGGCGTCACGGGGGTCGACCGAGCCGCCGGGGAAGACGTACGCCCCGGCGGCGAACGCCATGCTGGCCTTGCGCCGGATCATGTAGACCTCAAGGGCCGGCGCCCCGCCGGCCCCGGCCTCGGCTTCTCCCGGCTCGGCTCCGGCTTCTCCCGGCTCGGCCTCGGTTGCCCCCGGCCCGGCGAGGTCCTGGACGGGGCGTAGGAGCGCCACGGTCGCGGCGTCTCTGGCGGGCACGGGGGCGAGGTCACCCGAAAGGATCGCACGGGCACGCTCTCCGAACTCGCCGGGCAGCGGGATGCCGTTCATGCCACCTCCATGATCCAACCGAATCAAGCTCGGCTGGACCATGGTGTCACGGTCAGCGCACTTCGGCGATGAGCTCGACCTCGACGGACGCGTCCAGCGGCAGGGCGGCGACGCCGACGGCGCTGCGGGCGTGACGGCCCGCGTCCCCGAGCACCTCGCCGAGCAGCTCGCTGGCCCCGTTCACGACGTGCGGCTGCCCCGTGAAGCCGGGGGCGCTCGCGACGAACCCGACGACCTTGACGATGCGCACGATCTGCGACAGGTCACCGGCCACGGAGGCCACCGCCGCGAGGGCGTTCAGCCCGCAGATGCGGGCCTGCTCCTTGGCCTGGTCGGGGTCCACCTCGGCGCCCACCTTGCCGGTGACGGCGAGCTTGCCGTCGACCATCGGCAGCTGCCCGGAGGTGTAGATGTAGTTCCCGGTGCGTATGGCCGGCACATAGGCGGCCAGGGGCTTCACGACCTCCGGAAGGGTCAGCCCCAGCTCGGCCAGGCGCTCCTCAGGCGTGCTCACTCCTTCTCCCGCTTCATGTAGGCGACGAGCTGCTCGGGGTTCGGCCCCGGGATGACCGTGACAAGCTCCCAGCCGTCCTGGCCCCAGTTGTCCAGGATCTGCTTCGTGGCATGGGTCAACAGAGGGACCGTCGAATATTCGTAGCGCTTCATGGTGGCACTGTAGACGGGAGTGAGGGCGTCAGGTGGCGGTGCTCCCCCAGTTCCCTCCCGCCTCATGGGTCACGGCGTTCCCTTGCGTCGATGGCATCGCCCCACGGCCATTGTGACGATCCGCATATTGACCTTTTGCCGGTGATCGACAATGCGAAGAAGACGGGGCGAATCTCACAATCTGAACGTTCGAGCGGACCCGGCGGGAGTCTTGGAACGATCTCGCGCCCATGTTCCCGTTGCCCCGTGACGCCAGCGCGAGCGGAGCCGATCGGCGATCATCCCAAGCGGTCGCCGCGGCGGGGGATCCATTGTCGGGGCCTCCCTTTACACGGGCGGTCAGGGAGCCCGGGAAAACGCGTTTCCGGGGCCGCCGGGGTGTGAGGTGCGTCGCAAGCCCCTTCCAAAAGCCGGGCACGGCGAATCGCGAAGTAACCGTTGGGTAGCCTTCGGAACGTGAGTGCTCGCGACACCGATTGGGACGGCGTACGACTTCATGTCGTCACCGGCAAGGGTGGCACCGGAAAGACGACGGTGGCAGCCGCGCTGGCCCTCGCCCTGGCGGCGGGTGGCCGGAAGGTGCTGCTCGTGGAGGTGGAGGGCCGTCAGGGCATCGCCCAGGTCTTCGACACCCCGCCCCTGCCGTACGAGGAGCGGAAGATCGCCGTGGCACCGGGCGGCGGCGACGTGTACGCGCTCGCCATCGACCCCGAAGAGGCCATGCTCGAATACGTCGAGATGTTCTACGGCATGAAGCGGGCCGGCAAGGCACTGAACAAGATCGGCCTGGTCGACTTCGCCACGACCATCGCCCCCGGTCTGCGGGACGTGCTCGTGACCGGCAAGACCAGTGAGGCCGTACGACGTCGCGACAAGTCCGGAAGGCGGGCGTATGACGCCGTCGTCATGGACGCGCCACCCACCGGTCGTATCACCAGGTTCCTCAACGTGACGCTGGAAGTGGCGGGGCTCGCCCGCATCGGCCCGGTGAAGAACCACGCCGACCTGGTACGCGGCGTGGTCGCCTCGCCGGAGACCGCCGTGCACTTCGTCACGCTGCTGGAGGAGATGCCGGTCCAGGAGACGCTGGACGGCATCGACAACCTCCGCGCCGCCAAGCTGCCCGTGGGCGGCGTCTTCATCAACATGGTCCGTCCCGAGCTGCTGCCCGAGGCCACCCTCGACGCCGCCATGAAAGACCGGTTCGACCCCGGTGAGCTGGCGCTCGGCCTGAAGGCCGCGGGCATCGCCGACGGCACGTCCGACGCGTCCGCGATCGCCGAGGCGCTCACGGAGGAGATCTCCGAGCACGCCCAGCGCAACCACCTGGAGCGCCGTGAGAGGCAGGCGCTCGCGGAGGCGAAGGCCCCCCACTACGAGCTGCCGTTGCTCGCCGACGGCGCCGACCTGGCCGGTCTGTACGAGCTGGCGGAAGCGATCCGTTCCCAGGGAGCAGCGTGAAGTCTCAGACGGGGAAGGCCCCCCGCACGTCACCCATCCAGAGCCACCACGGGACCTCGCCCGTTCTCGACATGGACGCCGTGCTCGACGACCCGGGCACGCGCATCGTCGTGTGCTGCGGCTCGGGCGGCGTGGGCAAGACCACGACGGCGGCGGCGCTCGGCCTCCGAGCGGCCGAACGGGGCCGGCGCGTGGTGGTGCTCACGGTCGACCCCGCGCGGCGCCTGGCCCAGTCGATGGGGCTCACCGAGCTCGACAACACGCCGCGTGTGGTCGCCGGGGTCGGTGGCACCGGCGAGCTGCACGCGATGATGCTCGACATGAAACGCACCTTCGACGAGATCATCGAGGCGCACGCCGATCCCGAACGAGCCCGGCAGATCCTGACCAACCCGTTCTACGAGTCGCTGTCGTCGAGCTTCTCCGGGACGCAGGAGTACATGGCGATGGAGAAGCTCGGGCAGCTCCGCCGCTCGGACGAGTGGGATCTCATCATCGTCGACACCCCGCCGTCGCGGTCGGCGCTCGACTTCCTCGACGCGCCCGAGCGGCTCGGCCGCTTCCTCGACGGACGGCTCATCAGGATCCTGATGGCTCCCGCCAAGGCCGGGGGCCGGAGCGCGTTCAAGCTGCTCAACGCCGGTTTCGGCCTTGTCGCGGGCGCGCTGACGAAGATCTTGGGCGCCCAGTTCCTCAAGGACATCCAGACGTTCGTCGCGGCCCTCGACGCCGTCTTCGGCGGGTTCAGGCAGCGCGCCGACCAGACGTACAGGCTGCTCCAGGCTCCCGGCACCGCGTTCCTCGTCGTGGCCGCGCCGGAACGGGACGCGATGCGGGAGGCCTCGTACTTCGTGGAGCGACTGGCCGAGGAGCGCATGCCCCTGGCCGGCCTGGTGATCAACCGGGTCCATCGGTCCCCGGCGCCGGCCCTCTCGGCCGCCCGCAGCACGGCGGCCGCGGAGGATCTCGAATCACGTGGTGAACACGAACTGACGTCCGCCGTGCTGCGGCTTCACGCCGGACGTATGCAGCTCGCCGCGCGCGAGCATAGGGAGCAGGAGCACTTCGCTTCGGCCCACCCCACAGTGCCGATCGCCCAAGTACTCGCGATGCCGGAGGACGTGCACGATCTCGAAGGCCTGCGCAAGATCGGTGAACTCCTGGCGTCATGAAGTGGCTCCCGCCACAGCCGTGCAACCTCGTGAACTACCACGCAGGTGACCCAGGGACGCGATCGAGGGGCCCGTGCATGGCCCCTCGCGTCGTGATAGCGGGCATGAGACGGACACCGCCCCAGCCCCTGAACTCAGCCGGCAATCAGCTCGTTGGTCCGCTCGTACTCTTCCTTGGCGACCTCTAGCAGGTCACGCCAAGACGTCACATCCGGCCGTCGCCTGAGCAGCGCACGCCGCTCGCGCTCGGTCATCCCGCCCCACACCCCGAACTCGATGCGATTGTCCAGTGCATCCGCGAGGCATTCGGTACGGACCGGGCATCCTCGGCAGATGAGCTTCGCCCTGTTCTGGGCGGCACCCTGAACGAACAACGCGTCAGGATCCGCGCCCCGACAGGCGGCACGGGAGGTCCAATCCGTGATCCACATTTCGACCCCACTCCCCTATAGGTGGTCAGTCGTCACTTGGCGGCCGACGGGCGCGGGCGTCGAGCCTCCTTATTCAGTTGCCGCAGAGGAGAACGTACGCAACCAGACGTTCGGACCGACAGACCCCGGCCGGGTCAATTTCCCACATGGTCATGTCAGGCCATGTGGCCGGGAATGACTAGTCCTCCCCTCCGCGAGTCGCCGACGAGTCAATGCGAAATGGACTTTGAGTACCTATTGAGTCAGCGACTCGGCATACGCTTGGTCTCGTGCAAGCTCAAGGCAAAGCCCGCGGGTCCGTGTTCGGGAACCTCCTCCGCCTGATCGCGGCGTCCGTCGCGGCGGGGGTGCTGGCCGCCGCCATCGCCCTGCCCGCCGTGGGCGGAGCCGGCGTGGGGGTCAAGAGTGCCACCGATGTGCTGAACCTGAAGCCCGAAGACCTCAAAGAGCCGCCGCTACCGGAGAAGACCGAGATCCTCGACTCCAGCGGCAAGCTGATCGCACAGTTCTACTACCAGAACCGCGAATCGGTGGCACTGGACAAGGTCGCCCCGGTCATGCAGGAGGCGATCATCTCCATCGAGGACTTCCGCTTCTACGAGCACGGCGCCCTCGACCTGGAGGGCTTCGCCCGCGCGATGATGAAGAACTTCCAGTCGGGCGGCGTCTCCCAGGGCGGATCCTCGATCACCCAGCAGTACGTTAAGCAGGTGCTGCTCAACAAGGCCGAGACCGACGAGGAGAAGCTCGCGGCCATCGCCCCGACGGTCTCCCGCAAGCTCAACGAGCTCCGGTACGCCATGGCCGTCGAGGAGAAGTACTCCAAGGACAAGATCCTTGAGAACTACCTGAACATCGCCTACTTCGGCGCGAGCGCGTACGGCATCCAGGCCGCCTCCAAGCGGTTCTTCGACAAGCCCGCCTCCAAGCTGAACCTCCAGGAGGCGGCCACGCTCGCGGGGGCCGTACAGAACCCCAACGCGACCGACCCGAACCTGGGCAAGAAGAACAGGGCCGCCCTGCTGGCCCGGCGCAACGTCGTCCTCGACCGGATGGCCGAGCTGCACAAGATCACGCCTGAAGAGGCCGCCACCGCGAAGGCCAAGAAGCTGGTCTACAAGGACATCTCGATCCCCGGCGGCTGCGAGCAGAGCGACTACCCGTACTTCTGCCTGTACGTCCAGCACGAGATCCTGAACGACAAGCAGTTCGGCAAGACCGAGAAGGCCCGCAAGGAGTTCCTCAACCGGGGTGGACTGACCATCAAGACCACCCTGGACACCAAGATGCAGAAGGCCGCCGACAAGGCCATCAAGAAGTGGGTCTACGCCTCCGACAAGCCCGTCGCCGCCGAGGCTCTGGTCGAGCCGGGCACCGGTGCCATCAAGGCCATGGCCGCCAGCCGCAGGTTCGGCAACAGCAAGAAGAAGAACGAGTCCAACTACAACCTGGTCGCCGACGTCGCGCACGGCGGCGGCACGGGCTTCCAGGCGGGTTCGACCTTCAAGGCCTTCACGCTCGCCACGGCGCTGAAGGAGGGCCTGCGGTTCGGCGACGGTCTCGACGCGGGCAGCAGCTTCCAGGCGAGCGGCTACAGCGACTTCAAGAACTGCAAGGGCGAGAACGTCGGCGACCCGAGTCACGTCGCGCACAACTCCGAGGGCGGCGGCGGCTTCAAGACCCTCCAGACCGGCACCTGGGGATCGGTCAACACCTTCTTCCTCGGCCTTGAGAAGAAGGTCGGGCTCTGCGACGTCGTCAAGACCGCCAAGGACCTCGGCATCAAGCGCGCCGACGGCGGGAAGCTCCAGGAGGTCGAGACCTTCACCCTCGGCGTCAACGAGATGGACCCCATCACCGTGGCCAGCGCCTACGCCACCTTCGCCGCCCGCGGCAAGTACTGCGAGCCGATGGCGATCACGGCGATCACCGACCGGTACGGCAAGACCACCAACTTCAAGCCCAGCTGCAAGCAGACACTCGACGAGAAGGTCGCCGACGCGGTGAGCGGCATCCTGTCCGGAGTGTTCACGAAGGGCACGATGAGGGGCGTCGGCGGCATCGGCCGCGACGCGGCGGGCAAGACCGGCACGACCGACGGATCCATGACCGCCTGGTTCGCCGGCTACACCCCGGACCTCGCCGGAGCCGTCAGCCTCGGCGACCCGCGCGGCTCGTACACCCACCCGCTGCGCGGCATCACCATCGGCGGCAACTACTACGGCGAGGTGTTCGGCGCCACGATCTCCGGCCAGATCTGGAAGGCCACGATGCTCAGCGCCCTGAAGGACATCCAGGCCTCGTCCTTCACCCCGCCGGACATGAGCCGCTTCGGCGGTTGCAGCGGCGGCTGCGCGCCCAAGCCTCCGAAGGAGCCGGTCGACAACAACGGCAGCCCCTACCCCGTCCCGGACGGCAACGGCGGTAACGGTGACAACGGCGGCGGAAACGGCGGCGGCGGGGGTAACCGCGGCGGCGGAAACGGCGGCGGCGGGGGCAACCGCGGCAGCGAGACCGGCGACGGCGGTCTCGACCTGGTCACCCCCACCACCGCTCCGAACACCCGCAACGGCTGACCAACGAAAGGCGCCCCCACAGAGTCACCTGTGAGGGCGCCTTTCCGCTCGCAAGAGCCCCTGATGCACGACCTCGGGCCACCTCAGCCCGCGAGACGGGTGCGCACGGCCTGGGCCACCCTGCCGCCCTCCGCGCGTCCGGCGACCTTGGGGTTGAGGACCTTCATGACCTGGCCCATGGCCTTCGGACCCTCGGCGCCGCTCTCGGAGATGGCCTCCGCGACGAGCCTGTCGAGCTCCTCGTCGCTCAGCTGGGCGGGGAGGTACTCCTCAAGCACGGCGTGCTCGTCCTGCTCCGCCTGCGCCTGCTCGGTCCGCCCAGCACCCGCGAACGCCTCGGACGCCTCCCGGCGCTTCTTGGCTTCCCTCGTCAGCACCTTGACGATCTCGTCGTCGGAGAGCTCGCGCGCCGACTTGCCCGCGACCTCCTCGGTGCTGACGGCCGCCAGGGCCATGCGCAGCGTTCGGGTCCGCACCTCGTCACGCGCCTTCATCGATGTCGTGAGGTCGGCCTTCAGCTTGTCCTTCAAAGCACTCATGGTCACCATCTTGCCGTGTCGCCGCAGCGCGATCGCCGCTATTTCCCTCTGACCGGGGTCCCGCTCACGGAGTGTCATCACGAAAACCCCTGTTCTTCGCGTTGGGAGGCAGCATGCCGCGCCCTCATGCATCATGAAGGGGTGAGGAAAGCTGCCGCGATACCCCTGTCCTTGCTGGGCCTCGGCGTTGCCGGGATCGGCTACGCCTCGGTCATCGAGCGCAACTGGTTCCGGCTCAGGCGCTTCGACGTTCCGGTCCTGGCGCCGGGGCAGCGGCCGGTGCGCATCCTGCAGATCTCCGACCTGCACCTCACGCCCGGGCGCACCCGTCTGATCAACTGGGTGCGCTCACTGGAGGCCCTCGATCCCGACCTCGTGGTCAACACGGGTGACACGCTGGCCCACCCGGATGCGGTGGGGGCCTACCTGCACGCGGTCGAGCCTCTGCTGTCCCGCCCCGGCCTGTTCGTCTACGGGTCCAACGACCTGTACGCCCCCAGGCCCAAGAACCCCGCGCGCTACCTCTGGCGATCGTCCAAGAGCGACAGGCGCCAGCACATCCCCAACCTCCCGTGGGACGAGCTGGGCGCCGGCATGACCGCCGCGGGCTGGCTCGACATGAACAACACCACCGCGCGCGTCAAGGTGGGCGATCTCGACGTCTTCGTGGGCGGCATCCACGACTCCCACATCAACCGTGATCGGTACGACCACATCGCCGGCCCCGCTCCCGCCGACGCCGACCTCCGACTGGGGGTCATGCACTCCCCCGAGCCCAGCAACATGTCCCGCTTCGCCGGTGACGGCTACCAGTTGCTCCTGGCAGGTCACACCCACGGCGGCCAGCTGTGCGTCCCGTTCTACGGAGCCCTGGTGACCAACTGCGGCATCGACCGCGCCAGGGTGAAGGGCCTGCACCGCCACGAGTCCGCCTGGCTCCACGTCTCCGCGGGCCTCGGCACCTCTCCCTACGCCCCGGCGCGCTTCGCCTGCCCGCCCGAGGCGACCTTGCTCACCCTCGTCCCTCGCCGCCCCACCCGCCCCTGACGTACGACTCCACGAAATCGCGCATCGCCCGATGCGTCAGGCCCTTTCGTCCCTCCCGGATGACGCGAGCACCACCAAAGTCCGCTAGACTCATGCGAGCACAAGCAAAAGCGCCTGTGCACCGGGGTGTAGCGCAGCTTGGCAGCGCGCTTCGTTCGGGACGAAGAGGTCGTGGGTTCAAATCCCGCCACCCCGACCCAGCTCAGCGGCCGTTTCTCCTTAACCGGAGAGGCGGCCGTTTCGCTGTTTGGGGAAGGATTGGGGAATCATGATCACGTTGGTTCCCTCGCGCCATGGTGCGAGCGCGGCGTCCAGCACGGGGACCTGCGAGCGGGGATGGATCTCGTGCCGCAGTTTCAGCCCCATCTCCCACAGGCCCTGCAGCAGCGCCAGGAGCTCGGCCACCATGTCGCTGGTGATGTGCGCGTAGCGGCCCTGCATGGTGTTGTCCTGGTGGCCCATGCGGTCGACCTTCAGCGCCTTCTTCACCCCGCCGTCGTCCATCCACGTCTGCAGGCCGTGCCGCAGCCCGTGCCAGGTGAGCCCCGGGCGTAGCGGCAGCCACGTCGCGATGTGCCGGCGATCAGGGTCCGCCGGGTCGTAGCCCCACTGGCCTCTCTTCCGGGGGATGACGAAGTCCTGCCCGGCGACCGCGTACGGCCAGGCGGGCAGCAGCGGCCGGCCCGGGAACGTACTCGTTCCGGTTTCGTCCGGGGTGACGTCGACGATGACCGGCCGCGGCGGCCTCGGCCACCGCTTCTCATTCTTCGCCGGGTACACCCCGTCGGCGGCCGGGCGCATCACCCCCGAGCTGAACACGCCGCGCTGGTAGTGCGCGCCGCCGGCGCGGCCCTTGCGGCCCGGTGTGAGGAACAGGTACCGGCGGCCGGCGCACCACTCCACGAGCTCGGCCCCGTCGACCTTCGGCAGATGCTCCGCGCGCCCGGTGCAGCTGCACGTCCTCGCCCGCTCGGCCAGTTCGCACAGCAGCGCCTGGAGGAACGGCGGGACGTCGGCCTCACGGATGGAGCCATCCTTGGGCCACCCACGGTAGAAGCCCGCCAGCTCATACAGCTTGGTGTTGATGTTCAGCCGGGCACCCCCATCGAGGAGGGACTCAGGGCCGAGCGCCAGGATCTCCGACCACCGCGCCCCGAGGTAGGCCTTGGCGACCGTCAACACGAACACATCCATGTCGCCGGCGAGCAGCGCCGCCCGCTCGGCGAGCAAGATCACCTCCAGCGGGGTGGGCCACTGCTTGGCCGCGCGCAGGTGCGCCTCCACCCGCCGGACGGCCTTGCGCCCCTTGCCGCGCTTCCTGGCGGCCGGGTTGCTCGGGATGTGCCGGGGCACGGCGTCGGCAAGGATCGTGCCCAGCAGCCGGCGCACGTCCTGGGCGGTACGCGGCGCGTAGCCGGCCCTGACCATGCCACGCTCCCACGGGTCCATCTCCTCAGGCGTGAAGGAATCCAAGCGCCGCTCCTGGAACACCGGCAGCAGATGGTTCTCCAACATCGAGCGGTAGTTGCGCATCGTCGTGGGCTCCAGAGCCAGCCCGTCGAACCACGTGCCGGACCACTCGCCGAAGGTGATCGACGCGTCCGGGTCCTTCCAGCGGCCGCGGCGGATGTCGGCCTCGGCGTCCAACCCGAAGTTGCGCGCCTCCTCCTCGTCAGCGAACTTCTCGCCGCGCGCGTTCCGCGAGACTCGTTTCTTCTTACCGTCGGGCTTGAGGTAAACGACCGACCAGTGACCGCCTCGGCACTCGGTCGAAGGCATGACAACACTCCTCTCAGGGGGAGGGGGAAAGATCAGGGCGGCCCCCCGCGGACCGCCCTGACCACTCATAACCAAACCGGCATGACCGCTATCGGGGGAGGGAAAAACCAGCGCAGGACCTCAGTGCCCGCAATGGATAGATCCTTCGCGAGGTCCTCGGTCATCTCACTGGCCGGCACGTCGGTAGCCACGCCGTACCGGGTGAAGCGAAACCGTAATTCCCGGGGGATCTCCATATCTCGCCGAACGAACCGGCAGGTTCCCCAAGGTCTGACCGCTGGAACGTTCCTCGGTATCAGCATGCTCAATTGGGCGGTTGCGGAGGCTGCGAGCAACGGGATCAGGCGCTCCCGAACCTGTCCCTGCTCAACGGCACAGTCAATGCGGGTCGGATGCACTTGGACGGCGGCGAGAGCGCATCCCTGGAAAGCGTCGGGGTCAACAGTGGTGTACCTAACTAGGATCATCTTCGTCCCATTTCGGTGGCGCATGTGCGGTTACAGCTATGAGGACGGTAGCTGTGGCACATTGCCCCATTATTGATCGATAGTCCACCTCTCGAAATGTAACTGTGATGTCAGGCTGGGGGGTTAATATGCGTATGTCCGACTCTTGCCGTATTAATCCTTTTGATCCTGGTGGGCCTCATTGAGGTGGACGGCAAGTGCTTCGGCCATTTTTCGGAGCCTCTCCACGTCCGCCGGCGACAGACCCCCAGGTGGCATGCGTACCGGGATGAGCATGACGCTGTCGTCAAGCGGGACCTCAACAACCCCGAGCTCGGGTCCCACCATCTCCGTCAACACGGCGGCTGCGTCGTCACGCCCTGCGCTCTGTAGATCGGCTGGAGATATCCCGAGGGCGTAGGCCATGTGTGCCAGCGTCTGGGCCCTGGGCACGATCCGGATGGGGGCTGTATCCCGCCCTGTCCCCTTGTATCCGCGTTCGACGTTTCCCCAGGTTACCTCGCTGATTCCCGCCTTCTCTGCGGCCGCCGGGATCGACAGGCGAGGCCGGATGCTCTCCCGGACGCGCCGAATCAGCGCGCCCTCGCGCGTAGGAGGCGGCAGGTCCCTCGCCATGGCCCGTCGTCCTTCCAGCAAAGTACAGCAAATGACAGGAACAGAGTCGCCTACTGCCGTCCGGCTGGCAAGCAAGGAAGCCCTTAGGTACAGAAACGTAGTAGGGGTTCTTGCGTATCACTTTTCTTTGCTTTACTTTGCTACCCATGACTACGAGAGAGAGGCAGCGGCCACTTCTCCAGGATCACGCGGAGCTCCGACGTCGGCGCTTACTGGCTGGCATGAGTCAGGCGGCTCTAGCAAGGCAGGCCGGGATCGGCGTATCTCATGCGTCCCTCATCGAGAGCGGGAGGAGATCAGCTGGTGTCGAGTTACTCGGCCGTTTGGCTGGGGTGCTCGGCTGTGAGGTAGGCGACCTCATGGCACCTGAGGCGCTCCAAGGAGTGAGCAGGCCATGAGCGCGGCACCCGAGGAGGATGTGCCGGCCTATCGCCTGTACAACAGCAAGGAGGCCGCCGAACGTGCCCGCCCCGGGCTCGGCGCCAGGGTGTTCCGCCAGCTGGCGCGGAGCGGTGAGGTGGAGTACACCCCCGTGGGCCGCCTGATCTTCTGGACCGACCCTCAGATCGCCGCCGCGGTGGCCTACCTGGCAGCGCTTGGCGTCAGCAAGCAGGCCAAGAAGCAACCCGCACCCCGCCAGAGCCGTACGGCCGCCAGCCCGCGAGCCCCACGGGATCGCGCGCCGCTCGTAGCCAGGCCTGGCCGCAGGTACCTCAGCGCGGCAGCGAACGGCTCGGGGTGAGCCGTCGTGAAGATTCGGATCGCTGGCACATCCGCCGAGGTCGCTGCTGAGGTCGAGCGTCTCAGTGCCCTGTATCACGTCCGCTCGGAGTCCGAGCAGCAGCGGGCCCGCACGCCGAGCGGCCAGGTCTGGGTCTACCTCGACATCGCCGGTCTCAGCGCCGATTCAGTGCTGCTGCCCGTCCCCGACGTCGAGCACGCTCTGGCCGCGCTGCACGCCCTGGCCGCCGGCGAGGGGCTGGACCCCATCAGCGCCGGTGTCGCCGAGCGGATCGGCGCCGCGCTTGCGGCCGCCGCGCGGTCGGACACCGTACACCCCGTCCCCGACACGTTCAGCGCCCAGCCGCGCTGACGCCTCCTCGGCTGTGCCACCAGCCGAGGAGGCCTGATCCAGCCCCATCTCACGAGAGCAGATCCACATGTTGATTCTCTCCCGCCGCCGCCGCTCCTTGGAGCGCCTGCCCGAACCGACCGTTCAGGAGGTCCGCGCGTTCATGGACGCGATCAGAGCGGAGTCGATCGCCGAGCTCCACTACGACGGGCCGGTGCCCGCCGTCGACGTCCAGGCGGAAGTGGACTCCTGGGAGTACGACAAGACGTACCGCCCGTGGGAGTACGCCCGGCGCCTGGCCGACGTCGAGCTCGGCGGGCGCGCCGCCCTCGCGATGCAGGCCGGTGCCGCGTGAGCATCCTGGCCCCCACCCTGCCCCCCGCGGGCATCCCGCTGCTCGTCATCGACGAGCGCACCGGGCTGCGCCGGTCCGCGATCCGCTGGCCTGACGGAAACCCGCCGCCGGTCGGCGGCTGCCGGTGGTGTGGTTTCACCTGGGAGGTCCACCAGCCCGACGGGGTGGGCGACCGGGTGCCCGCCGGCCGGTGCCCCGGGTTCGACTCGCCGACCAGCGCGCAGCGCCGGGCCCGCGCCGCGGCTCATGCCGCGCGGGTCCAGGCGTTCCGCGAGGTCGAGGACGAGCTGATCGACCGGCTCCTCGCCGGGCTGCGGGACGGTGCGGCATGACACAGCAGTCCCGCTACGTGCTGTCGGCCGACGAGCAGCTGACGAAGCTCGCCGAGCGGTGGCCGCCCGGCTCCCTGATCATCAACCTGGCCGGCCGTCAGCGTGGTGTGGTCACCGTGGTGGCCGACTCGATCGCGTCCGACTGGAACGACGGCAACCCCGGGCACTTGGCCCTGATGGCGATGCGGCAGGAGGCCGGGCTCGGCGGTTTGGTCCACGCCGCTTGGGAGCACGGCGACAGCTGCTGGACCCGGGTGGGTTCCCTCGGCATCGAGGACCGCGACGGCCTGTACCGGGTGATCCAGGACCAGGAGTTCCCCTGGTGGATTCCGGTCTACCGGCTCGCCGAGGTCGATGGCGAGCTGATCTGGTGGCCCGCCGACCGCGAGCTCCTGTCTGAGTGGAGCTGGGCTGATCGCCGGGCCCAGGCCGTGATCGACGCGCAGCGCGAGGCCCGCGAACTGCGGGTGTGCCGTCTGCCGGTGGCCCGCAGCCAGACGAGGCGGCCGGCTCGCAAGTCGAGAGCGGGCTGGTCATGAGCCGCCCGGAGAGCGACTACTTCGACTGGGCGATGGTCGGTGGCCACGCCAAGGGCTGCAAGCAGACCCGCTGGGAGATCCGCGAGCGGCACGACGAGCACATCACCGGCCGCCAGGAGATCGAGCTGCAGGCGGTCTGCCCGCAGGTGGGCGGCTGCGGCGTGGCCATCACGTGGTCGTTCAGCGTCGCGCCCGACACCGACCCGGTCAGCGGCGACGTGCGCTCGGGGACCGGCTGGAGCAGCGGGCCGGTTGAGCACATCGGCTACGGCACCAAGCCGACCCGCGCCGGTGAGGTCTGGTTGCACGCCGGCGCCCCGCTGATCCTCGGGCACGCCGAGGGACCGGCGTACTACCTGGTGACCCGGTCGCAGACCCCGCCCGCCGACTGGGCCGAGGTCCTCGGCTCCGTCGCCCCCGCCCGCCACCGCGGCCGCCAGGTGAAATCCCGGTGGCTCGCCGGTGCCGGCTACTCGCCCGGCAAGTACGGCACTCGCCCGACGCAGACGTGCGACGACCGCAAGAGCCGCACGGCGGCGGTCGCGTGGGTCCTTGAGCGCGCCGCCGACGAGCCTTCCCCCACCGCTGCGGCCGATCCGGCCGCCGCTGCCACCCCCACCAGGGAGACCGCTTCATGAGCATGCTCAGCGAGACCAACAACACTCGGATGGAGCACCCGACCGCCGGGCCGGTGGAGCAGGGCGAGGACCAGCCGCCGCGCGCGGCGGTCGCGTTCGGCCCGCACCGGCGCCTGTGGTTCGGCGACCCCGCCGAGCTCGCCGCGCTGGAGGAGGTCGCGCGCACCCAGCGGTTGCGCCTGGAGGCGATTCTCGGTCACGTCCCGCTCGCGGCAGCCGCGCCCGCGCCCTTCCCGCCTGCCGCGCCCGCGCCGGTCCACCACGAGCGCACCGCCCCGGCGCCCGCCTACTCGGCGCCGGCCTACACCGGGCCCCCGCCCGGTGAGCCTGACAGCTCGGTGTTCCGGCCGTACGTCCCGCAGTCCCAGCGCCTCCAGCCGGGGCAGGCGGAGGCCGTGGACCCTACACGGGCGGTCCGGCCGTGACCGGCGGCCGCCACCAGCAGCCGCGGCCGCGGCTGCTGGACCGCGCCCGGACGCGCCTGGAGCGCGCCTGGACGCGCCTTGGTCGCGCGCACGCCGAGAGCGCGCCGCGCTGGGGCATCTGGACCTGAGATGCCCCGCCTGATCGCTCCCCCACCGGCCGCCGCGGGCCGGTGGGGGAGCCCCGCCCGAACGCGACGGCTCGTCCTCATCGCCGCGCTCGCCCTGCCTACCGCGCTGGCCTGGCTGCAGCTCACCGCCGCCAGCCCTGCTGTCACACATCCCCCGGTGATCGTCCGGACCGGCATGCCGCCGACTCCGTTCGTCACCGTCTCCCCACATATGGAGTCCCGATGACCGACATCACCAAGCGCCGCCGCCCTGACCCACGGCTGCGGATCATCACCGAGGCCCTGAGCAAGCCCGGCGCCGACCACTCGCCGGCCACCATCCTGAGGGGCCTGTCCCCGCTGGACGAGTACCACGTCGCGTGGGACATCGACGTGCGGGAGCTCGCGCGGCACGTCTACACCAAGCTCTACGGCCGCCCCGCCTCCGAGGCGAGCCCGCTGGAGCAGGCCGAGGACGCCAAGCGCGCCCGTGACCTCGGCGCCGAGATCGGCGCGCTGACGAGCGGCTACGAGGAACTGACGTCCGCGCTCTGGTACCCGGCCCAAGAGGGGGACATCGTTCACATCGGCCATGAGCCGCTCGCCGACCACCTTCCGCCCTTCGGGGAGACCTACCTCGTCTACGACGACAAAGAGAAGGGCGGCCTGGTCCTGCGGCTGATCGCGTGGACCGGTACGGAGCACGCTGCCAGTCGCTACTACGCGCCCGGCATGGTGGGCGACCCACTGATGGAGCCGTGGATGGAGGCCGGGCCCGGCGCGCTCACCGTGGTCCGGGATGGCCGGGTCGTCCACGACGGTGCGGCCCGCCGGCTCTCGCCGTGATCTACGTGTACGTCGTGGTGGCGTTCATCGTCGCCGCGGTGCCGTACGCGGCGCTGATCGGCGCCGTCCTCGCGGTCGCCGCCGGGCTGGTGCGCCTCGGCTCGCGGTTCCCTGTCTACCGGCGGCCGGCGAGCAGGCGCCCCGGCAGGCCCTCCCAGTGACCTACGACCAGACGTGCGCGGCCCTTCCTATCGGGGGTGGGGCCGCGCACGCCCAACGCATGGCGGTATGCCGATGACCCTTACTGGCACCTTCGTCCTGGCCCTCACGCCAGGAGACACCCTCACCGCCCTGGCCCAGGCCGCCCAGCTCGGCACCGCCGCGCTGGGCCTGCTGCTGCGGTACGTCACCCGGCCGCCCCGGCCCGGGGTCAGCCGTGACGAGCTGGCACAGGACTACGGGCTCAGCGTCGGCGCGCTGCGCCGCGACAACGGCGAGCTCGCCGACGCGGGCTTCCTCATGCAGGCGCGCCGCCCCGTCGGCAAAGGCGGGTGGCAGCACCTGATCCTCGTGGCCACCGAGCCCGGGCGGCTGCCCGCCGAGCACGAGGCATGGGTGCTCCTGGACGCCGCCCTCGCGGCCGACCAGGCCAACACCTCCGCGCCAGCCGCGCATGTTGCGACCTGCGACGACACCGAAGAACCCCAGGTCGCAACATGCGTCCAAAACCCGCACATAGAACCAGTTAACCCCTTCTCCCCGGGCGGCCCACGGCCGCCGGGGGACAAGCCACAACCCTCGGTGGTGGCCACCGTCGCCGAACTGCGGCAGCTCGCCCAGTTGCCGCCACTACCAGCACCTGCGGACCAGGGTGATCTGTGGTTGACCCCTGGCCAGGTGCTGAGCCTGACCACGCACTACCCGCCCCGGCACGGCGACCTGGCCCTCGGCGTGCTGGCCAGAGTCGGCCTGCCGTTCTACCTGGCACCCCGGGTCATGGCCCTGCTCATGCAGGGCTACGACACCGGGCAGCTGGGGCGGACCCTGCGGGACGTGCACGAGGGCGAGCACCCCTCAGCGCTGGCGCGGTGGCGGCTGGACCAGATGCTCCTGGCCCCCGATCCCGACCACGTGGCATGGCGGGCGCCCAGCTCGGTGATCGAGCCCCCAGCGACCGGGCCGGCCGCCGAGGCGGCGACCGCGCGCGGCGCTTCCCTCGCCAGGGCCCTGATGCGCGAGCGGGGGATCCGGGCGTGACCGTCGCCGCGGTGGTGCTGCCGCTGTGGGGGGCGGTCGAGGAACGGCGGCTACGCCGGCGGATCCGACGCCGGGCCGGGCGCCGCCGTCACCGCTGCCACGAGTGCCGGCGGCCGATCACTGACCCCGTGTCGCTGCGGTTCAAGCTCGGGTCCGGCTGCCGTCGCAAGCTCGGCATCACCGGCCGGCGCCTCCAGGTCGGCCGGACGATCCGCGTACGCGGCCCCGGGCACGTCACCGGCCAGCTCGACCTGCTGACCTTCTGGCGACTCGAACGGATATCCGCATGAGCTTGGCTCACATTCGCGCGATCATGAAGCAGGTCGTGAACAAGCTGACATGCGAACACGTATTCGAGTCGATCGAGCGCGTCGGGCACGTCGTGACCCTGGAGTGCCCGTTCTGCGGCCGTCGAAAGGTCCGCGTCGACTGAGGAGGCTCGCCACATGGTCCCCAGCTCCCACGACCTTGAACCCTGCCCGTACGGCTGCGGGGAAGAGGTGCTCGTCACGATCACCGAGCACGGCCGGCGCCTGCCGGTGAACCCCGGCCCGGACCCAGCCGGGAACCAGGCCGTCTGGTGTGCGGGCACCGGCACCTGGAGATCGCGGGCCCTCAACGGCCGTGACGCGATGCGGCTCCTCGGCTACGAGGACCCGTTCGTGCCGCACGTCGCGACCTCACCCACCTGCACCCCCCGGCCGCGGCAGACACCCCTGCCCGGCCTGACCATCCCGTCCGCCCGTCGCCGGATCGGACGGCTCCCACGGCCGTACCGCCGCACATGAGAGACAGACCATGACCCCCGACCCCATCAAGATCACCAGGGTGAGCATCGTGCGCGCTGCCCTGGCCGAGATCCCCGCCCGCATCCGCGCCTGGTGGCGGCTGCAGGCCGAGCGCGCCCGTGAGCCGTTCGACTTCGACCAGGACTGGGACACCGACCACCCCGCGGTCGCACCCCGGCCGCCGCAGCTCACCCGTCTCTGCATGGCGAACATCGAAAGCCTGTTCGAGCCTGGCAAACTGCACTGGTGTAATCGTGCTCAGCACCCAGACGACCGGCACGACTGCGACTGCGGCATGCGATGGGGGACAGACTGCCTTGGCTGACCTGATCATCCTTCCCCCGACCTGGACCGAGACCTGGGTCCGCACGCGGCATGGCCGCAAAGCGCACCTCATCGTCAGCGATCTGGTGCTGACCCCGACGCCTGAGGTCCTCGAAGCCTGGTGGGACTACTCCGACGGCGGCGGCCTGCAACTCCTCTACCGTGGGGGCAGCATCAGCCCCTGCACCGACCTTCGAGACGCGAAGACCGAACTACGGCCGGCCCCCCAAACCCTCGCGCGATGCGCTGGATGCCTCGGCACGCTCGAATGCCTGGCCGACCTGGTGGACGACTACCGCAGGGCCTACGTCGCCCAAGCGATCCGACCGGCGGTGGCACGGCTGCGCGCGCACCATGGCGAGGCCTTCGATCGGCAGGGAAGCGCCCGATGACACCAGCCCGTCCCCTGCCGCCCCCGCCCCCGGAGGGTGCCGCCGAGGACTGCTTCAACGACGAGGCGCCCAGCGTCGGATGGCGCTGGTATCGCGCCCTCGGCACCTGGGAGCGCGTCTGCGTCGCCCACAGCGGCGGCAGCAAACCATTCCGGACGGGCGACTACGTCCCCGACTGGGCCCGCGTTGAACGAACCCTCAAGGAGTCAGACCATGGCTGAAACCCACGATCACGGCGCGGTCTGGATCCAGTCCGACCTGCTGCCAGGCGGCACGTACGTGGCCACGCTGCACGCCGATGACGACAACTCCCGCGTGCTGGACCGTGACACCGCACTCCGCTACGCCGCCGCCGTCCACCAGGCGGCGACCCAGGCCGAGCACGACGCCGCGGTGGTCGCCCAGCTGCGCGCCAGCGGGCTCTCGCGCGAGGAGGCTGCCCTGACCCTGGTCGATCTGCGGGCCGACCGGGCCCCGCTCGACCCGCAGGTCACCGCGCCCCTGGTGTTCAAGCCGTGCGTGTCGGCCAACCGCGGCGTCGGATACCTGGAGTTGAGCGTGGGCGATCGCCCGCTGGGGCAGTGGGACGCCGATGCCGCGCACGCGCACGCGGGTCACGTCATGGCGGTGGTCGCCGCCGTCGACCTCGACGCGGCCTACCGCCGCTTCCTGATCGGCACGGTCGGCCTGGACGCCACCCACGCGGAGGACATCGTCGGCGACCTCGCCGAGCACATCCAGGCCGCCCAGTGACCGGCCAGCCCCAGACGGGCATGACCGCCGACGAGCGCTACGCCGCCACCCTGCAGGCGCTCATCACCTGCGCCTCGCACGTGTACCGGATCGCCGAACTGGTCGACCTGGGCGAGCTCCAACAGCACCTCGACACGTGCGAGATACTCGCGCCCATCCTGGAACCCACCGCGTACAACGACGGCGGCCGGCTGCTCATCGCCGAGCAGCGCACCTTCCTGCAGGCGACGATCACCTACGTGCAGGCGTTGCGCGGCCTGGAGCGGATGCCCACATGAGCCTCGCCCCGATCACCGTCAGCCTGAACATCGACGCCACCAAGACCCGGCAGGCCCTGGCCCGCCTGTGCGAGCAGGTTGGCACCTTGCACGCCCGCCTGCTGGACGTCCTCCATCCCGTCGCCGCGGCCATGTCCGCGGCCGGCGGCCAGATGGCGGAGCGGATCGACCGCCACCACGTCACCCTGTGGGCGGCCGGCACCGGCCCGGAGGCGCGCCGGCACCGCCGCACCTGCGCCAGATGCACCCCGAGCTACCGCCGCCCCCTGCCGATCAACGGCCACGAGTACCACCGACGCACCCGGACCCGGAGGAAACCATGAGCATCGAGACGAACCTCACCCACCGAGCCGAGGACGACAAGCGTGGAATGACGTTCGGGGAATTAGTCACGTTCGTTGAGGAAGGCACGCGAGCAGGCGTGCCCAACGAGGCGCTCGTACGCCAGGTCGCGACCTGGCGCAGCACGATCAAGGAGCTGAAGGTGTCCACTCAGGTGAGGGCTGGTTGAGCTCTGCCCTTGAAGTCGGGGTGCTGATCGGGGAGCTGCTGCCGCTCCTCGGCCAGCTGCAGGCGCTGCTGGCCGAGCCGGTGGCCGACGCCACCACGGGGACCACCAGCCACCACAAGGCCACCGGCTCGCCGGCACCCTGGCACGAGGAGGCCGCCACCGTGCTGCTAACTATCCACGAGGAGGCGAGGCGCCTGGAGGCCTCGCTCCTGTGGCAGATCACCGGGGAGCTCCCCGCGCGGCGCGGCGGGTCCGATCGCAACACGCGGGCCGCCCTGGCCGTGATCGGCAACCTGGTGCACGCCGTACCCGAGCGCGACGCCCGGGGCGCCCTGCACATCGTCGGCCGGTGGATCCGCAACGCCCGCCAGGTGAAGGACATCGGCATCGAGGAGCGCTGGCAGCCGGCCTGGCCCTCCGGGCCTGGTGAGCTGCCCCCCAAGTGCCCCTACTGCAAGACCTACAGCGTCCGCGTCGCAACACGGGCCGGCCTGGTCGTGTGCATCAACCGCTCGTGCAAGGACGGGAAGGAGGAATCACCGCGCGGCCGACTTGAACGCAGCAGCCTCAACGGAGATCCAATGATCGTATGGAACGACGGTCGTACGATCACCTACCGGAGGGACTGGGCATGACCTGGACAGTGGATGAGGCGGTGCGCGAGCTCGACCCCGCGATGACCACGCCAGAGGTCCGCGCCATGATCCTCTGCTTCCGGATCCCCCCGATCGGGCACCGCCGGGCCGGCCGCGGCCGCCCGGCCCCCGAGTACCGGCAGGAGGAGATCCTGCGCGCGCACGCCGACCTCGCGCCCTGGCTCGTGGCCACCCCCAGCGCCGAAGCTCCCCCGCCCGGGAGACCTTCAAGCTCCCCCGCCCGGGAGACCTTCATGGCGCCTGGTGGACCCCCCGGCGGGGGCCCTGTGTGGACCCCCCGGCGGGGGCCCACTTGAGCCCAGTGGCCCCCCGCCCGTGAGACCTTCATGGCGCCTAGTTGACCGCTCGCTGATTTTCTGGCCTAATTCCGTGACAGGAGAACTGTGTCGAAAACCCGGCTGTCGCCCCTTGAGCGGCCGGGTTTTCGCATGTATGAGCGAGCGCGAGAGGGGGTTCTCGTGTCCGGCCGCTACACCTTCACCCACGACCAGGGCGCCACCCTGGACCGCATCCTCACCTACAAGACCGACGCAGGCGTCCCGATCCCGATCAGCGGCATGACCGCGCGCATGCAGATCCGCTCCCGCCCCGACGCGAGCGGCACCCTGTACGCGACGCTCAGCACCACCGACGGGTCGATCGTCGTCGGTGGTGCAGGCACCATCCGGCTCATGGTCGATGCCGATGTCACCTCCGGCTGGAGCTTCCGCACCGGCTACTACGACCTGGAGCTCACCGACCCCTCCGCCGAGCCGCCCAAGGTACGGCGCCTCATCGGCGGTTCGTTCGTACTCTCCCCTGAGGTGACCATCGGATGAGCGAGATCATCGAGATCACCGACAACACCGTGGTCATCACCGAGCGGATCACCGAGGTCGTGGAAGTCGGCTACACCCTGATCACCAGCGAGGGCGGCGGTGGCGGCAACGGGCACACCCCGCAGCTCTACTCCGGCGCGGCCGCCCCCACCACGCTGCACATCGACGGCGACCTCTACCTCCGCACCAGCAACGGCGACCTCTACCAGCAGCAGGCCAGCACCTGGGCCCTGAAGGGCAACATCCGCGGCCCCCAAGGCGCCACCGGCCCCGCCGGCCAGAACGGCGCCGACGGGATGCAGGGACCGCAAGGCAACCCCGGGCCCGCGGGCGCCGACGGCGCGCCAGGAGCTCCCGGCGCTCAGGGCGTGCCCGGTGCCGACGGCGCGGATGGGGCCGACGGCCAGGACGGGGCGCCCGGGCACACCCCGCGGCTCTACTCCGGCGCGGCGGTGCCGGTCACCCTGCACACCGACGGCGACCTGTACCTGCGCGACACTGGCGACCTATACCAGCAGCAGGCCAGCGCCTGGGTGATGAAGAGCAACATCCGCGGCCCGCAGGGTGCGACCGGCCCTGCGGGAGCCGACGGCGAGCAGGGCCCCCAGGGCGAGCCGGGCCCAGCCGGATCCGGCGGATCCCTGGTGATGTCCGACAGCGGATACATCACCACCGGCGATGTCACCTGCGGCACGAGCTTCACCCAGCTCGGCCCGGATCACGTCGTCGCGGCGGCCGTCGGCGACGTCCTGCAGCTCAACATCGACATGATGGCCAACGTCTCGGGGAGCGACCTGCAACTGGAGGCAGCGACCCAGGTCTCCGGCGTCGACGCGATCTACTGGTCCGACGGCACAGCGACAGGCCGATGGCCCGGCGGCCTCACCAGCTGGTACATCCCCACCGGCGACTACACCGGGCCGCGCGGCCCCGGCCAGTACGTGGTCCAGGCCGGCGACGTGGTGGCGGGGATGGTGACCGTGCGCCTGTACGGCCGGGTGACCTCAGGCTCCCGCCTGGTCTTCGCGAACTTCGTGTACGCCTTCCGGTCCTGGCTCACGAACCGCGGCTGATGTGCCGACCCGCGCGCCACGACGATGCACGGCCGCAGGGTGTGGGGAAGACAGCGAGTTCGACGGCCGTTGCGCTCGCCACCGCCACCCCACACGACGCGGCAAGGCACAGCCCCGGCCCTCCTCTCACGCCCAGGGCTACGACCGGGCATGGCGCGTCATCTCCGAACGCGCGCGAGCCGAGGAGCCCTGGTGCGCGACCGGATGCGGCGCCCCGTCCGAGCACGTCGACCACATCGACGGCGACAAGACCAACAACGTCCGCTCGAACCTGCAGGCGCTGTGCCGGCCCTGCCACTCTCGTAAGACCGTGCTCCACGACGGCGGGTTCGGCAATGAGCGCACGCCACGATGGTGAGGCGGTCACTCAGACGATGCCGTCCAAGGGACCTCGGATCGCGGCAGCACCTGGAGGCGCAGCGCGCTGACATGCTGCATATCCCCCATGATCGTCGGCTGCAGGTACGGGATGATCTCGCCCCAGACCTTTGCCACCACCACCTGCTGATCCTCCAGGTCACCGCTCTGTGCGTCCACGAAGATCGGCACGCTCTCGGGCAAGGTCTCCAGGTAGGTGCGTAGCTGCCCGACCGTCATGGGCTGGAGCTCAGGTGTGTCCATGCCCGGAAGGCTGACACCCCGGCTTGGCGGTGGCAACCGACGAACGTTAGGCGAACGTTAGATCAGCCGATCTTCCCTGGTCACGCAGCGTGAATTAAATATTTGCGCTCGCCCGGGGAGGGGGGTGTTGATCATGCCGGGGGTGGGTGGCGAACGCGCGGGGGGGAGATCGCGGCGAGCGTGACAAGTTTTCGGGTCCGTTTTTCCGGACGACCTTGAGGGGGTGGTGACCGTGGGTAGTCGCGGCCCGGCGCCCAAACCGACGAATCTTCGGCTGCTGCACGGCGATCGGAAGGACCGCGTCAACACCTCCGAGCCGGTGCCGGCCGAGGTCGAGATCAAGATGCCCACCTGGCTCAGCGCCGCGGCCCGCTCAGTGTGGCGGCAGTACGCACCCGACCTGCAACGCACTGGCGTGCTCACTGGCTGGGACGTCGAGGCCTTCGCGATCGTCTGCGACGCGGTGGTCCGCCGGCGGGCCGCGGTCAAGCAGCTGCGCGCCGAGGGCGAGGTCTTGAAGGTCCCGATCCTCGACAAGGAGGGCGCGTACCTGCGGATGCCTCCCACGGGCGACGGAGGCCTCGGGGAGATCGTGTACCGGCGGGTGAAGAACCCATGGACGCTCGTGCTCGCCGAGGCCGACGGGCAGATCCTTCGCTGGGGCGGGAGGTTCGGCATGACTCCGTCCGATCGTGCTCAGCTGAGCCTTGAGGGAGGCGGGCATCGTGACCCGGCGGAGGACCTCCTCACCTGAGCGCCGGCCGCCGAACCACGACCAGCGGTGGCGGCCGAACGACCGCAAGGGCCCGGTGTGCGGGTTCACCCTGCGCGGGAAGACCTGCGAGAAGAAGGGCGCGCACTACTGCGAGCCGCGCGCCGACCGGTTCGTGCTGTTCTGCGCGGAGCTGCTGGTGCATACCAAGGGCCCGCACCGGCGCCGCCCGTTCCTGCTGCGGTTCTGGCAGGAACACGAGATCGGCCGGCCGCTGTTCGGCGAGGTGGTCTGGTCGGCCGAGTGGGAGCGGTACGTTCGCCGCTACCGCATCGCGCACATCGTCGTCGCGAGGAAGAACGGGAAGTCCGAGATCGCCGCGGCGATCCAGCTGTACCTGCTGGTCGGTGACGACGAGGAGTTCGCTGAGGTCTACTCGGCGGCCAAGGACATGAAGCAGGCCGCGAAGGTGTTCGAGCCGGCCGTGCGCATGGTCCAGTTGAGCCCGTTGCTCAGGGGGCGGCTCAAGCACCTGAAGGACGCCAACCGGCTGGTCGACGAGAAGTCGCACAGCCACTACGAGGTCATCACCTCCGACGCCAAGGGCGAGCTCGGTCACAACCCGCACGGGTTCAATCTGGACGAGGTGCTGTCGCAGCTGGACGGGTCGTTGTGGGAGGCGATGACCACGGCCGCCGGCGCGCGTGAGCAGGAGCTGATGTTCACCACGACGACGGAGACCAACGACGTGGCGTCGTTCGGCGCGGTGATGATCGATGACGCTGAGCGGGTCCAGGAGGACCCGGCGCGGGCGCCCCATGTGTTCACCTTCGTCCGTAAGCTCCCGCGCACCCCAGAGGCCCTGGAGCGCCTGCAGAGGATCTTCAAGGGGCACCCGGACCTGCCGGTCACGCTCGACCCGTACGACGAGCGGAACTGGAAGTGGCCCAACCCGGCCTTGGACGACTTCAAGAGCCGCGAGGCGATGCGCCGCCAGGCCCTGGAGGCCCGCGGCTCGAAGCTCAAGGAGAACGGGTTCCTGCAGTTCCAGATGAACTGCCGGGTCCAGCAGGCCACCCGGTACATCTCGCTGGACCTGTGGGACGCCTGCATCGGCGAGCTCGCCCCGAACCCCGAGTGGATTCTCCCGCTCATCGAGGGCCGCAAGTGCTGGGGCGGCCTGGACCTGTCGTCCAAACTCGACCTGTCGAGCCTGTGCTTGCACTTCGACAACGGGTGGACCTGGTGGCGCCACTGGGCGCCGGAGTCGGTCGCGCCGGTGCTGGACGAGGCGACCGGCGGCCAGTTCTCGGAGTGGGCCGACGCCGGATGGGTGCGGCTCACCGAGGGCGACACGATCGACTACGACGCGATCTACGACGACATCGCCACCGACCACGACCGGTTCCGCATCGTCGACATCACCTACGACAAGTGGTGTGGCGAGCCGGTGCGCCAGGCGATCGAGAAGCGCACCAAGCTCACCATGCACGAGTCGAACACCACCTACGAGCGGATGACCGACCCGATGACGGAGCTCGCCCGCCTGCTGAAGAAGCGCGACGGGACGTTCGTCCACGGCGGTAACCCGGTGGCCCGGTGGATGGCCGACAACCTGGAGGCCAAGACGCCGGCCGACGACGCGAGCCGCTTCCGGCCGGTCAAACCGGACCGCGACAAGTCCGGCAAGCGGATCGACGGCATGGTCACCCTGCTGTACGGCATCGACGGCCGCCGCCGCGGCGGTCCCGCCGAATCCATCTACAAGACGCGCGGTCTGACCGTGCTGGGAGGCAGGGACGCGTGATCGGTTCGACCCAGCATCCGCCGGCCCGGTGGCAGCGCGCCGCGGCGGCCGCCGGCCAGGCGATCGGGGGCCTGCAGCTGGATCGGTGGGATCTCATCTGCGGCCTCGGCGTGGTGGCCTTGTTCGCCGGGGTGTGGATCTGGGTGCACCTGGGCGCCGCGCTCACGCTGATCGGCGTGCTGCTGATCGCCCTGGGCATCGCCGGCGCGCGCACCGCCGCGGCGGACGACGCTTCGACTACGCCTGGGCGGGGGTGACCATGGGCCTGATCCGATCGGCCGTCCGCGCGAGCTCCTACCCGAGCTCGGGGATCGCGACCCCCGAGAAGTGGGTGGAGGAGTGGTTCGCCGGCGGCGCCGCCACCGCGGCCGGGGTGTTCGTCGACGAGGACACCGCGCTGCACTACTCGCCGTTCTTCGCCGGGGTGCGGGTCATCGCCGAGGACCTCGCCTCGCTGCCGCTGATCACCTACGAGCGGCTCACCCGCGGCAAGCGGCGCGCCACCGAGCACGCGCTCTACCCGCTGCTGCACGACCAGCCCAACCCGTACATGTCGAGCGTGGCGCTGCGCGAGACCTTGCAGGGCCACGCGATGACCTGGCGCGGCGGCTACGCCAACATCGTGCGCAACGGCGCCGGCGACGTCACCGAGCTCTGGCCGCTTCGGCCCGACCGCACCAAGCCCGAGATCAAGCGCACCAGCCGCGGCACCTTCACGCTGATGTACCGCTACACCGACGACGTCAACGGCATCCACACGATGCTGCATCCCGACGAGGTGCTCCACATTCACGGCCTGGGCGGCAACGGCGTCCAGGGCTACTCGCTGATCGGCCTGGCCCGCCAGTCCATCGGCCTGGGCCTGGCCACCGAGGCATACGGCTCGGCGTTCTTCGCCAACGGGTCACGGCCCTCCGGGGTGCTCAAGCACCCGGGCGAGCTCGGCGACGCCGCCAGCAGGCGGCTGCGCGAGGGCTGGGAGGACATGCACCGCGGCCTGGACAACGCCCAGCGCGTCGCGATCCTGGAGGAGGGGATGGAGTGGCAGTCCATCGGCATCCCGCCCGAGGACGCCCAGTTCCTGCAGACCCGCAAGTTCGGCGTCTCCGACATGGCGCGGTGGCTGCGCCTGCCGCCGCACAAGATCGGCGACCTGGAGCACGCGACCTACACCAACATCGAGCACCAGGCGCTGGACTACGTGACCAGCGCGCTGCGGATCTGGCTGGTCCGCTGGGAACAGGCGATCCTCACCCGGCTGCTCACCTCGGTCGAGCGTGGCCGGTTCTTCGCCGAGCACCTGGTCGACGCGCTGCTACGCGGCGACATCAAGAGCCGGTATGAGGCGTACGCGATCGGCCGCAACTGGGGCTGGCTCAGCGCGGACGACATCGCGGAGATGGAGAACCGCAACCCGCTGCCCGACGACCGCGGGTCGGTGTACCTGGTGCCGCTCAACATGGTGCCCGCACAGACCCCGGCGGAGATCGAGGCGGACGCGGGCGCGCCGCGCCGGTACGGTCTGCGGATCGCCCGCGGCATCGAGGGCCGCAAACGGATCGCGGCCCAGTACACCAAGCTCTTGGCGGCCGCCGATCTCAGCCTGGCGGAGCTGGAGCGCGAGCTGGTCACCGCGCTGGTCGACCAGCACCTGAATGCCGACCCGCCGACGACGGGCGCGTTCGCGGCCGCCATCGAGGAGCTCTACGCCGGCACCATCACTGAGCGGACCTCGGCGGCGTGGATGCCGATCTTCAGCGAGTTCGCTGCGGCGATCGCGCAGGACGCGGCGGCCGACGTCGCCTACGACGCCGCGGTGGATCTGGAGCAGTGGGTCCGTTCCTATGTCACCTCCCACGTGGGTTACCGCATCGCCTCCGAGCTCGGCCAGCTGGGCGCGCAGCTGGCGGCCGCCGACCCGGCGGCCGCCGTGCTCGCGCGGCTGGCCAAGTGGGTGACCGACCGGCCCGAGCAGCTCGCCAAGTGGCAGGGCAACCAGTTGCCCAACGCCGCCGCGCGTGAGGCCTGGCGCGCCGCCGGGGTGAAGACCCTGAAGTGGGTGGCGCTCGGGTCGGCGGACTGCCCGTTCTGCAGCGCCTTGGACGGCGTCACGGTTGGCATCGACGCCCCGTTCGCCGCCAAGGGCGCCGAGCTCGGCGAGGCCGAGAAGCTGTCGACCCCTCGCGACATCCACCACCCGCCCCTGCACCCCGGCTGCGACTGCCAGATCGTGCCAGCCTGAAAGGAGTGATCATGAAACGGTTGCACGTCCGCGGCTACGCCGAGGTCGAGCGCGCCGGTGAGGTCGGCCCGATCCCGTTCGTGGCGGCCACCGCCGGCGCCAAGGCCGACGGCCTGGATCTGCAGATGTCCGGCGTCGACCTGACCCGCTACCAGGCCAACCCGGTGATCATGTACGACCACGAGTATTGGGGCAGGGACGCGCTGCCGATCGGCCGCGCCGAGAACGTCCGGGTCGACGGCGACGCCCTGCGGATGGACATCGTGTTCGACACCGACGACGAGTTCGCCCGCACCGTCGACCGCAAGGTCCGTGGCCGGTTCCTCAACGCGGTCAGCATCGGGTTCGGGGCGTACAACATCGACGAGGCCGGGGTGCCCGAGCGGTGGGAGCTGTACGAGACCAGCGTCGTTCCGCTGCCCCTGGACCCAGGCGCGCTCGCCGACCCGAACCGCGCTGGAGGCCTCGCTCTGGCCCGGGCCCTGGCCGACGTCGGCGGCCGAGGCCTCGGCGGCGACGTCGACGAGCAGACCGTACGCAAGGCGATCGCCTCCCTGCAGGCGCTGCTGCCCACCCCGTCGGCCAACCCGTCGGCGGCCGCCGACCGGGCTCGCCGGCTCCGCCTCATTGAGGCGTCTCTCTAACCCACACGATCTCCGCCACAGGGCCGCCGTGGTCCTGCGCTGGCGGCTGCCTGCAGTACGAATCAGGAGGTAAGGGTGGACGTCAACGCCCTCAAGCAGAAGCGCGCCGGGCTGGCCAAGCAGGCGCGCGCCATCATGGACGGCGCCGAGGCCCTCAGCCGGAGCATGACCAGCGAAGAGGAGACCGAGTTCGACCGGATGATGGACGACGTCGACAAGCTCGACCGCACCATCGCCCGGGAGGAGAAGCTCCGCGAGCAGGAGAAGCGCGTCGCCGGCGACAACCCGCCCGAGGACGACCCGAACGGCCCGGGCACGGGCACCGAGCAGGAGCGCAAGGCGCGCGCCTGGCGGGTCTTCCTGCGCGACGGCCGCGCCGGCCTGACCCAGGAGCACGCCCGCGCGCTGAACATGGGCTCAGACCCCGAGGGCGGCTACCTGGTCGCGCCCACCCAGTGGGTCACGGAGCTGCTCCAGGCCGTTGACGACGAGGTGCCGCTGCGCGGCATCGCCAACGTGGTGCAGCTGACCAGCGGTGAGAGCCTCGGGGTGCCGACCCTGGACACCGACCTGGGCGACGCCGAGTGGACCAGCGAGGTGGCCACCGGGTCGCAGGACGACGCGCTGCGGTTCGGCGGCCGGGAGCTGTCGCCCAACCCGCTGGCCAAGCGGGTGAAGATCTCCCGCACGCTGCTGCGTCGCGCGTCGCGGAACCCCGAGCAGATCGTCCGGGACCGGATGTCCTACAAGTTCGGCGTCACCCAGGAGAAGGCGTTCATGGTCGGCGACGGCAACAAGAAGCCACTCGGCCTGTTCACCGCCTCCGCTCAGGGCATCTCCACCAACCGGGACATCGCCATCGGTTCGGGCGGCGCCATCCCGCTGACCCCGGCCACCGGTGACCAGCTCATCGACGCCAAGTACACGCTCAAGGGGCAGTATTGGTCCAAGGCGCGGTGGCTGTTCCACCGCGACCTCATCAGGACGATCCGCAAGATCAAGACGACCGACGGGTTCTACGTGTGGCAGGCCGGCCTGGCCAGCGACCGGCCCGACACGATCCTGGACGTCCCGTTCATCGTGTCGGAGTGGGTGCCCAACACCATCACGGGCAACAACTACGTCGGCATGATCGGCGACTTCTCGTTCTACTGGATCGTCGACGCGCTGAGCATGGAGGTTCAGCGGCTGGTCGAGCTGTATGCCGAGAGCAACCAGGTGGGGTTCATCGGCCGCCTGGAGACCGACGCGATGCCGGTCCTTGAGGAGCCCTTCGTCCGTCTCAAGGTCGCCGCGTAGGCGCCCCGTAACCCACGCCCACGACAGGGAGCATCCGCACATGTCCAGGCTCGACAATGTCAACGACATCTCGATCGCCGCGTCGCTGGTGCCCGCCGCGCGCACCACGACGGCCAACGGCACCGGGGTGGACCTCGCCGGCTACAACGCCGCGGCGGTGGTCATCTGCGCCGGCGTCATCACCGACGGCACCCTCTACACCTTCGAAGTGCAGGAGTCCGACGACAACGCCACGTTCACCGCGGTGGCCGACGCCGACCTGATCGGCACCGAACCGGCCCTGGCCGCGAGCGACGACAACGCCGTGCGCGAGCTCGGCTACAAGGGCATCAAGCGCTACATCCGCGTCGCGCTCGCCACGGTGACCGGGTCGCCGGCGACCGGCGGGGTGTTCGCGGCCTTCGTGGTGCGCGGCAAGCCCCGCAAGTCCCCGGCCTGACAGCCCCGGACCCGGGGCGGGCCCCCGAGCCCCGGGTCCGGCCCCCATCTGAAAGGACGAACCGATGAAGCTCGAAATGAGAACGCTGTACGCCACATCCGAGCGCAGTGTCCAGCCCGGCCAGCAGGCCGTGTTCCCGCGCGAGGAGGCCGAGGCCCTCATCGCCGGCGGGTTCGCGGTACCCGTCGACGACGACGGCGAGGGCAAGGTACGTACCCGCCCGGTCCCCCAGCCGCCCAAGCGGGCGGCCCGGGGTGGCAAGCCGCCGGCCGCGCCTGAGGGCCCGGGGCCTGCCGACCCGCCCACGCCTGAGGGCCCGGGGCCTGCCGACCCGCCCACGCCGACGGAGTAGCCCATGCCGTACGCCGAGGCCGAGGAGCTCGGCATCCTGCTGGGCCGCGGCGATGAGGGCCTGGACGGCGTTGAGACCGCCCGGGCCGAGATGCTGCTGGAGATGGCCACCGGCGCGATCGACTCCAAGACCGAGCAGCCGCTGCAGCTGCAGGAGTCCACGCACGTCCTGGACGCTCGCGGCGGCACCAAGCTGGTGCTCCCGCGCTGGCCGGTCACGGCGGTCGCCGCGGTCGTCGTGCTCGACGAGCGCGACCAGGAGATCACCCTGACCCATGGCGCCGACTACCGGTGGACCCGGTGGGGGCTGCTGCGCAGGGTCCGCGGATGCTGGCCCTGTAAGGAGCGGTCAGTGATAGTGACCCTTACCGCCGGGTACGACCCGATTCCCGGGAGCGTCCACGCCATGTGTCTTCGCCTGGCCTTGGCGGGGTGGGAGAACCCGGCCGGACTGGAGTCCCTGCGGCTCGGCGACTGGAACGCCAAGTACGCATCCGCCGGGCTCACCACCGCCGAGCTCCGCACCCTGTCGAAGTACGCGGCGCACTGATGGTCGAGCATCTGCTGAACCGCACGCTGGCGCACACCCGGCCGCACACCTTCAGCGACGGAGGCGGCGGTCAGGCCACCGAGTGGCGGCCCGTCGGCACTGGCACCGTACGGGCCCGCGTCAACCAGCCCACCGCTGTGGAGCGGGAGGCCGGCGACCAGCTCAGCGCCGACCTGTCCTACCCGATCTACCTGTCACCGCGCGCGGCCGTACGCCGCGGCGATCGCCTCACCGACGGCCACGCGGTCTACGAGGTCTTGGAGACCTACGGCCCGTCGGTGTCGATCTACCTGCGCGCCGACTGCCGGCTACGGCAAAGCGAGGGGGGGCCGTGAAGATCGAGATCGACGCCGCGGCGGTGCGGCGCCAGTTCTACCTGATGTTCCACGACATCGACGCCGCCGGGGCCGAGGTCGCGGCCGAGTGGGCCGGCCACGTGCAGACCCACGCCGTCGACCACGTGGCCGTCGACACCGGGTTCCTCGGCGCCCACATCGACAAACGGGTGTCCAAGGCCAGGATGAGCGCGCAGGTCGGTGTGTTCGACAAGGACGGCTACTACGGCACGTTCATCGAGAAGGGCACCGATTCGATCACCGCCGATCCGTTCCTGGAGCCCGCGTTCGACGACGGGAACGACCGCCTGGAGGAGATCACCCGCAGGGCGATCGACAGGCACCTGCCCGGATGAGCGCGATCTGGCCGGTACAGCAGGCCATCTACGGACGGCTCACCGCCGACGCCGAACTCGGCGCGCTGATCTCCGGGGTGTTCGACGAGGTCCCCGAGTCCAAGGACAAACCGTACGTCGCGTTCGCCGAGATCACCGAGACCCCCCTGGACTCCCACGACCGCATCGGGTTCGAGGTGATGGTCACCCTCAACGCCTGGTCCGCCTACCGAGGGTTCGGCCAGTCGGCGCAGGTCCTGGAGCACGTGCACCGGATCTTGCACCGGGTCGAGCTGGAGGTGCAGGGGTGGGAGCTCATCAGCATCGCCCACGTCGCCGACGGCGTGCGGCGGGTCAACGATCCCAACCTCAGACAAGGCCAGGCGCGGTTCCGCGTCTGGGTCCAGCAGAACAGATAGGAGACGCCGATGGGCGTTGACGGGTACGGCTGCCAGCTGCAGCGCTCGGACATGGCCGACCCCCCGGGGTTCGCCGCGATCGCCGGCGTGGTGAACGTGAAGGGCCCGGAGATCTCCCGGGAGACCTACGACTCCACCCACCACGCCTCACCCGACGCCTACCGGCAGTTCGTGGGCGGGCTGAAGGAAGCGGGCGAGGTCAGCCTGGAGGTCCGCTACGACCCGCGCGATCACGATGTGCTGATCGCGGACTTCCAGGACACCGAGCCGCGGGACTACCGACTGGTCTGGCCGGCCATCACCGGCGCCCAGTGGGACGTCAAGGGGATCATGAACGGCTTCAAACCGGAGGGCCCTCACGACGACCTGCTGACGGCCGAGATCACGATCAAGGTGACCGGCAAGCCGGTCTTCAGCTGAGACGGGTGTGAAATGACGTTAACGAGCAAGCTTGTGGTGTCGCTGGACTCGACGCTCACCAGCGCCCTGGACCTGGCCCAAGGCAGCGTGCCGCTGAGACTGCGCGAGGTGCTGGCCCTGGCCGACGGTACCGGCGCCGGCCGGGCCGACAAGATCTTCAGCGACCGGCGCACCCTCGCCGCCAGCGGCACCGAATCGCTCGACCTGGCCGGCGGGCTGACCGACGCGTTCGGCAACGTGATCACCTTCGCCCGGATCAAGGCGCTGCTCATCGTGGCGGCCACCGGTAACACCAACAACGTGGTCGTCGGCGGGGCCGCCTCCAACGGGTTCGCCACCCCGTTCGGCGACGCCACCGACAAGCTCGTCCTTCGCCCCGGCGGGCTGTGCCTGCTCACCACCGGCCCGGCCGACGCCACGGCGTACGCGGTCACCGCGGCGACCGGCGACCTGCTGCAGGTCGCCAACTCCGGTTCCGGAACCGGAGTCACCTACGACATCGTCCTGATCGGAGCCAGCGCATGACCGCACGCACCACCGACCCCGCCACCGAGGAGTTCCTGACGGCGGAGCAGATTCTCGAGGTCGACGACCGGCAGTGGGAGGATCTGCCGGTCCCCGAGTGGGGCGGCAAGGTGCGCGTGCGCGGCCTGCAGGGCACCGAGCGCGACCGGTTCGAGGCCTCCCTGCTGGACTCCAAGGGCAGGGCGAAGATCGAGAACGCCCGGGCCAAGCTGGCCCAGCTGTGCCTGGTCGACCCCAAGACCGGGCAGTTGCTGTTCTCCAAGGAGCAGATCGCCGCGCTGGGCCGCAAGAGCGCGGCCGCGCTTCAGCGCGTGTTCGAACTCGCGCAGAAGCTGTCGGGGCTGACCGATGAGGACATGGAGGAGCTGGAGGGAAACTGAGGCGCCGCCCCGAGCGGCGCTTCTACTTCCGGCTGGCCTCCCATCTGGGCATGACGGTGGAACGGCTGCTCAGGGAGATCTCCTCCCGGGAGCTGTCGGAGTGGATGGTGTACGAGCAGCTCGCCGGGCCGCTCGGCGATCGCCGCGGCGACTATCAGGCCGCACAGATCACCGCGGCCCTGATCAACGTCCACCGCGGCAGGGCCCAGAAGGCGCGCAGCCCTGACGATGTGGTGCTGCGCTGGGATGACCGCGAGCCGATGACACCGGAAGAGATCTACAACCAGATCCGGCAGATCAACGCCGAGCTCGGCGGCACCGTGGCCACCGACAGGGACACGGCCGCCGCCTGAGCCCGGCCCCATAACTGAACAGCACGGCACGCCAGGGGGTGATCATGACCCTCAAGACGCTGCTCGTGAAACTCGGTCTGGACACCAAGCGGTTCAAATCCGGGGTCAACCGGGCCCTGTCCGGCCTGGACTCGCTGGTCGCCCGGGCCGAGAAGCTCAACGGGGTCGCCAAGGCCGGCGGGATGGCGGTGCTCGCCGGCTCGGCCCTCCAGCTCGCCGGGGCCCTGGTGCCGGCGGCCGGGGTGATGCTGGCGATGCCCGCGGCCTTTCTCGCGGTCAAGGGCAGCGCCGCGATCTTGAAGCTCGGGCTGATGGGCCTCGGCGACGCCATGTCGGCCGTAGCCGACGGGGACTCAAAAAAGCTCGACGCCGCCCTGAAAGGCCTCGCCCCCTCGGCTCGGCTCTTCGTCAAGGAGATCGCCCAGCTCAAGAAACAGGCCTTCGACCCGGTCCAACAGGCCGTCCAGAACAGGCTGTTCGAGGGGCTGGTCGGCCCTTTGCGCACGGCGGCCGCCAGCGTCCTGCCGACTGCCCGGTCCGGGCTCGTCAGCGTCGCCGGCGCGCTCAACGGCCTCGGCAAGGAGGCCCTGAAGACGGCGGCGACCCCGATGTTCCGCGGGGAGACGTCCAAGGCGTTCTCCGGTCTCACCGGGGTGATCAACATCATGCGCGGGGCTGTCGGCCCGCTGATCACCGTCGTGCTCAAGCTGGTCAACGCGGGCACCCCGCTGTTGCAGCGCATGGTCGGGTGGGCGGTCGCCGGGGCCAAGGCCGCCGCGGCGTTCCTATCGTCGGAGCAGGGCGCGTCCAAGCTCGCCGGCGTCGCCCAGCGTGCCGGTGACACCCTGGCCACGCTCGGCCGGATCGTCGGGAACCTCGGCGTCGGGCTGGGCGGGATCTTCGCGCAGGCCACCGCTGGATCGGGTGACCTGCTCGGCACGATCGAGAGGCTGACGGCCCGGTTCGCCGCGTGGGCCCAGAGCGCCCAGGGGCAGCAGCAGCTGTCCACGGTGTTCTCCACCCTGGCCCAGACCGGGCAGGCCCTGGGCGCCGCGCTGCCGGTGCTGCTCGGCCCGCTCGGCGCGATCGCCTCCCTGCTGACCTCGCTGCCCGCGCCCGCTCAGGAAGTCGTCGCGAAGATCCTGGCCTTCACGATCGTGGCAGGCACCCTCGGCGCCAAGCTCGGCCCGGTCGTGTCCGGGGTCCGGCTGCTGGTCACCGGGATCGGCAAGGTCGGTCCTGCGGCCAAGGGCCTGATGACCGCGGGGACCTGGATCGGCAAACTCGCCGTGTCCGCAGTGACCGGCACGGCACAGGCCTCGGCCGCGCTCGGCCGGTTCGTGCTGTCGTCCGCCACCGCTGCGGCGTCGTTCACGGTCGCGGCGGCCAAGATGGTCGCCCAGATGGCGCTCACCGCCGGGCGGGTCGTGGCCGGGTGGGTCCTGATGGGCGTGCAGTCCCTCGCCCAGGCGGCCCGGGTCGCCGCGGCCTGGGTGCTGGCGATGGGCCCAATCGGGTGGATCATCGTCGCCGTCGTCGCCCTGGTCGCCCTGATCGTCGCGAACTGGGACACGATCAAGAACGCCATCGCGGCCGCCTGGGAGTGGGTCAAGGAAAAGACGGTCGCGGTCTGGAACGCGATCACCGCCTGGTTCTCCGGCTTCTGGGCGGCCCTGAAGTCGACCTTCCAGTCCCATGTGGACTGGGTGAAGAACCTGATCTCCCGGGTGTGGGCGGCGATCCAGCAGACCAACGCCACCATCTGGAACGCGATCAAGTCCTTCTTCACCGGGCTGTGGAACGGGATCAAGTCGATCTTCACCGGTGCGGTCGACAAGGTGAAGTCCGTGATCAGCGGCGCGTGGACGGCCGTCAAGACCGCTACCAAACTGGCGTGGGACACCGTCACCGGGCTGCTGTCCACCGCCTGGAACAAGGCCAAGAGCGCCGTCTCGGAAGGGATCTCCGGCGTTATCAAGCTGGTGAAGGAGCTCCCCGGCAAGATCCTTTCCGGGCTCGGCAACCTGGCCCAGTTGCTGCTGTCGGCTGGCAAGGACCTGATCAACGGGCTGATCAACGGGGTCAAGGCCATGGCCTCCAAGGTGATCGAGTCGGTGAAGAAGGTCATCGGCGACGCGATCCAAGGGGCCAAGAACCTGCTCGGCATCGCCAGCCCGTCGCGAGTCTTCGACACCATCGGCCAGTTGACCATGGCCGGCATGGTCAACGGGATCAAGAAGGGCGGAGTCGGCGTCCTGAAGGCCGCCCAGGACATCGCCAAGAAGACCGCGCAGGTGGTCAAGGGGGTGGTGCTGTCGGGCCCGTACGTGGCCGGCCCCGCGGCCGAGGGTGAGATCGCCCGGCTCCTGGGCGGCGCCAAGTTCGGGCTGGACGTCAAGGCGCTGCAGCCGAAGGTGCCCGAGCCGCCCAAGCAGCCCAAGCCGCGGTCCGACCCCAACGACGTCACCTACGACCGGCACCCCCCGCCGGGCGGCGGCGCCGGGTACGTCGGGCCCTCGGCGTACGGGGCCGGGCAGACGCCCGGGGGCGTGAACGTCACCGTCAACATCGACAAGAACTACGAGTCCCCCAAGTCGACTCCTCGGCGCAACGCCGAGGAGATGTGGGGACTCATCCGCGCGCGCGGCATCTGAGGAGGGGAATGTGAGCAGCGAGTATCGAGACAAGCTCCGGCGTGTCGGCTTCCTGGCCCGAGGCCGGTCCAGGCCACGGGAGAGGATCTACTTCGACTCCGAGGGCGGCATGGTCCGCGAGACCACCCTGGAGGGCGGCACGGTCTACCGCGAGTACGCCCGCGGGGACCGCAAGGACGTCATCTTGCGGCCGCGTACCATCCACGTCACCACCGTCCTACCGAGGATCGGCGGATGACCATCTCGCAGTCCGGGCTGCTCGTGGCCACGATCCGCAACAACCTGATCGGCGGCACCCAGACCTCCCTCGTCCACGCCGGGAACAAGATTGCGTTCTTCGGGGACGCGCTGGTCCCGAACTTCTCCCAGGCCGCGCCCGTCTACGGCGTCGCGCCCTACGACACCGGCGAGATCTCCGGGCTGGGGCTGAGCGCCGGCGGCGTCCTGATGGACACCCCGGTACTGGTCGACAGCGGCGGCGGGCTGCTCAAGTGGGACGCGGGCGATGTGTCGGTCCCCGGCACGACGCTGTCGGGGATCACTGGCATGGTGATCTTCGGCTCTGGCCAGGGCAACCGGGTGATCGCCGTCGTGGTCGCCCCCGACGGCCCGCACGAGACCCAGAACGGGCTGCTAGGCGTGGTCTGGGATCCGCTGGGGATCGCCGACTGGGACGTGGTCCCCACCCCATGAAGGAGAGCTGATGTCTGGTTACACCGCGATCGCCGAAGAGGTCCTGTCGACCACCTCGCTCAAGACGATCTTGCAGATCACCAACCCGAACACCAACCCGGCCAGCCACCGGATCGCGGTCTACGGCGTGCGGATCTCCGGCGCCGGGACGAACTCGATCGCCGAGCCGGCGCGGGTGCTGGTCGGCAGGCAGACCACCGCCGGCACCGGCGGAGTGGCGCTGACCGCCGGGTTCGGCCCAGTGCCGCTGGATCCGGCCATGCCGGCCAGCTCGATCACCGCGGTCAAGGGCCCGGCCGGTGCGTGGACCACCGAGCCGACCCTGACCGATGTGATCATGGCGCAGAAGATCCACCCGCAGACCGGGATGGGCGAGTTCATCCCACTGAACGACGAGCCGCGGGTGGCGCCCAACGGGCGCCTGGCCGTGCTGGTGGTGGCCACCATCAGCGTGGCCATCACCGCGCAGTTCTACTGGCGTGAGGGCCACTGAATGTCGCTGCTGACCAACGGCTTCGAGGGCGGCACGGCCGCCACGGCCATCACCGCGGGCAACTCCGGGGGCGCCTCGGGGGACGCGTTCAACTCGGTGTCCGGCGCCACCTACAGCATCACCCATCCGCGCGAGACCCTCGGCGCGCAGCTCGCGGCCGCCGGGGCGACCCTGCAATGGAACCTCGCCGGCAGTGTCCTGGCGCTGCGGACCTACCTGTGGATCACCGGGTACCCGAGCGCGGACTTCGACCTCATCGTGGGCAAGCGAACCTTCGACTCCTCGGTTCGCCTGCGCACCTCCGGGCTACTCCAGGTCTTCGCCCTGGACGACTCCGGCAACGTGTCCTCGACCACGGGCGGGATCGCGGTGCCGCTCAACCAATGGGTGCGCGTGGAGGCCCGCTTCACCCGGGGCGGCGCCAACTCCGTCACCACCGCGTTCCGCCTGTACTCCAACCCCGACGCCGGGGCGACCAGCGACGCCCAGGCGATCACCACCACCGGGGCCACCGCCGCCTCCTGGTCGGGGATCGCGCTGAAGTGGGCGAGCTCTTCCAACGCCTGGGCCGATGATCTGGCGGCGAGCGATGTCGACTGGATCGGCCCCAAGTCGCTGGCCGTACGGCCGCCGCCGCTGTCGACCGCCGCGGTGCACCGCGCCTCACGCATCTAAGAGGAGGTAGCTGGTGGCACGTCTCGGACGCGGGTACCCGGTACCCACACGGATCATCGCCCCGCCGCGCGCCCCGGTGAACGCGACGATCCGCCCGGTCACCATCCACGTGGTCACCCGGTTCCACCGGCCGGGCATCACCGCCGAGACGCCGAACGCGACGATCCGGCCGAGAACCATCCACGTGGCCACGCGGTTCCACCCGCCGGGCATCACCGCGGTCCGCTCGGTCACGATCCGCCCGGTCACCATTCACGTGGTCACCCGGTTCCACGCCCCGCGCATCCCTGCGTTGCCGGGTGTGCGCCTGGTGGAGGAGGGGCAACTGGAGTACCGCGGGCTGCTGATGGGCGCCGGCACCCCGTACGAGCTGATCCGCCTGTCAGGGCTGGATGAGACTCCCAGTATCACCTCGGGCAACGTGCGCCGCCCGGACGGGCACGGGTCCATGCGCGGGGCCAAGACCGCTGAGGAACGGGTGGTCACCGCCGAGCTGAAGATCGCCGACCACATCAGCGTGGCGCAGCTGCCCGCCGTGCTGGACCAGCTGCGCGCCGCCACCCCGATCAACTCCGGTGAGACGCCGCTGGCGATCCGGTTGAACGGCCGCGTATGGCTCACCAGCGGCGAGGTGATCAGCCGGCCGATCGGTCACGCCGAGCACCGTGAGCTGACCAACGTGCGGCCGCTGGTGCAGTGGGTGTGCTCCGACCCCGTGCTCTACAGCCCGCAGCTGCACCAGGCGCAGATCGCCCCCGGCACGGTCGCCGTCGCTGGCAACTCCGGCAACTCCGACTCCCGCCCGCAGATCATCTTCCCCGGGCCGGTGGTCAATCCGGTGCTGACCCACGTGCAGACCGGGCGGCGGGTCGGGCTCAACCTCGACATCCCGCCGGGGCAGTTCGTGACCGTCGACTGCGAGGCCGGCACCCTGCTGCTCAACGGCGACGTCGATGTGCTGCCGGCCCGCGCCTACGGCAGCGTCCCGCCGCGACTGCTGGTCATCCCGCCAGGCGGCGCGGCCCTGTCGTACGCGACCGTCTCCGGCACCGCCGCGGCATTCGTGCTGTGGAGGGACGCCACCCTATGATCAAGCCGCGCGTGTGGCAGGTGCTGTTCTGCGACTTCCTCACCGACACCGACTTGGATCTGCTGCCGGTCGAGGGCTTGGAGTTCGACTCGCGGATCATCGTCCCTGGCAGCTTCAAATGCACGCTGCCGATCCCCAACTCCAAGATCGCCAAGCGGGCGCGGCGGATCTTCCCCGACGAACGCGAATGGCCACCGCCTGGTGGTGAGGGCCGGGTGGTGGCCCACGTGTTCACCGATGAGGGCCTGACCCAGGAGTGGGACGCCTACCAGATCTGGGAGGCGCCGGTCATCGGCGACGAGGACGGCAACTCCTCCATCGAGATCATGGGCGCCGGCCTGGACTCCTATGCCCACCACCGGCAGATCTGGAGCAGCCTGGCGTTCGAGCAGACCGACCAGATCGACATCGCGCACGCCCTGATGGCCGACATGATGTTCGAGCCTCCGGGGGACCCGGCGATCTTCCTGTCCGGGGATCCGTCCGGGGTGCTGCGCGACCGCACCTACCTGGCCTCCGAAGGGGCGACCTACGGCGCCCGCCTGGCCGAGCTGGCCAACGTCGACAACGGGTTCGAATTCCGCACCCAGGTCCGCGTCAGCCAGCCCAGCGGCGCGCGGATCCGGGAGTTCGTCACCGGGTACCCGCACCTGGACCCGGGCCCCGGCGGCGCGCTGGCGCTGCAACGGCCCGGGAACCTGCTCAGCTACAAGTACAACAAGAGTGCGCTGGACGCCGCGATCCGGTGGCAGCTGCGCGGCGACACCGTCAACGACGACGTGACCGCCGACAGCGAACCGCTGCTGTCGGACATCATGGTCGCCCAGGAGTTCGTGGACGCCGGGTGGCCGCTGCTGGACCGCGTCATCGACCGCCAGGGCGTCACCGACCTGGCCACGCTCAACGCCTACGCCCGCTGGTACAGAGACACCCGCTCCGGATCGTTCCGCGTCCCGGAGGTCACCGGCATCCTGACCCCCGAGATGACCATCCACCCCCGGCGGCTCGGCGGCGCTCTCGACGTCACGATCGTGGATGAGTGGTTCCCCCTGGACCTCGCCGGCGCCCCCACCCTTCAGGCGCTGTGGCGGATGGTCGGCCTCGGGGTCAAGCCCGGCGCCCGCGACGGACTCGACGAAATGACGATCATCTTCGAGGAAGGCCACGACTGATGGCGGGCACCCCCAAGTACACCGACCCCTGGCCTGAAGAGTGGGGCAATATCCGCACGCTGATCAACGCGGCCATGACGGCCGCCTGGTCGCGGATCGCCTTCATGAAGCTCGTGGCGCGCGAGCTGGTGGTCGGCGCGGTCACCGGGCGCCGGATCATCCTCAACCCCGACGACGGCGAGCTGCCGGAGGTGCGGTTCGTCACCGGCACCGGCGACTACGCCTCGATCGTCGCCGGCGGCGACGGCGGCTCGGGACTAGAGATCCTCGGCCTGGCCTCCGGCACCGGGCAACGGTACGCCCTGCGAGTCGCCGACGAAGAGCTGCACGTGCTGTACGTCGACGCCGCCGGCAACGAGGACCTCGGGGGCCGGCTGCTGCTCAACACCAGCGAGGCCTACGTCGGGTACTGGGGCAACGGGTCCGACGATGAGAACTACTTCCAGTTCGCCGGCGACGGCAAGACCCGCCACATCGGCAAGTGGGACGCCAACACCGGCGGCACGTACTGGGGCATGCTGCTCGGCGCGGTGAGACTCGGCGCCGGGTTCGGCGGGATCAGCATCTCCTGGGGCCCCACCATGGCCACCGAGACGATCCCCATCCCCGCCCTGGGTGACCTGGCGTCCAACCCGGCCGGGGTGGGGTGGATCGTCAACAACCGCGACAACACCGGGTTCGACATCAACTGGGCGGGTGGCAACAACACCACTACCCGGGAAGTGACCTACATGGCCTACCGGACGGGGTGAGCTGGCTTGGAGATGTGGACGATCGACCAGCTGTGGCTGGTGGAGCTCGGCGGCGTGCGGACCTGGAAGCTCGCGATCACCCGGCCCGACGGGTCGCGGTTCCTGCGCGCGTTCACCGCCGACACCATCACCTGCCGCATGGCCGAGTACGACCTGACCTTTGATGAGGCCCTCGACGTCGTGCTGCACGAGCGCGCCGTCGCGCAACCTCAGCGGGACACCCGGGAAACCACCCTGGTGGAATGGTCGGCCGACGCCGGGCAGTCCGCCCCGGCTGCCCCAGCCACCCTGCAAGCCCAGGACCCGGCCGCGGCCGACGCGCCGGTCACCCTGGCCAGCGCGGCCGACGCCCCGGCCGCCCGGGCCGCGCTGCTCGAATGGATCGCCGCGGTCAAGGAATGCGTGCAGATCGTCCCCGCGGCCGCCGCGGCCGCCGGCTCGGGCAAGCAGCGGTCGACCACCACAGCGGCCACCGGCAAACCACCGGCGGCACCGGGCCCTCTGGACATCATCAGGGACAACACCACCGTCGACCCGCAGCACCTGGCCCAGCGCCGCGCCGAGGTCTGGGCCCGCCGGGAAACCCGGGCCGCGCGGGCCGCGCTGGTCGTCTCGACCCGGGCCGCGCGCCGGGCCGCCGCGAAAGAGCAGCAGCGGCTGGTCACCGCCGGCCTGTTCCACAGCGCGCTCACCACCGCCCGCGCGAAGTTCGCCGCCCGCCTGGCGGCCGACGACCCTCGTCGGGGCGCGTTCGAGACCGCCGCCACCGCCCGGGCTGTCGCCCGGATCAGACGCCCGGATGGTGAGCCATGACCGGCTACTTGCAGGTGCCGGACGCGCGCTCGGAGGCGACGATCTCGTCCACCGTCCGGGTTCGATATTGCTGCTGCATCTCCGCCGGTGGCACGTACTTCCACGCGCCGTTCTCGTAGATGAAGTCGTAGGTGAAGATCGCGTTCAGCCTGGACACGCGGACCTTGGCCCGATCACCGGAGACGGCGACCTTCTTCACCTCGAACCGGATGCCGCCTGCCAACGCCGGACATTCCTTGTACCTGCGCACGTAGTCGCGGCGAGAAACAATCTTCTGGCCCTTCGCGCTCCAGGTGTCCCAGAACTCGCCGTACTCCTCGGCCGCGTACGCATCGAACGCGACAGCGGCGGCGGCCTGCACCCCGGCCTTGGTCCGCGGCTCCGCATCCACCGCGGGTTCCTCCTTGGCCGCGGCGGTCTTCGACTTCGCCGGCACCGTCGCCGTCGACGCCGGGGCCGCGGCCGACGCCTGGCCGGACTGGCGTACCAGCAGCACGGCCAGCACCGTCGCGACGAGCACGGCAACGACCGCGACCACCGTGGCGATGACCGCGATGTTGCGGTCGCGGCTGACCCGCGTATCGCGTCGCCTCGGCTGGTGATCACTATCGGGATAGGTCACATCATCTCCAGATCAAGGGGGTGCCAGTGAGACGCCTGATACCTCAGCCCGGGTTACAGGTGGCCGGATCCGGCCACCTGCCCGGGGCCTCGGCAGAACGGAGCCCATGTGAGTGATCAGATGTCCCTCGACCTCGCCTTGCTGGACCTGCGCCGCCTGGTCGAGCTGGGGTTCTCCGAGACCAACGGTCAGAACGCGCTGATACTGCAGCGGATGGACCAGGCCGACGGCCGCCACATCGAGCTGGTGCGCAGGATAGACACCGAACGGGCGGAGATGGTCGCCCGCTACAACGACGTCGTGGAGCGGGTGCAGGTCCTCGAACGCGACGCCGTGACCAAGACCCAGCTCGCTGAACGGACCCGGCAGATCATCGCCGTGGTCGGGCTGCTCGTCACCGTCGCCGGCGTCGTCATCGCGCTCGTGTTCGGCATCGTCCAGGTGTAACCCTCCCGCTTCTCGCCGGTGCCCGCCGGCGAGCTTCGCCATGCCCGCCCCCGGGCTCACCCTTCGGAGGTCCAATGTCCGAACCCTTCCCACAGCCCCCCGTCGACGGCGCCGCTGTGCGCCCCGAAGACGGCCCCCAGGACGACTGGCAGGAGCTCGTGGTCAACGATGACGACGAAACCTGATCAGCGCCTGGTCGAGATCATCCGCGGCGAGCTCGGCTACCGCGAACGCGCGTCCGACCACTGGACCAAGTTCGGCGCTTGGTACGAGCAGACCAAGCCGGCGCCCGGGTTCGCCGAGGGCGCCTGGTGCCAGATGCTCATCTCCTGGGCGGCCGACAAGGCGGGGATCCCTCAGACCGTCATCCCGCGCATGGCCTACACCCCGGCGGCCGCCATGTGGTTCAAGGCCCGCGGCCGGCTGGGCCATGAGCCGAGGCCGTACGCGCTGGTCTTCTTCGACTGGGGCGGGTCTAGAAGCGACCCCAACAAGATCGACCACGTCGGCATCGTCACCGCGGTCCTGAGCGACGGCCGCTTCCGCACCTTGGAGGGCAACACCTCCAACCAGCTGCAGGAGCACACCCGATCCACCTTCGGCGCGTTCTTCGCCTACCCCGACTACGCCGCGGCGGCGACCGATCCGACGGAGGTCCTGTTGAGCAAGCTGCCACTGATCAAGCCCGGCGCCGAGGGCTGGCACGCCAAGACGATCTTCTACCTGCTCAAGGCCCGCGGGTTCGGCAAGTACCTCGACGACACCCGGCTCGACCCGACCCGCTACACCGGGGAGGTCGTCGCCTGCGTGGTCCGGCTCCAGAAGTCCGAAGGGCTCAAGCCGGACGGCGAGGTCGGCGAGAAGACCTGGCCCAAGCTGCTCGGCCTGTAGTACGGCAATCGCTTTACATCCCTCGGAGCTAACCCCTCCGAGGCTCGGGAGAAGCATGCACCACAAGATCATTCAGGGCGATGCCCTATCGGTACTCCTCACCATCCCCTCGCAATCGGTGGACCTGGTTCTGGCCGACCCGCCCTACAACAGCGGCGGCCGTACCAACACCGAACGCCGCACCAGCTCGGCCCACTGCAAGTACGTCAGCAGCGATGCCAATCACCAACTCGCCGACTTCGCCGGCGACAACCGCGATCAGCGCAGCTACACCACCTGGTTGACCCTGATCCTCATCGAGTGCCTTCGCGTCAGCCGTACCGGGGCCTCGGCCCTGGTGTTCTGCGACTGGCGGCAGCTGCCGGCGACCTCCGACGCACTGCAGGCCGCCGGTTGGACATGGCGCGGCGTCATCCCCTGGCGCAAACCGATCTCGCGGCCGCAGCGCGATGGATTCCGCCGCGAATGCGAATACGTGCTGTGGGGCAGCAACGGCCAGCCTCATCGCCACGCCGAGCCGATCTACCTACCCGGCATGGTCGAGGGGTCACAGCCGCGCGGGCACGAGCGCCAGCACATCACTCAGAAGCCCGTGGAGGTCCTGCGGCAACTCATCCGGGTGTGCCCACCGGAGGGAACGGTCCTGGACCCGTTCGCCGGCGCCGGATCGGCCGGGGTCGCTGCGCGCCTGGAGGCTCGCCGCTACCTCGGTATCGAGATCACCGAGCACTACGCCGAAGTCGCCCGAGGCCGCCTGGACGAAGTCCGTTCGTAACCGTCCCGCCGGACCCCGGCGGGACGGTCCCTGAGGAGGGACGCATGGCAAAGATCTTTATCCGTCAGCCGCTCGTGCTCCGCGCCGGCGTGGCCGTCGTGGGCATGGGCCTCGCCCGGATCGCCGCCTGGGCGGGCTGGATCCCCGACGAGTGGGCCAACATCGACCAGGCGCGGATCGAGCAGGCGATCGACCTGATCATCCTGGGCGTCACGTGGCGGTCGACGCACAAGGCCGTCACGCCGGTGGCCGCGCCGCGCGCGAACGACGGCACCACGCTGGTGCCGATCACCCACCCGCTGCAGCGGCCGCGCCCGCTGTAGCCTGTGATCGTCTCCTCTCCCTGGCTGGAACGCAGCGGGACGATCGACAACCGCCACGCGTGACCCGTACGCACGACGGCCCCCGTACCTCCTCCGGGAGGTACGGGGGCCGTTTCGCGTTCTCAGGTACGGCTGCCAGGTAAGGCCGTCGACGCGGGCAGGAGTACCTACCCGCAGTCAGGTAGTGGCGTACTCCGCCAGGTACGCCCGTACCTCCTGGGCGCGCGGTTGGCCGCACTTGAGCTCTCGCTTGATCTGCGCGATGGGCGGCAGCTTGCCCTGGGCGGCCAGCGGGGCGTAGGTCTGGATCGCCTGGCGGACCGGTTCGGGTACGTCGGCGGGTACGGGCACCTCGGCGGGTACGGCCCGGAATGATCCGGTGTCGGTCACGGCTGCCTGATCAGCGGGATCGGCGGGTACGTGCTGCGCCTGGCCCTCGCCGGCGGCGCGGGCGACCAGATCGCTCCAGCGCAGGGGGGCTGCGCCACCCGGATACGGGCTCGGCCCGGCGGGTACGGTCGCAGGTGCCTCAGGTACGGCGGCCGTACGCGGCGGGTACGGCCCCGGTTCGTCGAGCGGTAGACCCGGCCCCCCGAGGATCTCCTGCGCCGGGTCGCCGGCACCCCGCACGGGCGAGGCGGGTACGGCAGCGGCGGCTGCAGGTACAGTCGGCGCCGGACGTACCTCGGCGGGTACGGCTCGCGCCCGGGCTGCGGCGTCGTCCCGCGCGCACAGGGCCATCAGGTGCGCCAGGGCGCCGAGCGCGACCGGCGGGATGATGCTCACGGCGACCACGAGTACCCACATGGCCGGCCCAAGGTGCCAGACATTCGCGGCGAGCAGGTGATAGGCGGCGTTGGCCAGGACGCCGACGACGATCGCGGCGATCGCGTGGACCAGGGCGTGGTGCCGGGTGTGCTCGGAGTACCGCGCGGCGTCCACCGTGATGAGGGTGGCGGTCGCGCCGTAGGCGTCGACGCACAGCGGCAGTAGCCATGAGAGCGACAGCCTCCAGCCGAACACGTTGAGGGAGGCGTGCCACCCGGCGAGCTCGCCGAGGCCGGACTGGGCGTGGAAGCTGGCGATCACCGCGGCTGCCGCCACGATGCCGACCAGGATCCTGCGTATCCAGTCAGGGCGAACGGGTGGCACGTCCACGGTGGCGCTCGTAATCTCGGTCATCTGTTCGTGTCTCCATCGTGAGTGGGGATCGGGCGGAAGGGCCTCGCCTGGTGTTCGTGCACCGGCGAGGCCCGTTGTCGTCAGGGGGTCGCCGGGCGGATGCGGTCCGGCTGCACGTCACCCGCTCCGGCCCAGCCGCCGGGAGCGGGGGCGGTCGCCCATCCGTCGCCCTGTGGGATCAGGCGTATGCCACTACGCCGGATGTCCACGATCGAGCCATCGTGCCACGTGATCATGACTTCTCTCAGGTCGTCGGTAAGCGGGGATCGAGATAGGCAGGCCCCGAGAGGGGCCATGTACCTCTCGGGGCCAAGGTCGGCGGGGATGACCCGCCGGTTTGATGCGGCGACCCTGCACCGTCCTCAAGGCACAGGGCCGCCGCGGCCCGACCGCAGCGCTCGGGGTCCGCTGCGGCCGGGCAGCTCATGCGGTCAGGACGGCCACTTGCCGCGGGTCGAGAACCGCCCGTCGGGTGCGGTGAACTTCGTGGACAGCTCGACGAGGTTCCAGCCCTGCCGCCGCAGCTCGTGGTCGCGGGTGTAGATCCATACGGGCAGGTTCGGTGCGACGTCAACCAGCTCGTCGACCACGACCTCGCCGTCGGCCGTCTCGATCTGCCGGACCTCGTGCTCGGAGACGCGGATCTCCAGGCGCCGGCCCGGCTGCTCGTGCTCGTAGGCGGCGGCGGAGATCCGGAACGGTGTCTGCATGACGGGGTACACGCCCGTCATGGCCAGCATGATCGCGTTCACATGCACCTCGTGAACCACACGGTCTTGCCGCGGCCGTCGTCCGCTGGTTCCACGCCCCAGCGGTCCGCGAGCGCCGCCACGATCACCAGCCCCCGCCCGTGCTCTTCGTCATCGCCGGGCGTCCGTGGCGCGGGCACCGACACGGGGCCCATGTCCGCCACCTCGCCGCCCACGCACCGGCCGGAGGACCTCAACGACATGGTGTACGGCGGGCACCCGTACGTGATCGCGTTGGTGCACAGCTCGCTGAGGATGACCAGCACTTCGTAGGCCAGGTCGCCCAGGCCCCAGCTCTCCAGCGTGGCCAGTGCGATCTCCCGTCCCTTGCCGATCGCCTCGGGGTTGGCGGGTAAGTCCCAATGGGCCTCATGTTCGCTCATCTACCCGTGCCTCCGGGGAAGTAGGACCCAAGCCAAATGGCCCTGCCCCTCGATATGCTTCGTGCCGAACTCGGCCACGTCGCGGAAGAGGGACGCCCAAGAGGTGCTTGACACCTCATCGCTGGCAGGCTCGCCAGGGTCACAAATCTCGATCTTCAGAGTGATGTCCGCGGCGGTGACCTGCAGGTGCACGCGCCCGGCTGGTGGGGTGTGCAGCACGGCGCTAGCCATGAGCACACGTACGACCCGCTCGGCCATGTCGGTCAGCTCGGGGTCGATGCTGCGGACGATGGCGTTGACCCAATTGCAGGCAGCGTCCACGGCCCCGGGGTCACCGGGGAAGGTGGTCTGGAACGGCTCAGTCATGGAGATCACCGATGTGCTTCATAGGCAGGATGAGAACCTTCACAGTCAGCTTGCAACCTACATAGGCAACGGGTCAAGCTGTTCACGTGGATCCCGAAACGCCTGTGTACATGCGCATCGCTGAGACGCTGCGCCGCCGCATCCTTACGGGTGAGCTCGCTGAAGGTGCCCGGCTTCCCTCCTCGCCCGAGATCGCCAGGCAGTACGGCGTGGCGCGTAACACCGCATCCGCCGTGCTCGGCGTGCTCGTCACTGAAGGACTCGCCATTGCGCGCCCCGGGTCTGGCACCTACGTGCGGGCGCAGCCACGTCGGCGCCGACTGGTGCGCAGCTGGCACCGCAACGCGACCGGCGGCAGTCCGTTTGCACGCTCGATGGCCGATTACGCCCAGATCGGGTCCTGGGACTACGAGAGTCGGACTTCCCTCGCTCCGGCCGCAGTACGTGACCGCCTGGCACTTCCCGAGCCTGAAGGCGACCATCCCGACACGATGCACACCACGTACACCTTCCGCGGCGACGGGCAGCCCGTACAGCTCAGTGAAAGCTGGGAGCCCTTGACGCTCACGCGCGGTACACCCATCGTGCTCCCAGAGGATGGCCCGCACGCCGGCCTGGGCGTGGTGGAGCGGATGCGGCAGATTGGCGTAATGGTCAGCCATGCGGCCGAGGTTGTCTCGGCGCGTCAAGCGAGCATCGCCGAGTCCTCGGCCCTGGACGTAGCTCCGGGGTCGATCGTCCTGACCATTCAGCGCACCTACTATGCCGAGGCACGCCCGGTAGAGAGCGCCGACATCGTGATCCCTGTGGATCAGTACGAGGTCGTCTACGGCACGTCGATATGGGACGCACCATCGTGAGCGAAGCACATGCCGACCGTAGAACGCTCGTCACAACAGGTCACTGACAGTTTCCGCAGGCGGTCGGGGGAAGTGTCAGTGGCTGTTATCTCGCCTGGTCAGTAAGACAAGCCGACTGCGTCGGCCAGGTCGCGCATCTGCGGCGTCAGGCTGCGCCGGCGCTGGAACAGCCGAGCGAGGATGTCGCGGCCGTACCGCTGTGCCGCCAGCCATTCGGGGGAAGTGCCCGCCAGCCCCTGCAGCACGGCAAGCGACTCGGCATGCTTGCGCGTGGACGCCAGTGCATATGCCACGTCGAGCCGGTGCCGGTTACGGCTCGCCGAGTGTGTGTATGGCACCTCGGCAGGTATCCGCTCGGCGATCGCCAGCACCTTGTCAGGCTGGTCCAGCACGGCGGCGTTTTCAGCATGGATCATCGCGACCGTCACCGGGCCGAATGTTCGAGTCGTGCTGGTGTCCGACAGCGCTTCGTGTCCGATGCGAGCAGCAGCGGCCCGCGCCAGCTTGATGGAGTCCTCGGCTTCGCCGGGCCGGTTATCTCGCACTGCCGCATTGCTCACTCCAAGCAGCAGCCGCCCCCACAGTGTCAGCTCGGTCGTCGTCGCCCTGGAGAACCGGGGTTCGATGTCATCGGCCCACCGGGTGGCAAGGGCGCGCGCCTGGTCCAGGTGGCCACGCCGCAGCTTTAGCCAGACCAGCGTGTTGACCGCTGCGGCTGCGTCAAGCCGATCCTCGGCGATGTCGATTGCCCGGGTAAGGGTGGGCTCGGCCATGCCGAACTGGCGGGTCTGCGTGAAGATCCAACCGGTCATGTTCAGGACCCTGGAGTGCACGGCCCGTCCAGCACCGTTGAGTGCCTGGGCGTCGCGCAGGAGCGGCGGCAGCATCACGGCTATTTCGCTGTAGCGGTTCTCGGCCAGCAGCGGCTTCAAGGCCTTCAGGCCGGCGGCCACGCCCTCGATGGTCGGTTGATCCTCGGGCTGTTCCATCTGTCCCAGGAGCGCCCGGTACGTCGGCGCCCACGGCGTACGGTCTGGCTCGGGTTCGTGCTCAGTGTCGCCTCGCTCCTCCACCAGGAAGCTCGTGGACACCTGCAGCGCGACCGCGATTTTGCGGACCGTCTCCAGTCGCACGTCGGAGATGATGCCTTGTTCGAGCTTGCTGATCAGACTCCCAGAAACGCCTGCCAGCGTGGCGAGCTCCTTCTGGCTGAGTCCGCGCCTCTTGCGTACGTTCCGCACCCGGGTGGGCAGACTGCCCGTCATGCTACGGTCGTTCATGAGCCCTCACCTTTCCTGAAGCCTTCGACAAACTTCAGGCTACGGTGCAGGGCTTCTTTCGTGCAGGCGCATCCTCGCGTCTGCAGAGGGAGTCGAGCTTGAGCTACCCGCGTTTCGGTAGCTGTCCGGTGCCTCCGCATGGGCGGCAGTTGACCCAGACCTGTACGACCACCGTCCCGCCGCCGGCGGTCTTCTGTTCCCGGGCTTCGTGCCACCCTCCGTTGCCCTGGCATCTGCCACAGGTGGTCGTCTCGCCCGCGACGATCTCCACTGGGGCCGGTGTCTCGGGGGTGAGGTTGGCGACGGCCTGATCGCGCTGTTCCTCGGTGAGGAAGGGCAGCGTGACCGCGCTCCCTCGTGGGGTGGTGACGGTGACGGTGTGTGGCGTCGGGGGTCATGCGCACGACGGTAATCCCAGCATCACCCGCCAAGGGAGCATTCGGGAGAAGTGTGTCCCGTCTGCCGAGAGGGTCGAGTCAGCCCGCCCACAGCACCCGCAGCACAACGACCCGGCGCTGCTCTTCGAGGATGAGGTAGATCGCAAGGCCTGCGCTGTGGTAGCCGAAGGTGTGGGTTCGCACCTGGCCGTCTGGGTTTTTGCGGTTGAGCGAGTCTCCGCTCCAGGGCTGCAGCTCCAGGATTAGGGCGAGCTCGGCGAACGAGGGCAGTGCCTCGGCGGGGAGGGCGGCGATGTGGCCGGCGGCTTCCTCGCTGCGCTCGACCGTGTACACCTACTGACCCAGCTCCGCCAGGGTCTCCCGCAGCGGCCCGGTAGTCACGTCCTGGCCACGGATCAGGCGGTCGGCGGTGTCGAGCATCGCGCGGTGCCCGTCGGGGTCGGCCGAGGACCAGGCGACGCGCCACCACCGTTCGAGGCACGCCGTCACGGGGGTCAGGTCGAGTGCCTCCATGGCCTCGGTCATGACGGCGCGGTACTCGCAGTCGAAGTCGCCGGCGTCCTCAGGCAGCAGGGCCGCGCGGATGGCGCGCGGCGTCTTGTCGGGCGCGGGTAGATGGGGCGCCCGCGCGGGGTGGTGCTGGTGCGCGGTGTTGGCCATGGGCTCACCTTACGCCGGGCCCGTGCGGCGGGCCGTCGCGGTTTGGGGAAGTTTTGGGGAATGACTCGCGGGCGAGGCGTGATGAGAAGGCACGGGATTTCACGAGAAGTATTCACATTTACCCGCTGATCAGGGCTTCCCATGATCGCCCTGGTCAGCGCGATCATCTGGCCTCGTTCGGGACGAAGAGGCCGTGGGTTCAAATCCCGCCACCCCGACCCAGTTAGAAGGCCACTTGCGATCATCGCAAGTGGCCTTTTTGATCTCCGTGCAGCAACGGGTTCTTACGAGCCGTCAGCGCTGCAGCGTCAGCACTCCCGGGCGGTAGGGCAGGAGGCCGTAGTCGCCGCCGGAGCTGGGGCTGCGTCCCTGGTAGAGCAACTGCAGATTGCAGGGATCGATGGTCTTGGTCTGGTCGGGGTTGCTGCGGACCAGGTCGCCGTGGCTGATGTCGTTGGTCCAGGTGGCGCCGCTGTTGGCCTTGCCGGCGAAGGGGTTGCTCTCGGTCGCGGCCTGCGGTGTCCACGAACCGCCCAGGCTGGTGGAGGTGAACGAGCGGAAGTAGCGGCCCTGCGAGCCGATCGCCTCGACGATCATGAGGTATTGGTTCTGGCCCTGGACCTTGTAGACCTCGACCGCTTCGAACAGGTTGTTCGTCGTGTCGCTCATGACCACTGTCGAGGTCGAGCCGAAGCTGCCGGGGAAATTCCCGATGGGCATACTGGCCCGGTAGATCTTGCCATTGTCCCCGGCGAAGAACAGATACATGTTCGTGCCGTCACCGATGAGCGTCTGGTCGATGGGGCCCGTTCCGGAGCCGGAGATGCTTCCGGAGAAGAGTGTCTGCGGCGATGACCAGCCATTTGGATTGGTGGGGTCGCTCGACGTCTTGTAGGAGAAGGCGGTGCCACCCCACTGGTAGGCGAGCACCCAGATGTTCTTCGGGGCGAAGTAGAAAAGCGTGGGCGCGACGGTGCCGGAAGACATCGTGTTCTGGCCGGCCGAGGCCATGTCGGACCAGTTCGTGAAGAGGCCGAAGTTCATCGAACCCCAGCTCGATCCCGTGTCGTGCGTCGTCGCATAGACAAGGTGCTTGCCGTTGTAGACGACCGAGGTGAAGTCCTTGAGCGAGACCCACCCCGACTTCGGATTCGCCAGCGAGCCCGTCGATGTCCAGCGGTACGTCGACGGAAGAGCGCACGTGCCGGTCGGCGTCGGAGTGGGAGTCGGGGTCGGCGTGGGGGTGGGGGTGGGGGTCCGGGTGGGAGTGGGGGTGGGGCTTCCGGGGGTCCCGGTGCAGGCCACGCCGTTCAGGGAGAACGAGGTGGGCGACGGATTGCCGCTGGTGTACGAGCCGTTGAACCCGAAGGCAGTGCTGCCCCCCGACGGGATGGCGGCGTTGTAGCCGACATTGGTCGCGATCACCGTTGAACCGGACTGGGTGGACGTGGCGTTCCACATCTGGGTGATCTGCTGGCCGCCCCCGAAGGTCCAGGTCAGCTGCCAGCCGTTGACCGCGTCACCCAGGTTGTTGATGGTGACGTTGGCGCCGAAGCCACCCGGCCACGACGAGCTGACGGTGTAGTCGACCCGGCAGGCGACGGCCGCCTGAGCGGGCTGCGTGGCCAGTAGCCCGGCCGCCGCCAGCAGGATCGGGATCGCGATGATCGCGAAGCCGCGGCGCACGGCCGGTCGGGACGGCGCCGTCGGTGTGACGGCGGAGCGGCGCGGTGTCCGCGTTCGCCAGGGCAGGCGCATGTGTGTGCTCCTCATCATTTCGTCCAGCCGCTTTCAGCGACTGGTGTCGGTGGGGCGGAGGCGTTGCCGTTCGCGGTGCAACCGAAGGTCGCAGGAGGCCGGGTGAGCGAGCGGCCATAGGAGGCCCGGTGAGCGAGCGGCTATAGGAGGCGTCGCGGACGGGCGCCGGCGAAGCCGAACGCGCTCGTCGTGCCTGTGAGCGTTAACTTGACGTGCTCGCTCCACCCTCGTTGGAGAGCAGTCCACCACGCGTCCGGGGTGAGCGGGAGGCGTGGCTCGGTCCCGTCCCACAACCCGCGCGTGGCGTGCCGGGGAATTCGGCCCAGACGTACACGCGGGGCCATGATTGATGTTAGCGCTAACATTCTGCCCACTGGCGGACTGATCCGTTTCTCTCGCGGGAGGTGGTGGTGCGCGGAGCCAATCCGATGTGGGCGATCCGCGTCAAGGCACGGCCCTCGGCCCCTTCCCCCGCGCCCCCGCCCCCCGGCAGGCCTTCATCTGCCCTTATGGGCATCCGATCGCACCGTGCGAGACCGGCTCTGTGATGAAACGTTCAACGATGGTGATGATCTTCTGCCGTGCGCGGCCGATTCGCCGCGAATCCTTCCGACCTCGATTCTGTCGCCCGTCCGCCGCCTCGCCGGAGCCCCGGGACCGGCGTCGGCTGGAATCGGTCGAGGACAGCAGAAGCCCGCCGCTGTCCGGAGCGGCGGGCTCCTTCACGTTGTGCGTCAACCCCCGCACTTGGTATGTCTCCGCTGACGCTCAAGCCCCCGATCTTCCTGGTGTGATCAGTACGGCGTCATGCTGGGCGACAGCGTGACATCGATCTGATAGTCGGCGCCCTGGGTGTAGGCGTGCGGCCGGAACGAGTAGGTGACGCTGTTGGTCAGTGGTCCGAGGGGAAAGGATTCAAGCAGGAGGTCGTCATCCGCGATCCAGGGGTTCCGCTTCCGGAGGTTGAGGGTGACCCGGCCCCCATTGGGGGTGAACACCGGTTTGGTCACTATGTCGTGCTCGTAGACCGGGTAGACGTACGGGATACCCCCTGGGCACTCAGCCGGGAGGAAAACGAGGCACTTGCCCGGCGTCATCGGATAGCTCGCCCCATTCCCCGGCCAGACTTCATAGGTCACCTCCATGAGCGGCATCAGCGAGGGTCCGGAGATCTTGAGGAAGGTCATGTCGGTACCGCTGTGTTGTGTCCGCCACGAGGTGATCGAGTTCACGGTGATACGGACGTACGGGGCAGCCGCAGTGGAGGCCGCGGCGGAGGCGGAAGGGACGGCGACGAGAGGCGCCACGAGGATCGCCCCCGCGATGACCCGAAGCAGGGTCTTCAGTGGGTTCATACCGAAAGAATCACCGCAGCCGCTTGCGAACATCTTGGAGAAGATTAAGACCGATCAACGCTGCACACCCCGCCCACGTGCGTCGTCCGGCCGAGCTGCCAGGAATCGTCATCGGCCGGGTGCGGGCGCCGGATTGCCGAGGGGGTACCAGCAGGCCACCGCGTGGGTCTCCAGGGACAGCGGCGGTACGTCCGTGCGGCAACGCGTCTGACGGGCCACCAGGCATCGGTCGTGGAAGGCGCACCCGGTGGGGCGGTCCACAGCGGACGGCGGTTCGCCGGGGAGCAGCACCCGCCTGCGGCGTGCCGCCGGGTCGGTCACGGGCACCGCGTCGATGAGCGCACGTGTGTACGGATGCCGGGGGCGCGAGAGGATCTCGTGCGCCGGCCCCGTCTCGATCACCCGGCCGAGGTACATGACCCCGATCCGATCGCAGATCCGGCGCAGGACGGACAGGTCGTGGGACACGAGGATGACGGCGACCCCGAGATCGTCGGCGAGCCGGCGCAGCAGTGCCACGATCTCCCCGCCGGTGGACCGGTCGAGCATCGACACCGGCTCGTCGGCGAGCAGCACCCGAGGCCGGAGGACCAGCGCGCGGGCGATCGCCACCCGCTGGCGCTCCCCTCCGCTGAGTTCATGGGGCCGCCGCGAGGCGTACCGTTCGGCCGGCTTCAGCTCGGCCGCTTCCAGCGCGGCGATGACCCGGCGGTGGACTTCGTCGTCGGTGAGCCGTAGCTGGGCCAGCAGCGGTTCGGCGACCTCGCGATGGACGGTGAGCCGGGGGTTGAGGGACTGGTACGGATCCTGGAAGATCAGCTGCACCTGTGACCGCAGCGCGCGCCAGTCGGGTCTCCCCTCGCCGCCGAGCTCGACGTCGCCGACCCGTACGGTGCCCCCGGCGATGTCGGCCAGTCCCACAAGCGCGGACACGACGGAGCTCTTGCCGCAGCCGCTCTCGCCGGCGAGTCCAAGGATCTCTCCTTCGCGTACCAGCATCGAGACGTCGTCGACGGCCGCGACGTACCGGGGCCGCCGCAGCGCGGCCAGCCCGCGCCCGGTCGTGTAGCGCACGTGTACCCGGTCGAGGGACACCGCCGCCGGCGCCTGCTCACCTCCGTGGGCCCGCGGCCCCGGGTCGACGGGTTCGTCACTGAGGAGCCCACGGGTGTACGGGTGGCGCGGCGCGCGGAACACCGTGCCGACCGGGCCGGACTCGATGGCCTCGCCGTCCTTGAGCACGATGACCCGATCGCAGATCTCTCCGGCCACGCCCAGGTCGTGGGTGACCAGCAACATGGACAAGCCCAGCTCGCGCTTGGCGTCGGCGAGCAGGGCCATGATCCGGTCCTGCACGACCACGTCCAGCCCGGTGGTCGGCTCGTCCGCGATCAGCAGCGTCGGCTGGAGCACCGTGGCCATGGCGATCAGCGCGCGTTGCCGCATGCCGCCGCTGTACTGGTGCGGATAGCCTCCGGACCGGTCGGCCCGGATGCCCACCCGGTCCAGCGCCTGCCGGGCCAGCGTGAACGCCTCCTTTCGTGACATGTCGCGATGCGCCCGTACCACCTCGGCGATCTGCCGGTCGACCGGCTGCACGGGGTCGAGGGAGTTCATCGCCGCCTGCGGAACCAGCGCCAGCCGCTCCCACCTCAAACGGCGCAAGGTCTTCCCGGCGACCGCCGCCAGGTCCGTACCCTCGAACGCGACCTGCCCGGATACCTCGGCTCCGGGAGGGAGCAGACGGAGGATCGCCTTGGCGGCGGTGGTCTTGCCCGATCCCGACTCGCCGATCAGGCCGACCACCTCGCCCGGCGCGATGGAGAACGAAAGGTCGCGTACGGCCCGTACCGGACCGGCATGGCTGGGAAACACGACTTTCAATCCGCGCACGTCCAGGATCGGGGTCACGACCGCACCTCCAGGTGGCGCCGTTGCAGGGACTCGTGCGCCCGTCCGAGCAGCGAGACGGCGAAGACGAACAGCATGATGGCCAGCCCGGGGAACAGCGGCCACCACCACGCGCGGTTCATCTCCTGCGAGTTGAACGCGTCGAACATGATCGTGCCCCAGGACACCGCGTTCGTCGGCGCCAGGCCGAGGAAGCTGAGTCCCGCCTCGGCCAGAACCGCCTCGGCGACGAGCAGCATTCCGTAGAGGATGGCGAGAGAGGCGACGTTCGGGGCGATGTGTACGTACAGGACGCGCCGCCGGGACGCCCCGCCCACGACGGCCGCCTTGACGAACGACCGCTCCTTCAGCGACAGCACCTGCGCCCGTACCACCCGCGCGGTGGTACGCCAGAAGAGCAGGGCGATGGCGAGGACCAGCACGAAGTCCGATCGGCCGAGGATTCCGACCAGCACGATCGCCAGGGGCAGGAAGGGGATGGCGTACGCGGTGTCCGCGATCCGCATGAGCACGCTGTCGACCTTGCCGCCCAGGTAACCGGCGACGAGGCCGACGTTGAGCCCGATCAGCGCGGTCGCCAGGGCGGCGACCCCGGCGACCGAAAGGGTCCGGCGGGTGCCCCAGGCCACCTGGTCGAAGATGTCGCGGCCGAAGTTGGTCGTGCCGAACGGGTGCGCGGGGCTCGGCGGTAGCAGTCTCGCCAGCGCTCCGTCCGCGGCCCGTACCCGCTCAAGAGGGCCGTGCGGTGCTATCGCCGGCGCGAGTACCGCGGTCAGGACGAAGACGCCGATGATGGCGATCGCGGCCCGGCCGCTGGGAGTCGACCACAGGTCCCGCCCGACCCGCCGGGCGCCCGTGGTCACCTTGTCCTGCCACATGCGCCGCTTGGTCTTCGTCGTCGTCGGGGGATGAGGACCGGTCATGCCAACCTCACACGCGGGTCGAGGTACGCGTAGAGAACATCGATGACGCCGTTGACGGCGACGGCCATCACGGCGGTCAGCAGGAAGACGCCTTGCATCATCGGGTAGTCGAAGTTGTTGACGGCGTCGACGATCGCCCGCCCCATGCCTGGCCAGGAGAAGATGGTCTCGACGATCACCTGACCGCCGATGATGGTGCCGGTGAGCGCCGGCATCAGGGTGACCACCGGCAGCAGCGCGTTCCGTGCCGCGTGCCGGTAGACGATTCGCGCCGGGGACAGGCCCTGTGCTCGCCCGAGGGCGATGAAGTCCTCGCGCAGCACGTCCGCCATCGAGGTGCGCATGGTCAGCAACGGCTCAGGCATGAAGTAGAGCGTCATGATGAGGAGCGGAAGGGCGAGGTGCCACCAGAAGTCCGGCGAGCCGAAGACGCCCAGGCCGGTGACCGCGACTCCCCTGCCAGGTGTGGTCATCCCGATCGACGGCACCCAGTTCAGGTGGTAGCTGAACAGCAGCAGCGCGAGCGTCGCCGTCCAGAAGATGGGCGTGGCCCTTCCGACGAAGGCTCCGTTGCGCAGCACCGCGTCGACGAGCCCGCGTCGCCGGCCGGTGGCCGCGGCGAACGCGCCGAGGGCCGACCCGAGCACCAGGGCCAGCACGATGGCGGGCACGGCCAGGACGGCGGTGTTGAAGAGCTTGTTCAGCAGGATGTCACCGACCGGCTGCTTGTAGTGGAACGAGATGCCTAGGTCACCTCGCGCCAGGTTGCTGAGGTACCGGAGGAACTGCACTCCGACCGGCTGGTCCACGCCGTAGCGCGCCCGGAGCATGGCGGCCACGGACGGGTCGAGGTCCGGCCCGACCACCGCCGCGCTGGGATCCCCCGGCACGGCCCTGAACAGCAAGAAGGTCAACGGCACGAGGATCGCGATGGTCGCCGCCATCCGCGCGACACGTCTCATCGAAAATCGCAGCAGCGTCATGGCGCCTCCCTTCCGTATCACCTGAGCCGGCACGCGATTCACCTGGTCAGGAGGGCAGGTCGTTGTCACGGAGGCGCTTGTCCTCGCGGGCGGCCGGGTAGTAGAGCACGCCATGGCGATCGAACACGTATCCCGCCTCCCGCAGCTCCTTCATCGCGGCCGGGAGGTCGTAGGGGAACGGCTGGAGCGACGCGTCGTGCCACTTCGTCAGCGACGCGGCGATCGGCGACCCGGCGGGCTCGCCCTGCCCGTCGAAAACCACGTCGATGATGTCCCGCACGGGGATGAGCAGGGACAGGGCACGCCGGAAGTGGCGGTCGTCGAACGGCTCCTTGCGCATGTTGTAGTGCAGTCCGGCCCAGCCGATGCTCTCGGCGGACAGCACCGTGATCCCGCTCTTCCCGCGCACCGAGGCGAGCTGGGCGACGTTCTGGACGTCCCCGAGCATGTCAAGGTCACCCTGGGCGAGCCCGCCGACCTCGGCGTCGAAACCGCCCAGCACGATCATCACCAGGCCGTCGATCCTGGGTGCCGAGAAGTGCCGCTTGTTCGCCGTGAACCGGATCTCCGCGCCGAGTTTGCGGCCGGCGAAGACGAACGGCCCGGACCCCACGGGGTTGTCGTTGACGAATTTCTCCGGGTGGGCCACCTTCCTCCAGATGTGCTCCGGCAAGATGGGCACCTGGGACAGCGCCGTGGCCACGAAGCTCTGCGACGGCCTGGTGAGGGTGATCTCGACCGAGTCGCCGGTGGCCCGTACGTCCCGCACGGCTGCCAGCTTCGGGGCGAACAGCGGGGACTTCTTGTCGATCAGGTACCTGACGCTGAACGCCACGTCGGAGGCGGTGACCGGATGCCCGTCGCTGAACCGCATGCCGGGCCGCAGCTTCGCGGTCACTCGGGCGCCGTCGACCTTCACCGACTCGGCCGCCCAGTCGCGCAACTCACCTTCCGGGCCGATTCGTACAAGGCTGTCGTAGATGTGTGACAGGAGTAACTGCGCCGAGGGTGTCTCCAGCGCGACCGGGTTGAGGGTCAGGGACTCGGAGATCGTCCCGACCACCAGGGTGCGCTTGCCGGTCTTCGGAGTGGCGCCGATCGAGTTCCAGATGTTGAAGACCGGGTAGCCCAGTGCCTGCCGGATGCCGTCCCAGCGGTCCGACCGATACGCCCCGGCCACGACGGGATAGGCGAACGGCCGGACCGGCTGCTGCTCGTACAACAGCTTCTGCGCCCGCTTCACGGCGGCGACCCGGTCGGTTTCGTTCGTCGCGACCTGCTGAGCGTCATAGAGCGCGTCATATGCGGCGTTGCGATAACCGGAAATGTTGGAGCCGGAGACCCCGGCACGGGCAGAGGTGAACCTCGACAGGATGTTGTCGGGGTCGATCCGGTCCGCCATCGGGGCATAGACCAGCAGGGTCGCGTCGAAGTCCTTGCTCATGAACGCACGGCGACCCACCTCGGCGCCGCGTACCGCCTGTAGTTCGGCGGGGATGCCGGCCCGCTGCCAGGACTCCACGATCAGGCGGGCCTGCTCGAACCAGCGAGGATCCTCCGCCGCGGTCCTGGTGAGCACCTGGATGGTCTGGACGGGCGTGCGCCCTGCGACGTCGGCGACCACGTTCCGGTACGTCGCCGCGTCGGATCCGCCACCGGCCTGGTCACCGTCGGCGCACGCCGAAGTCGTCAACGCGAGGGCGATGGCCAGGGCAGCGCTCAGTCTTCCTTCGTACGAACGCACAATTCTCCTCGTTCGACTGATCGGGGGAATGCTTCAGAAACGGGCGATCGGCAATGGCGACCGCCCGGCGACAATGGGGAAAGTTCGGGAGCGCATCGCGGTGGACGCCGCTCCGGCGATTGGTGATGTCGTTCGTCTGGGGCGAGCCGAACGGCCGGACAAGAAAGGCTCAGCCATGCGACTCGCACGGAAAGTAATGCCCTGATTACTTTCCGCTTACACGCGGGTGCGTATTCTTTACCTCAGAGACCGATCCTCACCCACAACGCCGAATCGGTGGGTTCCGGCCCGCCCGCCCGTGCGACCGCGAGACTGGGCGGTCTAGATCGCCGTAGGCGTGAGGCTTTACTAAGATTCGGCGACATGTGGCGGAAAGTCAGAATCATCGTTGCCAGTGTCTGTGCGGTCGGTGTCCTCGGTGTCCCGGTGGCCGCCGAGGCGAAGAAGACCGAGAAGGCCGCTCCGACCTCGGCGGCCGCCGAGGCGACGAAGACGCAGCAGGCTGATGCGACCCCGGCTGCCGGAAAGGTGAAGAAGGCGGCCAAGCCGTACTGCGCCCGCTACAAGTGCATCGCCCTCACCTTCGACGACGGCCCGTGGCCGTACACCCCCGAGCTGCTCGACACGCTGAAGAAGCACAAGGCCAAGGCCACCTTCTTCCTTCTCGGCAGGAAGGTCGAGACCCGGCCCGAGCTGACCCAGCGGATCGTGGACGAGGGGCACGAGATCGGCAACCACACCTGGGACCACCCGTCGCTGACCGAGCTGTCCGACGAGGAGATCCTCGACGAGATGACGAGGACCTCGGACGTCATCGACCAGACCATCGGCAGGGCGCCGACGATGATGCGCCCGCCGAACGGCGCCACCGACGAGCGGGTCACCCAGCTGATGGCCGAGCTCGCGCTTCCGCAGATCCTGTGGACCGGGTCCACCCTCGACTGGCAGGCCCGCGACACCGCCGTCATCACCAAGCGGACGCTCAAGCTGGCCAAGCGCGACGGTGTCATCCTGCTGCACGACATCGTCCCGGAGACCGTCAAGGCCATCCCGGCCGTACTGAAGACGCTGGAGAAGCAGCACTACCGCTTCGTCACGGTGACGACCCTGCTCCAGGGCCGGGAACTGCGTGGCGGCGAGATCTACCCTCCGCGCTCGAAGTAGCCGTCGCCGGCGTGGAGCGAGCGGTCGAGTGCGGCCCTCAGCCTCGGTTGCAGGGGCACCTCCACCAGCCGGTTCACGCCGTACGCGACGGCGAGCGCGGCCGCGACGACCAGCGGCAGCGTGACCCAGTTCCCCAGCGGGGTGTGGAGCTTGTCGATGAGCAGGAACCCGACGTGGTGATGGAACAGGTAGAGCGGGTAGGTCAGCACGCCGAGCCAGGACAGCCAGCGCCAGTCGATGCCGTCCAGCCTCCCCTGGGCCACCAGGATCATGATCAGGAAGATGAGGGAGATCACTCCGACCACGAGGGCGGATCCCAGGGCCATGCCGAAACGCTTGACGGCCGGAGGGTTCTCCCCCAGCACCTGAACGAGGGCGATCGCCCATCCGGCCCCCACGAACAGCCAGGGGTACAGCGACCCCCCGAAGCGGTGCATCAGGTACAGGGCCATGCCTGCGATGAAGTATGGCGCGCTGAACGGGATGAGGAACGCCTGGAGCAGGTCGGCGTTCACACGCTCGGCGATGGCGAGGAGCAGCAGCCAGCCCCCGAGGAAGGCCAGGCAGCGGCGGTAGGTGATGCCGACCGCGGCGAACACCGCGATGAGCGCGTAGAAGACCAGCTCCTGCCAGAGCGTCCAGTACACGATCTCCAGGTCACGGACCCTCAGGCCGTGCTGCAGCATGGTGAGGTTGGCGAGCAGCTCGCTCAGGGTGGGCCGGTGGTCGGTGACGAGACCCGCGACCGCCAGGCCTCCCAGAGCGATCACGCTGGCCCAGTAGGCGGGGTAGAGCCGGGCGATCCGCGACGAGACGAACTGGCCGGGGCTCCTCCCCCACGCGCTCATCAGGATGACGAATCCGCTGATCATGAAGAACAGGCGGACGCCGTACACGCCGAACATGGTCACCGCGCTCAGGGCGGGGAACGCGTTCGGGGTGCCCCATGCCCGCGTGTCACCGTAGTGGAAGAGCACCACCGCGAGCGCCGCGCAGAACCGTAACAGGTCGAGAACGCGCAGCCGAGACGGGTCACGAAGGATGACCGGAGAATCGGAAGTGCGGGGGGCCGCAACGAGCATATGCAGGAATATATCTACAAAGATCGCTAAGAACCCATCGAACGAGTGCGGGCCAGAAGCACCGACTCCGGCGGCCTCCGGCCCGGCCGCCCGCTCGTCAAGGCGGGCCCCCGAGGACCACCGGTGTCAGTGCTTCCAGCGGGTACGCGCGGCGATCTCGTCGGGGTCCGCTCCGTCGAAGAGCGCTATCTCGCCCCGGCGTACGAGGGCGATCGTGTCGATCATGGCCTCGCCCAGCGCCTCCTTCAGCACGGCGTCGGACTCGAACGCCTCAAGTGCCGCCCCGAGGGAGGACGGCAGCGGCGTGACGGTGCCCAAGGACAGCGGATCGACCTCGACGGGCTCGGGGAGCGTGCCGCCGCCGGCGAGACCGGCCCGGCCCGCGGCGAGGAGCACGGCCATCGCGAGATACGGGTTGGCCGCCGCGTCGAAGCACTTGACCTCCAGGTTGGCCGCCCGCGACCGTTCGCCGGCCGATCCGGTGACGAACCGCAACGCCGCCTCTCGGTTCTCCAGCCCCCAGCAGGCGAACGCGCCGGCCCAGCGGGAAGGGATGAGCCGCAGGTAGCTCGCGACGGACGGGGCGCCCACCGCCAGCAGGGCCGGTAGCCGCGACAGGATGCCGGCGCAGAACGCCTCGCCCTCGGCGGTGAGGCCGTACCGGCCCTCGCCGCCGGCCATGAGGTTCACGCCGTCGCGCCACAGGCTCAGGTGGACGTGCGCCCCGTTGCCGACTCCGCCCGCGAGCACCTTGGGGGAGAAGGTCGCGCGCAGGCCGTGGTTCAGGCTGACCGCGCGGATCGTCTCGCGGACGAGGACCGTGGTGTCGGCGGCACCGACCGGGCCCTCGGCCGCGACCGAGACCTCGTACTGCCCCGCGGCGTACTCGGGGTGAATCTGCTCCACCGCGACGCCCGCCTCCGACAGCGCGTCGACCACCTCACGCAGGTAACCGGACCGTTCGGTGAGCCGCGTCATGCCGTACGCGGGGCCGGTGCAGGCGGGGACGAAGTCATCGCCCGCACCGATGGAGGCCGCCCACTCCACCTCGAACGACGCCCGGACGGAGAAGCCGCAGGCGGCCAGCCGATCGGTCTCGCGGCGGGCCAGGTGGCGGGCGTCCAGGGGATGCGGCACGCCGTCCTGGTCGTACCGGTCCGCGGGCGCCCACGCCCAGCCGGGAAGGGCGGTCAGCACGGCGAGGCGGTCGAGGTCCGGATGCAGGCGCAGGTCGCCGACGGGCCCGCCGGCGAACCGGCCGCTCATGATGGAGTCGTCGAGCAGGAATGCGTCGAACACCGGTGAGGCGCCGATGCCCCAGGCCGCCGCGTGTTCCAGCCGCGCGAGGGGCACCGCCTTGACCCTGGTGACGCCGCTGGTGTCCACCCAGGTGACGGCGACCGCGGTCACGTCCCCGGCTGCCAGGTCCTCGGTCGCCTTCCGGGCCAGGGCCGCGCGTCGCTCACGTTCCGGCTGGTCCATGTCCCGCTCCCCTGCCTTCGTCCGGTGCGGCGCCATCGACACGAGGATCCGGTCGTCTCACGGCCACGGTCGCCGGTACGGCTGAGCAGTGTGGGCTGGACGCCGCGATCGTCACGCTTGGTCACACGCGCTGTCGCAACGTCATTCTCCATGCCGGCGCGAGCGTTCCCGGCCAACCGGCTGATGTCGTCGGCGACGCCGTCCTGACGGCCATGAAGGTGGTCAGGACGGCCGCGCGAGGAGGCGTCCTCTACGGACCCGCTAGGCGGGCGCGGAGGAGGGGACGCGAAGCTGTGTCAGGTCCAGCTCGTCGCTTTCGAACCCGATGGGGATGAGCGTGACCGGGACGCCGTTGAACACCGCGTTTCCGGAGGGCACGTCGATCACCGACTCGTCGGTCAGCGTGTTCGCGTTCACGCCCGCGTGTTCCGACGCGTTCCGCTGACGGGTCCCGGCGTGTCCCCATCCGTGGGGCAGGCTCACCACACCCGGCATGATCCCGTCGTTGGGTTCGACGGGCACGACGAGCTCCCCGCTGGCCGAGCGTACGAGGACCTGCTCGCCGAGCCCGAGCCGCGTCACGTCGTCCGGGTGGATGTGCAGGGTGCACCGGTTGCTGCCGCCGGTCAGCGTCGGCACGTTGTGCAGCCAGCTGTTGAGGGAACGCAGCTGGCGCCGCCCGATCAGCAGGGTCTCCGGCGGCGGTACGGCCAGGCGGTCGCGCAGTCGGGCCGCCTCCTCGGCCAGCCTCGGCGGGGCCAGCTCCACCCGGCCCGAGGCCGTGGTCAGCACCTCCGCCAGCCGGGGCTGAAGCGGGCCGAGGTCGATGCCGTGCGGGTTCGCCAGCAGGTCGGCCAGCGACAGGCCGTAGCCGCCCATCCTGAGCATGGTGTCCAGCATCAGCTCGGGTCCGCTGTCGCCCTGCAGCGTGGCGCGCAGCTCGGCCACGTCCATGCCCTCGTACGGCGAGCCGGGGGCCTGCGTGGCACCGGCGAGCAGCTGGCCGACGATGAACTCGTCCAGCCCGGCCGGGTCGGCGTCCGCTCCCTGCCCTGAGGCGATCAACGTCAGCCGCGCCATGATCTCGGCCTCCGACAGCTGGCCGGGCTGCAGCGGCAGGATCGCCGGGGAGAACCTGGTGTAGTTGCGCACCGTCACCGTCAGCAGCAGGAAGTCGTAGTGCGGCATCTGCAGGATGCGCGGCGGCGGCAGGATGACGTTCGCGTGCCGGGTGGTCTCGTTGAGGTAGGGGTCCACGCAGACCATGAAGTCCAGGCTCTCAAGGGCCCGCTCCAGCCGGGGACCGCCTGGCGCCGACAGCACCAGGTTGCCGGCTATCGACACAAGGGCCCTGACCTGCCCCTCCCCCGGCGTCTCGATCTCGTCGGCGAGGGTGGCCACCGGCAGTTCCCCGTTCGACTCCGGCAGCTCCCGCACGCGGCTGTGGAAGTGCCCGGTGCTGTAGGGCTCGGACGGGCGGAAGAGGTCGACGGTGGCGGTCTTGGTGAACATGACCCCGCCGGGCCGGTCGAGGTTCCCGGTCAGGATGTTGATCGTGTCAACGAGCCACTGCGCCGCGGTGCCGAACTCGACGGTGCTGGCGCCGATGCGGGAGTACACGGCGGCCGTCGGGGCCGCCGCCAGTTCCCGCGCCAGCCGTACGATCGTCTCGACCGGCACGCCGCACACCGGTGACACGATCTGCGGGGTGAAGTCCTGCGCCAGCCGCCGGAGGTCCTCCAGCCCTTCCACCTCAAGGTCGATGGAGGTGAGATTCTCCGCGAGGAGGGTCTGGACGATGCCGAACAGCAGGAAGGCGTCGGTGCCGGGCCGTACGAACAGGTGCTCGTCGGCGAGGTCGGCGGTACGGGTGCGGCGCGGGTCGACGACCACGAGCTTGCCGCCGCGCTTGCGCAGCGCCTTGAGCCGGCCGGGGAAGTCGGGGGCCGCGCACAGCGAGCCGTTGGACTCCGCGGGGTTGGCGCCGAGCACCAGCAGGTAGTCCGTGCGGTCCAGGTCGGGCACCGGGAAGGCCATCGCGTTGCCGAACATATAGCCGCAGGAGACGTGCTTCGGCATCTGGTCGATGGTGCCGGCGGAGTAGATGTTGCGGGTGCCGAGCGACTGGCTGAGCGGCATCCGGTACATGAAGCCGGCCATGGTGTGGAAGGTCGGGTTGCCGAAGTAGGCGGCCACGGCATCGCGTCCGTAGGTGTCGATGACGTTCTTGAGGCCCCGCTCGACCTCCTGGAACGCCTCGTCCCAGGTGGCCTCGTGCCATTCGCCGTCCCTGCGCACCAGCGGGGTGCGGAGCCGGTCGGGGTCCTCGTCGAGGCGGCCGAGGCTGGCCCCCTTGGGGCAGATGAAGCCCTTGGAGAAGGGATCGTCCGGGTCGCCCTTGACCGAGGTGACGTGCCCGGTGTCGTCGAGTGTGAGCCGCAGGCCGCAGACGGCGTCGCAGAGGGGACAGGTCCGGTGCACGGTTCTCATCGGCACTCCTGTAGATCGTCGAATGGAATCATCATGCGCGGCCGCCGGAGACAAGGGGAACCCCAGGAATTAGGCTCCTAGGGGGTTGATACGGGTCTTGGGTGCGGCATGGGCCAGAAATGGCTTATCAAGATCAATAAACGGCTTCGTCCCTCATCGGGGAACGTTTTCATGACCAAATATGGCTTTCGTCCCGTACCGTTGGAGGCTGGGGGTTTCTATCGCGATATTGAGGGCAGTGCGGTCTGGTTCGAACTGACCGATCCACCGTCCGAAAGGGAAGACAGGCGCCCGTCGAACGGCGCTCGCCGCTCCTGGCATGCCGGGGCCGTGAGCAGCCGTCCGGGCAGATGAGAACGGGTTTTGAGAGCATGGGAAGAAGGTCGTGATGACGACGAACGAGGTCACCGAGGGAAAGGCCGCAGCGCGGGAGCTGGCGGCGCGGCTGCCCGGATGGACGGTCTGGTACGGCCAGCACACCCGGCGGTTCTGGGCCATGCCGCGTACGGCCGCTCCGGCCGGCGCGCGGCTCGCGGAGGCCGAGACCGCCGAGGAACTGGAGGACGCGGTACGCCAGATGTCGGGCGCCGCCCCGAGGCAGGGAGCCCCGGCGCAGGGAGCCCCCGCGCAGGAGGCCTCGCATTCCGGCCAGGCCGCGATGGAACCGCAGCACCGCCGCGAGCCGGTTCGGCTCTGATCACGCGACACGCGCCTCGACGCCTCGGGTGGGGAGCCGGGCGAGGCGCGGTCCGGTTTTCCACAGGGTGTGGCGGGACGAGAGCCGGGGCCGGAGCCGCTCCGTATGCTCGGGCCGTGAGCCTGCCGCGCACCCTCGTCCTGTGGGATATCGACCACACCCTCATCAACGCCGCCGGCGCGGGTCGCCAAGCGTATGCCGACGCCTTCGAAGTGATCGTCAGGCGGCCCCTGGAGCATGTCGCCGACATGGCCGGCCGCACCGACTGGGCGATCACCGTGGAGACGTTGCGCATGCACGGCATCGAGGCGTCCGACGACCTGCTCGACTCCTTCGGCGCGGCGCTGGCGGAGGCGTTCACGGCCTACGAGGCGGCCGTCAGGGAGCACGGCCGGGTCCTGCCCGGCGCGCGGGAGGCGCTCGAAGCACTGTCCCGCCGTGACGACGTGGTCCAGTCGGTGCTCACGGGAAACATGGAGCCGATCGCGATCGGCAAGCTCGCCGCCCTCGATCTCGACCGTTTCATGGACTTCGAGGTCGGTGCCTACGGCATGGACCATGAGGAGCGCCCCGAGCTCGTAAGGCTGGCGCAGGGCCGGGCGACCGGCAAGTACGGTCAGGCGTTCGGCGCGGCGAGCACCGTCCTGATCGGCGACACCCGCCACGACGTACGGGCCGGCCACCTGGGCGGCGCCCGTGTCGTGGCGGTCGCGACAGGGGCGAGCGACCGCGAGACGCTGCGCGACGCCGGCGCGGAGCTCGTCCTCGACGATCTTTCCGACACGGAGGAAGTGGTCCGCGCGATCCTCGCGACCACCGATTCCTAGATCCTTTTCGCAGGCCGCGTAATTTGATCATCGACCCAAATGATCGTGAAACCCGGCGCCCCGGGACCGCTGCCCGGAAATCCCCCTCACTTTGATCATTACTCGCGACCGCGCGCGCCCTGATGGCAGAAATCGCCATATCCATGTCATTGCCGCGCCATCAGCGGCACTGGGCAAGCATCGAGGCCTTGTCCGCCTTCGTTACCGGAAGGTGGTACTTCACCGCGACCTGCGCGAAGCGGGCGACGTACGCACAGCGGATCCTGCGCACCGGGGGGAGCCAGGACGCGGGCCCCGCGCCGCCCTTGGCCTCGTTGACGGGGCCGTAGACCGGGATGAGGTTGAGGGGGTCATTGGCGATCCGTACGCGTTTGGCCTTCTTCCACTTCGAGGCGCCCATCTGCCACTCGTACGACAGCGGCACCACGTGGTCGACCTGCACCCGGTCGGCGTCGCGCTTGCGCCATCGGATGGTCCTGCCCGTGTACGGGTCCTCCAGCGTCATCGCGACGACGACGCAGTGCGATCCGCTGCGGTATCTGAGACGCTCGCCGTCCCGCGCCAGCAGGTCGTCACGGGTACGGCACCCGTTGCGGGCGTACGGGATGCCCTTGGCGGTGTCCGCCCAGTTCTCGCCGAACCGGGCGCGCGTGTAGCCCTGCTTGGAGCCTCGGGGCCTGACGCGCAGCTTCTTGATCAGCTTGATGGCCATCGCCCGGTCCGGATGGGAGGTGATGGGCACCAGTCCCGGCTTCGTCCCGTCCGGGTTGCGCAACGGGCTCGCCCGCTCGACGACCTGCGTAGGGCTGTGGGTGTTCTCACGGGCGGCGAGGGAGACGATCATTATGGCCCCCGCCATCACAGCAACCGTCCCGCGCGTGCTCAGCGCCGCCTCCCGGGCATGTACGGGTATAACTCGGTCTATCAATCCCCATAAATCTGTTCATTGACACCGGGCCGGCCAGGGGTGGACATGCCAGGGCCTGGCGATCGTACCCGGGTAAGGTCGTGAGGCGTGACGGACAAGGTGGAGCGGCTGGCGGCCCGGTTGGGTGAGTTCGCGCGGGAGCGCGACTGGGAGCAGTTCCACACGCCGAAGAACCTGGCGATGGCTCTGGCGGGCGAGGTCGGGGAGCTGGTCGCCGAGTTCCAGTGGCTGACGCCCGCCGAGGCGGCGAACCTCGACGAGCAGACACTCGCCCGGGTGCGTTCGGAGCTCGGCGACGTGACGAACTACCTCGTGCGGCTCGCCGACGTGCTGCACGTCGATCTGGTGGAGACCGCCCACGCCAAGCTGGATGAGAACGAACGCCGCTACGATCCCGACCTCTACCGAGGCTCCGCCCGCAAGGCACCCCCACTGCCTTCATGACGGCCGGTCGAGTCGTCGCCCGCTGATGCCCGGTCCGAGCATTGCCCCCGCCGATGCGTTCAGAGGGACCGGTCCTAGCACTGCTCCCGGCGACGCGTTCAGAGGGACCGGTCCGAGCGTCGCGCCCGTCGACGCGTTCAGAGGGAGACGAAGGTCAACCCGCGGTGCTTGAGGCGGGGGATGACCGTGTGCAGTGCCCTGAGTGTCTCGGAACGGTCGCCGCCGCCGTCATGGCACAGCAGGATGGCGCCCGGCCGGCACGCCAGCATGCTCTGGGCGATGCGGCGGGTGCCGGGACGGGACCAGTCGCGGGGGTCGATGTCCCAATCGATGGGGATCATGCCGTGGTCGTCGGCCGTGTGGACCACCCGGCTGGACCACGAACCTCCGGGGGACCGGAAGAACCTGGCGGCGACCCCCGTGGCGTCCGAGATGCGCCCCTGCGCCTCCACGATCTCGGCGGTGATCCGCTTGGCGGGCAACCGGTTGAACGGGATCGGATGGTGCATCGTGTGGTTGCACAGCTGGTGCCCTGCCTGGACGATGCGCTCGGCCAGACGGGGGAACCGCTTCACCTGGATGCCGATGAGGGAGAACGTCGCCCGTATCTCGTGCTCCGCGAGGAGGTCGAGCATCTTCGGCGTCCACTCAGGATGGGGCCCGTCGTCGATCGTGAGCGCGATGGCGTTCCCCGGCGCCGCGGGGGTCAGGTCGCGCAGGCTGTGGACGGGCTGGTGCCGGGCCCTCAGCCTGACGGGCGTCCACCCCGCGTGCGGAGGGGCGACCGGCGGGTGGACCACCGTTCGCGCTCGTGCCGGTGCGGCGTCCGGCGCCCGTGGGGACGAGCGGACGGAGTCGCCCACCACCAGGGACGCCAGCGTCAAAGCACCCAGAGCCCACAGCGCCCGGCGACGGCCGACCTCGCTTTCCTCCACAATCTCACGCTACCCATGTGCCTCCGTGATTTGACTGACCGACAGGAGCGATGACGGTAACCATGCGGTATAACCGGCAGCATCGGTCATGGCGGCCATGCGGCATTAGCGATGAAACCGAACGTGGCAGCCATGCGGCACCTCCGACGGAACCGGTCGCGGCACCACCATGCGGTGGTGCGGGCGGGTCGGGTCAGGGTAACCACGTCACTCGGCCGCGCAGGATGCCGTACCCGACGAAGGCGACCGCGTCGATCAGGGTGTGCGCGACGATCAATGGCATCGCCCGCCCCCACCTCTGGTAGAGCCGACCGAACAGCAGGCCCATCACAAGGTTGCCGATGAAGCCGCCGAAACCCTGGTAGAGGTGGTACGACCCACGGAGCAGCGCCGACACCGCCACGGCACGCCACGGTCTCCAGCCGAGCTGGGACAGCCGATGCAGGAGATAGCCGCTGACGATCACCTCTTCGAGGACGGCGTTCTGTAGAGCGGCCAGGAGCAGCACGGGAACCCGCCACCAGGTGTCGGGAAGCCGGTCGGGCACGACGTCGAGGTTGATGCCCGCGTGGAACGCCGCCAGGTAGAAGGCCAGCCCGGTGCCACCGACCACGGCCGCCAGCACCGCGCCCCGCAGCAGGTCACGCCCGGGCTCTCGCCGGTCGACACCGATCGCGCGCAGCGACTCGCCTGACCGCGCGAGGAGGTAGGCCACCAGGGCGACGGGAGCGACGGACACGGTGATGCCGACAAGCTGGAGCGTCAGGTCGAGCCAGGGCCGCCCCGGCGCCCTCGTGCCGACGAGGACGGCGTGCTGCCCCTTCAGCGCATCGGGAGCGGTCAGCGACCCGATGAGTGAGACCAGTGACTGAAGGGCGCTGGCCCCCAGCGACACGGCGAAGACGACGATGATCTCGGCACCGATGAGCCGGGGAGTGAACGCCCGCGTGCCGACGGTCGGCGAGGGCGGAGAGTCGCGCATGCCCGCAGAGTAGACCCGAGCCGGGGCACCGCGAAGTCGTCACGACCTCCCTGTGGATAACCCTCCGGCAGCGTGCGTGAGGCCGCGGCCGGACACCCACCCGAAACCGTCGAGCGCGAAGGCCCAGGTCCAGAGCCCGGTCACGCCTTAACGGCACGTCCGATGGCCTATTTGACAGCCAACTGAAAAGAAGATGGTCATGGTCCTGCAAGGACTCGTCAAGTCACGTGCAGGCGGGTGCGTTCACGCTGGGCGCATGACGACGTCCGGAATCACCTCGCCCCAGGGAAAGTACACCCGGGTCAGCGACGACCTGGCCATCGGAGCCACGGTCAGCGTGGTGGTTCCCGCGATGAACGAGGCCGAGAACCTGCCGCACGTGTTCGCGACCCTGCCGCACTGGATCGACGAGGTGGTCCTGGTCGACGGCAACTCCTCTGACGAGACGGTGGCCGTCGCGAGGGCCCTGCGTCCGGATCTGCGCGTCGTCACGCAGACCGGCAGGGGCAAGGGCAACGCGCTCACCGAGGGCTTCTCGGCGGCGACCGGCGACATCATCGTCATGATCGACGCGGACGGGTCCACGGACGGACGCGAGATCATCCGCTTCGTGTCCGCGCTGGTCGCCGGGGCCGACTTCGCCAAGGGCTCGCGCTTCGCGTCCGGCGCGGGATCGGACGACATCAGCTTCACCCGCTCCCTCGGCAACACGGTGCTGACCACGCTGACCAACGCGCTGTACGGCACCCGCTACACCGATCTCTGTTACGGATACAACGCCTTCTGGGCCCGCCACCTCGACGCGCTGGCCCTCGACTGCGACGGCTTCGAGATCGAGACGCTCATGAACGTACGGGCGGCCCAGGCGGGTCTGGTCGTCCACGAGATCCCGAGCCACGAGCACTGCCGCATTCACGGCACCAGCAACCTGCGCGCCGTACGCGACGGCTGGCGCGTGCTGAAGACCATCCTGCGCGAGCGCACCCGCCATGCGACCACCGACCAGAGCCGGCCGGTCGGCACCATCTCCGAGCACGCCCCCGCCTGACCTTCCGGCCGCCGTCTTGCCTGACGGGGCACACGAAATCACGGCCCCGGCCGGTAGTCCGGAGCACCCACCGGCCGTACCGGCGGACACCCGCGCCGAGCGGAGCGCCGACGGAGCGCTGAGGATGAACTCGTGCCGGAGACGGCAAAGAGGTACGAGCGGATTCGAACTCCTCTTCGAAGAGTTGGCCACGACGCGCGCATTCGGTTGCGAGACCTTCGAGAAGTTGATATTGCTTGCGCTAGCGAGCCCGCCAAAGGGATCAAAGATCATTTTGGTGGGGGGTGGGTCGCATGGTCAGATCGAGGCAGCCGAGGCTGGTGCGCAGGCTGGAGGAGGCATCCAAGGTCGTCAGGGCGACGACCGGCCTGCTCAGGCAGATGTCGGGCCTGCTACGCCAGCTCGTCATGATGGTCGGCTGGCTGGTGCTGCTGGCCGGTTCCGTGCGCCTGCTCGTCGACCCGCCTTCGACCCTGTCACCGGAGCACTTCGTCGCCCCCGGCGCCGGCGCGGCCGCCGTACTCCAAGGCCTGATCAAGCTGCCCGCGAGGTGGTGGAGGCCGGAACCGCCGAGCCTCACCGACCTCATGGACGCGGCACGGGCGCCCGAGACATGACAACGACCATCGGCGTCCCTCGACCCCGGCAGGGAAGCCGCGGCCGGTGGAATTAAGGAGAGGCGCCGGTCGGTGTGGTGGTGTCAGGATGCCGGGGTGGAGGCGATTCTTCGGGCTGCGAGTGATGTGGCCGGTGTCGAGATTTTTGATCCGATCGACCTTGGAGGGAGCTCGCGCAGTACCGTCCTGCGGTGCCGTACGGCCGCAGGGGGAAGCGTCATCGTCAAGGCGTTCACCAGCGAGCCGGAGGCGCTGCGTGCCTTCACGGGCGAGGCGGCCGGGCTTTCGCTGCGGCTGGCCGGTCCTGAGCTGCTGGGTGTGGACGCCTCCGTCCCCCTGGTGGTGATGAAGGATCTCGGTGACGCGCCGACGCTGGCGGACGTACTGCTGGGGGACGATCCCAAGGCGGCCGTGGACGGACTGCTCGCGTGGGCGCGGGGGCTCGGGCGGCTGGCCGCCGGGTCGGTGCGTCGACGTGCGGACCTCGCACGCATGTGGACCATGTACGACAAGGGCATGCCGTCCTGGGGAGACGACCCGTGGATCGCGCGGAACGCCGCCGAGCTGCTCACTCTGCTGACGGCGGCCGGCATCGCGGTGCCGCCGGGGCTGCCCGAGGAGCTGGCGGGCATCGGGACGGCAGGTGGGGAGAGGTATCCGGCGTTCACCCCGGGCGACACCTGTCCCGACAACAACCTGCTCACCCCGGACGGCCTGCGGCTGCTCGACTTCGAGGGCGCGTGCTTCCAGTCGGTCTTCATGACGGCCGCGTACTGCCGGATGCCCTTCTCCAGTTGCTGGTGCGTCTTCGTGCTGCCTGCCGGGTTGGCGGAGGAGATCGAGCAGGCCTACCGCGCCGAGGTCGTCGATACGTACCCGGCGCTGGCCGATGACGCCGTGTGGCGGGCCGGGGTACGCGAGGCGATCGCCGTCTGGACGGTGGAGGCGACGGTACGGCTGCTCCCGCGCACCGCGGAGGACAAACCGCTGCACCGCACCCGGCGCCCCGCGCCGACGATGCGCCAGCTCCTGCGGCACCGCTGGGAGATGGCGAGCACGCTGGACGACTTCCCCGCGTTCGCGGAGACCATGCGGCTACTCCTCGCGAAAGTGGCGGAGGAGTGGAACGTATCTCCGCTGCCCGGCTACCCCGCCTTCAGCGAGGCAACACCCGGATAAAACCCGCCAAATTCTGTAAATCATAACATTTCGGACATGGATATGGCCAGGCCCCGAAACGCAACCGGGAGGATCGCGTTTCGGCACCCGCTCTATTGTGAGCGGCCTGTTATCGGAGCCCTCGCGACCCCGGCATTTGGCGATCTATGCTGGCTCGGAACCACGCAGCAGCCCCCACTGCACTGGAGATACGCACGTGCGAGAAGGCCGTTGGACGACGATCACGCCTTCCCAGTATCAGCATGAGCGCGAAGCACTCGAACACGTCCGTACGCTACTCCCCGATGCCGAGCCGTACCGCGCCTGGTCCAATTTCACCTTCACCGCCAACGCCGGTCCCGTCCGCGAGGTCGACCTGTTCGTGGCCGCTATTTCGACAATCCGCCACACTTTGCCGACTTCACGGCCAAGCAGCTCAAGTCGCTCCTGCAGAAGGCCGTCAGCGGACCGGCTGACCCCGCTTTCCTCGCCGGCCTCTGCGAGGTCCAGCCATGGGTCCGCCAGTGGCACGACGACTTCGACCCGCTGTACGACGGTAACCCCGCGGACGTCTACGAGGGTTTCCTCACCCAGACCCGCGCCCGCCTGCACCTCAGCGGCGACGACCTCACCACCTGGCGCCCTCCGAAGCACACCCGCACCCACGGGGACGCATAATTCCGACAATGCACCCTCTACCGCCTTCCTGCTCTAGAAAGGCGACTGCATGTGGGGTCTACTTGACATGGCTCCACCTAACCGGATCTCCCCCACGGCGAAGGTTACGGCATGAGACTGGTGACGGCCACCGGGCGACAACTCAGCACAGCCGAAGCCAAAAAAGGACTGGCTTTGCGTGGCGTCCTATTTTTCGATCAAGCCACCATAGAAGAGGTCAGGTCCTTTTTGCGTGATTGGACCGTGCCGTATCCACATCCGCATGAAAGCAGCCCTGGCATCACCGTGATCGAACCCACAGGCGTCGAAGACAAGAACGGCAAAGGCTTCACAAACCAATCTCTGCCATTGCACACCGACCGCGCTCATGCCAGCGTCCAACCGACCATAGTGGGCTGCCTCTACACGGCGCTTGCATGCGAAGGAGGGGAGTCTCTCCTCCTGGACGGCGCCCGCGTAATCAGGAGAGCCAGAGAGAAGCAGCTGCTCACCAACCTTGACAACGTTGTCCTGCTCGCGCCAGGACATCCGTGGCTTCCTGTCATCAAGGTCTCGCGCGGCTCCGAGCTCTGGCGCATCAGGTACAGAAACGATGCGCTGGCACGCCCCCATGCTGCGACGGTCCGGGCGAAGCCCCTGCTGAACCTGCTACGCGAGATGCCGGCACCGGCTGATCACGTCTTCGCCCCAGGCCAGGGCTATCTGATTCACAACCTGCGGGTCCTGCACGGCCGACGGTCATTCAGCGGAGATCGCAGAGCACTCAGAGTGCTGGCCACCGTTGCAGGGTCGTCAGAATACGCCTATCTGAACGACGGCTTTCACTTACGGGCAGAGCACCGCACCGGCGAGACCAGGGGCTGAGCTTGCGCGAGTCGAGACGGTTCACCGAGGTGATTCAGCACCTCAAAGCCCTGCCGGAACAGAGGTCTCCGGAGTTTCCCCAGGCCATTCGGGATGTCATCGAGCGGATCCCCGACCCGGAGGAGACGCTCCAGGGCATCCTGCAACTGCCCAGGGTTGAGCACTCGATCCGCTTCTGCGCGTTATACGGGGTGCTGCTCCGATTGCGCAGAGAGGAACGCCACAGCGAATACGAGCACACTGTCGTGCGTTATGCCAAGCGATTCGATAAAGAGCTATATTTCCCCACCTTCCTCGCGATAATAGAGCGTAACCGGGGAGATGTGGCGAGTCTCAGAAAGGCTGTCGAATATTCACGTCGCGCAGCAGGAGACATGCCGGACGTCGCCGGGGTCGTACATCAGGTGGCCGCCTTCATGGCAGAATACCTTGAGCGAAGAGCGGAGCCTCCGACGATCAATGAGGTCGAAGAAGCGGAGCGTTGCGCTGACGTGGCCATAACGTCAACCAATGGGCGGATCGCACACTATCACGAGACAAAAGCACGCATTCTTACACTTCGGCATGAGTTCGACTCCGCGCGCATATCCCTCACTCGGGCCATAGAACTGGAGCCTCGTCGGAGCCGCGATTACCACAGGCGACTGGTGCAGTACCAGACCACACGAATGCGCATCGACATGGTGGAGCAGCAGGCACGTTGGCATGAGATGCAGGAGAGCAACAAGCGGGAGCTGACGGAGTTCAAGAACCAGCAACTACAGCTTCTGGGACTGCTCGCAGCCGTGGTCGCGCTCATCGCCGCCGGGGCGAACATCGCAAGCCAGAGTAAGCCTGCCGACGGCATCCTGCTCATAGAGGTGATGGCCGGGGCAGTCGTCATCGTGTTCTCGACGTTTTCACTGATGGCGGCCCGCTCACTGTGGCGCGTGCTGGTCTCCTTCGCCGCAGGCCTGGCCCTGATATTGATTCCCCATATCTTCGGACGGTGACACCACTGTGAAGGTTCTGGATATCACAGACAGCCCCGGTTCCCTAACAAAGCCGACCGAGGACAGGGTGGGCGCATCAGGCAATCTGGCCTGGGTGATCGACGGTGCGACGGACTTCAGCAACGAGAGAACCCTGCCCGGCATCTCGAATGTCCAGTGGCTGGTGCAACTCGTCGACCAAAGCTTGCACGACCTCGGAGCAGTGAATAAGTTCACTATGGTCGCCGAGGTCTTCGACCGTCTGGGCGAGATGGTACGTTCCGAGCTTGCCTCTCTGGCCACTGATGAGCTGCGCAACCATCCCTGCTGCTCGATCGGCCTGGCCGCCTTTGACGCCGATTCCGTGGAAGTAGGCCGGATCGGTGACTCCACTCTGGTCACTTATCGGGGAGACCGCGTCACCAGGGAGGTCAGTACGGACTTCTTCGACGCGCGCGAGGCACAAGCAGTCGAGCAGTCACGGACGGCCCTGCAGACCAGGCGGGCGATTATGGCCGGGATATTCGCCCGGCGCACTGAGTACATCAAGGGAGTCCACGCGGAGTCTGTTTTCTCGGGCCACCCCGAAGCGGTCTTCAGAGTTCATCGGGAGACTGTTCCCTTAACTGAGGCGGAAACTGTGCTGATCTGTACCGACGGCTTCGCCCGAGCAGTCGCTGATTATCGGATATTCGCGGACTGGCAGGAGCTGGGCCAACATGGCCGCCATGAGGGCCTCGGCAGGATCACGTCCCTGATCAGGCAGTACGAGGCGGATTCCGCTGGCATGCCGCCGGGCCCGAAGTTCAAGAGTTCTGACGACGTGGCGGCCATCCTATTAGCAAACGAAAGCAGGAGATGAACATGGACGGCCCGGACCGCCTCCGTAGTAATGGCATGCCGGAGTACCTTGTCGAGCGGAACCCCGGCTACTTCGAGTACCAGCTCCCGATATCCGTGAAACTTGTCGTCGACATGGGCGGCAAGATCCCCCTGCTCATGAACGAGCGCGACGAATGGGAGCTCCCCGGCGGGAAGCTTGAAGTTGGGGAGACACCGGAGGTGTGCGTCTGCCGAGAGGTGTTCGAGGAGCTCAATATAACCGTGACGGTTGAGGAGATCGTAGATACCTGGGTCTACGAGATCACCCCGCTGCGCCATACGTTCATTGTCAGCTACGGGGCGACTTACAACGGCGACGAACAGGTGCGCAGCTCCAACGAACACAAGAGACTCGGGCTCTTCGCCTACGCCGACGTGCCTGCTCTGCACATGCCGGAACCTTACAAGCGAACGATCCAGAGCTGGCAGAGTCTCCTCGCGAAACGGTGATTTCAGATCCGAGGAGTCGGCCAGGATCAAGCCCCCTCCACTCTGATCGTCGACCAGGAGCAGAACCACGGATGGAAGGCCGACCGGCTGACCCCGCTTCTCGCCGGCCTCCGCGAGGTCCAGCCATGGGTCCGCCAGTGGCACGACGACTTCGACCCGCTGTACGACGGTAACCCCGCGGACGTCTACGAGGGTTTCCTCACCCAGACCCGCGCCCGCCTGCACCTCAGCGGCGACGACCTCACCACCTGGCGCCCCCCGAAGACATCCCGCACTCGCAAGAACCCGCCAAACGTACAGCAGGCAATCCTTCTTCCGTCCCCACCGAAGTGATCGCCGAGCAGATCAGGGCGGGCGACTCCGAAGAGTTGATCTCCGAGTTGTACGAACTGTCGCCCGAAAAGGTGCGTGACGCAGTCTTGTTCGAGAAGCGCCGCAGCGCCTGACCTTCTGGAAAGTCGTGCCCTCCACAGACCCACGTAGTGTGCGCTTTTTCGTTGACGAAACCTCCCTCGGTGTCGGCCGGGCGCTGGCCTTGCTTCGCCGGGACGTCATCCATACCAACCATCGGCTCATCCCCGAAGTGCCTCTTGACACGCTGGACGACGACTGGATTCCTGAGGTGGCAGCCAGGGAACTGGTGGTGATCACGCGCGACAAGCGCATCCGTACGAAGAGTTCGGAGTTGCCAACCAGCAGACTGGTTGGCAACTCCGAACTGGCGTTAGACGCCCAATCGCGTGTGCGGACGTACGGCCCTTGCGCCCCTGGCGCCGCCAAAGGCTCCTCGTGTTGCTGGAGGAGAGGCTAGAAGTCGAACTCACCCTTCTTCGCTCCGTCGATGAAGGCGTCCCAGACACTGGCGCTCACCACGAAGGGCTCCTTGTCGGGTGCCTCGGTGTCCCGCAGCCCGACCCGCCCACCTGACAGCGGAGCCACCTCAAGGCAATCCCCCTGGTTGGGTCCGCTCTTGGTGGCCTTGCGCCAGGCCGCGCTCTTCAGCTCATCACTCAGGTCCATAGTTTCTCCGCCTCCCTGATCAACTCGATCGAACCAGGCTGGGGCTGGGCCTCAGCTCGTACGGTGTCATAACTGCTCTGGATCACCTTGACGTCTTCCGGACTGTTTGACACCTGCCCGTGAGTCGCGGATTCGATGTACACGGTATCCGGACTATCGGGCATCTGCGCGATGACAAATCCCCCGAGCAACCCTGTGGTGACCCCGAGAGCCGTAGGAACGACTTGAATTCCGACGTGCGGCGACTCGGCGGCTTCAAGGAGCCGACGGACCTGGTTTCGCATGACCTCGTTTCCGCCCACCGGCCGATGAAGCACTCCCTCGTCTATCACAGCCCAGAGCATCGGCGGAGCCTCACGAGCGAAGATCCGCTGCCGCTCCAAACGGGCAATTACGGCTTTCTCCACTTGTCCGGCGGTTATCCCGGCTTCTCCGCGAATGATCGTCCGCGAGTAATCCTCCGTCTGGAGCAGACCTGGAACGACGAGCGGTTGCCATGTGTGAAGCGTGTGAGCCTCCTGTTCGATTTCGAGCCAGCCGCGAAACCACCGAGGGCTGGTGTCCCGGGTCAGCCGGGTCCACAAACGGATGAGACCGCCGCCGGCCCCCAGGGCATCGTCACACCGTTGGGCCAGGTTGCGGCTCGGGGTGCGTTCCCCTCGCTCGACGAAGGCCAGCAGGCTTCTGCTGAACTGCGTTACCTCCGCCAACTGTTCCTGGGTGACGTTAGCCTGCATGCGGCATTTGCGGAGTTCGGCACCGAAAATGGCGAGCGACTTGACCGATGGGTCATGGGATGAGCGTACGGACATTTCAACTCCGACGGACGGCGGGGCTGGCCAGGACGGGAATGGCTCGGAAATGGCACAGATCTCGGCACAAAAGTGTCACAGGGGTGTGCCCGATTTCCTGATGCAGAAGGTAGCCGTTTGCCGTCACCCTGTGAAGAGCACCGAGAAACACGGAAGCCCTTAGCAGGGCCCGCTCCTATATATGCACTTGTGCCATTCGATGGCGTCGCAAGAATTGCTTGATATGTCCGGATAAGGGGGTGCAAATCGAAGATCGAGACGTCGAGCAGGCGTATCCCTAGCGGATAGCCCTCGTATCCGGCGGAGACGGACTTGTCACCGGCTGGCAAGCCGCACCTGGTTACCAACTACAGGGGAAACCGGGGGCCGCGCACCCGCCGTACGAAGGCGCCGATTTCGCCGTCCCACGACCCGCCGTACCGGCGCCAATCAGGAAGCCGCTCGGCGAGGTGCCCGACCAAGCGGCGGCCAGAGCGAGCGGACCCACCGGAGCGATGGGGGCCCCGCCCATGGACGCCACGGTCGGGAACGGATGCCTACCGGAACACGACGATCAACCCGCACCGCACGCCGATGACCACCGGCAACGCACGCCGTACATGAGGCGGGGCTCGCCACGGCACGGCAGGCCGGACAAGCCCCTTGACCGGACTCTGGAGGTCCGACCTGATGCACAAGCCTAGTAGAGGATGCCGTTCCACCAGGGAGGTTCGAGTGATCCGGGTCCGCTGGCACGCCGATCACCCGCCGATGCCGCTCGGCTGCCGCTGGTGCGGGCACCCGCCGTACGCTCACGAGGCGGCGAGCCTCCCCCACCGGCCTCATCACGACTGGGAACAGCCCACCCCCGCGCAGACCCACGCACGCATGAACGTGCGGCGGCGCCTCGGGATGTGCGGCCGCCCGCCGATCGCGATGCCGGTACGCCCGCTCCTCCGGCCGGAGCCTCCCTTGGCCGCCGCCGGACGGTCCCCGGCCGGCTTCCCGGGACACCACCGGAGGCAGGAGCATCCTGTGCCACCGGCAGGCGTACGGTCCCCGCGTGGACGGCCGCCGACCACGCGCGTCCCTGCCGGCGGGCGTGGGCCATACCCGGGACAAGCGGCATGAGCGCGCCCGGCACCCGGACCCTGCGCGGCGGTCGGCATCGGCGAAGCGTGCCTCCGGCGCAGGTGCTCCCTCGGCGATGGGACGCGGCCAAACGGGCCTCCGCCCACCAACTGGACCAGCTCGAACCCGGGTGGGCGGTCTGGTACGGCGTGGGCGCGCGGCGCTTCTACGCCATCGCGACCTGGCCCGCACCGGAACCCCTCATCGTGCAGGCACGCACCGCCGACGAACTGCGCGCCCTGATACGCGAAGCGGAGCGGGAGGCATCGTCCCGTCCCCGCCTCGTCGCGGAGAAGACCTCTCGTTCCCTGGCCGACCGGGCCAGGCCCGCGCCCCCTCCGCCCCGCCCCATCTCACCGTCATCTCAAGGAGCCCTGATGACCGAAGCCCCGGACGGCCTGCGTACGGTCTGCTGGGACCTCCCGCCCGACCTGTCGATGATCGGCAAGACCCGCGCCCTGGTGAACGAGATCCTCACCATCTGGGCGCTGACGGCGCTCGCCGACGACGTGGTCCTGGTCGTCGGCGAACTACTTGCCAACGCGATCACCTACGGCGAGCCCCCGGTCAGGCTGTCCCTGTGGCTGGGGCGCGGCGAGCTGTGCGTCCGCGTGACCGATCACGGTCCCGACCACCCCCGTCACCTGGACCTCGGCATCGAGGCCATACACGGCCGCGGCCTGACCATCGTCGACGCCCTTGCCCACGACTGCGGCCTGACCCCGCTCCCCGACGGCCCCGGCAAGACCGTCTGGGCCCGGTGGCGCCTGTCCTCTCAAACGGCAGAAGCCTCGCCACCCACCTGACGCCGACTACCGCGACCGGGAACCGGACGGACCGATGTGGCTTCTCGACCACAGCAGTGCCCGGCAAGCCTCGCGGGCAGCCCGAAGTGCCGTTGGGCAGCGCCCTTCACGGGGATCCGCTTCGGCCCTGGAGGCTTTCGACCAACGCGGCGATGGCGGCGCTCAACTCGGTGTCCATGCCGCCCATGCTCGCGGGCCGGCTGATCGTCCGCAGCCGGACAGCAGGACGCCCCTGCCTCCACGGAGGACAGGGGCGCTGCGGTGCGCGGGTTCAGTCGTGGATGTAGACGTCAGCCGCCCGAGATCGCCGAATCGATCCCAGGGATCTGCCGTTGAAGAGGCGTTAACAGAACGGCGGATCGCGGGCCTGGCACCTCCTCTCCGCGGGTTTCGTCGACACCGACGGCGGCATGCTCTTCATCGGGCCCGCGGCCGAGAAGGTTCTTCGGACACCGCCACTTCATGGAACTCACCACCGTTTTCACCGCCGCACCGCAGTTCACCGTCCTGCACGGCCGTACGGAACTCGGCCGTACCGACCCGTCGCTGCTCTCCGACCGCGAGGCAGGCCCGCGCCTGCTCCTCCTCGCGGGCCGGAGCTGGCGGGTCACCTGGATCGACTGGAAGCGCCGCCGCTGCTTCGTGGAAGCGGCGGAACGCGGCGGGCGCGCCCGATGGCAGACCGGCGGACTTCCCCAAGGAGCCTCTTTCCCGCTCATGCAGGCGATACGTCAGGTACTCCTGAGGACCGACGTGACCAGGCAGACCTGGAGGTCCGCCGTCGGGAACGCGGCCGTGGGCCTGTGCCTGCCCGAACCGGACTCCAAGGCCATCGAAGGCCTGAAGTTCAACGCCGCCCTCCCGCCACGGCTCGCCGAGCGCACCCTGGCCGCCCGGCTCGCGGACCCTGACGGAGCCACCGCCATACTCAACCTGCCGCAGCGATTCCTCACCAGCAGCCCCTGACCTGCTCTTCACCCGGCACTTAGGCGTATGCGAGGGAGGATTCCGGCTGTCTTTCGAATATGCAACCCATATGCCTCATTTAGCCGGCATATGGGTGGTTGATTAGTCAAGGGGAGGGCATGCTGTGTTAATACGGCCCCATGCGCGGGTGCGTGGCCTGGTGGCGAGGAGGGGCTGATGCAGCCCACGTTGATCGGACTCTCGGACGGGGTGTCCCCCCGCGCACGGGTACGCCTGGCGGGTGACCTGCGGGCGCCGGGGCAGCTCACCGTGGAGGACCTTCGGGGCATGCCGCAGCGGGAGGCGGAGGCGACGTTCCTCTGCCGGAGGTCGGGGGTACGGCGGCACCACTTCGCCGGTCCGCTTCTGGTGGACGTGGCCCGCGCGGCCGAGCCGACCTTCGACGCGTCCGGGCGTAAGGACCGGCTGCGGTTCCTGGTCTCGGTGCTGGGGGGCGACGGTCACCACGCGGTGCTGTCGTGGGGGGAGATCGATCCGGAGTTCGGCAACGCGGAGGTGCTGCTGGCCGTCCAGATGGACGGGCGGGACCTGGACGAGCAGGGGCCTCACCTCGTGGTGCCGGGCGACCGGTGCGGGGGCCGGCACATCAGCAGGATCGTGGAGATCCGCATCTGCGCCGACGCCTCCACGTGGAGCGACCCCCGTCACTGACCCGAAGCTGGACCATCACCGCCCCTTGCCATGACCACCCCGTTTCCGGTCATAGCTTTCGACCCAGTGGCTTTCGGCCCAGACCCGCTATGCGGCCGGCGTCAGGGAAGTCCTCGAAAGCTGACTGACCGGACACCCTTCCGTTCGAAAAATCTCATCGTCCGCGAAGGAAAACCCCGGTCGGTACTGCCGACCTCCGCAGCCGTTCCCCCGAGCGTTGGCTACCCGGGCCGTACGGCGATAAAACCCAGCCAGCCGATACTTAGCGTGACAAATCTCAAGATTCCATGCTGTATACCTCGACTTATGCGCAAAGCCGCGTTTAGCCGCCGCTGCTCTCGGTAACCAGACTCCCTGCCGCCCAACGGAGGTAAGCCGATGCGGGTTCTGGGGATCAACGCCATGTTTCATGATCGGGCAGCGGCGCGATGAGGATCGCCATGGTGTCCGAACATGCCAACCCGCTGGCCGCGGCCGGAGGGGTGGACTCGGGCGGGCAGCACGTCCACGTCGCGGGCCTCGCCGCCGCGCTCGCCACGCTCGGGCACGAGGTGACGGTCTACACGCGGCGCACGGACAAGGACGACCCCGGCACGGCCCCGATGGCACCGGGCGTGACCGTCGAGCACGTTCCCGCGGGGCCGCCCGAACCGGTCCCCAAGGACGAGCTCCTGCCCTACATGCCCGCCTTCGCCGCCTACCTCGCGCGACGCTGGCAGACCGAACGGCCCGACGTGGCGCACGCCCACTACTGGATGAGCGGGATGGCCACGCTCACGGCGGCCGGCGAGCTGGGCGTACCGGTCGTCCAGACGTTCCACGCGCTCGGCGCGGTCGAACGGCGCTGGCAGGGCACGGCCGACCCCAGCCCCCCGAGCCGCGTCGCCATCGAGTACGACATCGGGCAGCGCGCGTCCGCGGTCATCGCCACCTGCACCGACGAGTTCAAGGAGCTCACGGCGCTGGGTGTGCCGGTCGACCGTGTCACGGTCGTACCCTGCGGCGTCGACCTCGGGCTGTTCCGCCCGGACGGCCCCATCATGCGGCACGCCGACCAGAACGGGTACATCCGGATCCTCAGCATCGGCAGGCTCGTCCCCAGCGAGGGCGTCGACACGATCATCGAGGCGATGCCGCACGTGCCAGGAGCCCATCTGATCATCGCGGGTGGCGAGCCCGGCGACGACGAGGCGCTGCGGCTCGGCAGGCTGGCCACCGCGTCCGGCCTGGACGGGCGGGTGCGCCTGATCGGCGGCGTGGACCGCGCGGACGTACCCGCCCTCATGCGGTCCGCGCAGGTCGTGGTCGCCACGCCGTGGTACGAGCCGTTCGGGATGGTGCCGCTGGAGGCGATGGCCTGCGGGGTCTCGGTCGTCGCGTCGGCGGTCGGCGGGCACCTGGACACGGTGGCCGGCTGCGGCGTCCTGGTGCCCCCGCGACGCCCGAGGGTCCTCGCCGAAGTGCTCCGCGACCTGCTGGCCAGGCCCGACACGCGTACCTCGCTCGCCACCGCCGGGATGCGGCGCGCGCGGTCGAGGTACGGCTGGCCGCTCGTGGCCGCCCAGACGGAATCGGTGTACCGCGGCCTGGTCGGCGACCGCCTGGACAGGCTCGCCACGGCGGAAGGTTGAGGCCATGCTCCTTCCCCGGACTCGACGGCCCGATGCGGGCCTGCTGGAGATCGGCACCGAAGCGCTACTGGATGCCGTCGTGAACCTGATGGGGGTGAGCGTTCCATGACGGCACGCCGGGTGGTGGTCACCGGAGGCGCGGGATTCCTCGGCTCGCATCTGTGCGAGCGCCTGCTGGCCGAGGGCGACTCCGTGATCTGCATGGACAACTTCCTCACCGGCTCGCCGGCCAACGTGGAGCACCTGATGGGCCGCCCGAGGTTCCGGCTCGTGGAGTGCGACCTCACGGGTTTCGTCCACGTGCCGGGTGAGGTGGACCTGGTGCTGCACTTCGCCTCGGCCGCGTCGCCGACCGACTACCTTCGCCATCCGATCGCCACGCTCAAGGTCGGCAGTCTCGGCACGCTGCACGCGCTGGGCCTCGCGCGGGAGAAGGACGCCCGCTTCGTGCTCGCCTCGACCAGCGAGGTGTACGGGGACCCGCTGGAGCACCCGCAGCGCGAGACCTACTGGGGGAACGTCAACCCTGTGGGGCCGCGCAGCGTGTACGACGAGGCGAAACGGTTCGCCGAGTCGCTGACGACGGCCTACCGGAACTCCCATGACGTGGACACGGCCATCGTGCGCATCTTCAACACGTACGGCCCGCGCATGCGGCCCCACGACGGGCGGGCCATCCCGACCTTCGTCCGCCAGGCCCTGCACGGGGAGCCGATCACCGTCACAGGGGACGGCAGCCAGACCCGGTCGATCTGCTACGTCGACGACACCGTGCACGGCGTGCTCACCTTGGCCGACAGCGGTTTCGAGGGACCCGTGAACATCGGCAACCCCTCTGAGCTGTCGATGCTCCAGCTCGCCACGATCGTCCGCGACCTGACGGGGTCGTCGTCGCCGATCGCGTTCGTCGACAGGCCGGTGGACGATCCGGGCGTCCGCCGCCCTGACACGTCTCTGGCCGCGCGCCGGCTCGGCTGGCGTCCCGAGATCGACGTGACCACCGGGCTGTTGCGCACCATCTCGTGGTTCGAGCGCCGGCTGATGGAGACGAGCCTGCCGGCATCCTGACCTCAGCGGTACGCGTGGCGCCCTATGGTGCGCGTGGCGTCTTCAGCCGACGTGGACCTGGGGACGCCGGTCCGCGCGGGGTTCGGCCCTGCGGAGGATCTCCCGGGTCAGCTGGGGGACGTCGCCTCCGCCGAGGATGAGATAGCCGAGCAGGGCGAGCACGGGATTGCCCTCGGGCCAGTGGAAGTAGATCTGCGGATTGAGACCGGTCATGTCCCGCAGGTGGAGGAGGATCGCGGCGATCGAGTTGGGCACCGAGGGACTCCGGGTGGTGAGGAAGCGGCAGCCCTCACGCTCTTCGCCCTTGACCTCCAGCGTGCTGCTGAACTCCGAGGCGTCGCCGATCGTCACTTCAAGGAAGAGCACGGGTACGTCCGCGGGCAGGCGGTGCAGCCGGCGGGACCGCCGTTCCTTCGCGTGGTAGTCGACGCGTCCGCGCTCGTCCGGGTTGGTGGAGACCAGGACGAGCTGCCCCGGTGCCGCCGCCTCCCGGACGAACTCCCGCGCGCGCTCGTCCAGCCTGACCTCCTCCACCCGCAGTTCGAGCGACCGGGTGGCCCGGGAGACGAAGGAGGTCAGGATGATCGTGCCGATGAAGAACGAAGCGATCTTGATGCCTTCGGGCCGCTCGAAGATGTTGGCGACCGCGGTGTAGGCGATGACCAGCGTGATCACGCCGAAGTGGACGACCCCTCGCCGATCTCGCCGCCGGTGGGCCGAGATCGTCACGGCCAGCGCGGCCGAGAGGATCACGACGAGCACACCCGTGGCGTACGCGCCGCCCTGGGCGTCCACGTCGGCCCTGAAGATGATCGTGATGGTGAACGCCACGGCGGTGAAGACCAGGACGAGCGGGCGGGTGGCCGTGGCCCAGTGCGGCGCCATGCCGTACCTCGGCAGGTAGCGCGGCACGACCGTCAGCAGGCCTGCCATGGCCGACGCCCCCGCGAACCACAGGATGGTGATCGTGCTGACGTCGTAGACCGTGCCGAATCCCTCGCCCAGGTAGCTGTGGGCGAGGTAGGCGAGGGCACGGCCATTGGCCTTGCCACCTGGCGCGAACTGCCCGGGGGGAATGAGAACGGCCGTGGTGAAGCTGCTGGCGATGAGGAAGAAGCTCATGGTCGACGCCGCCGTCGTGAGCAGTCGTCTCGCTCCCCTGATCCTGCCCAGGGGACGCTCGGGGTCGTCGTCGCCCGAGCCCCGGATCAGCGGCATCACGGCGACACCGGTCTCGAAGCCCGACAGTCCCAGCGCCAGCTTGGGGAAGACCAGCAACGCCACGCCGATCATGACGAGCGGGCTGGAGTAGCGCGCGGTCAGCAGCGCCTCCCAGTGGAGCACAGGACCGGGCGCGGCGAGCAGGTGCTGGAAGGCCACCCCGACGACGACCAGGTTGAGGGCCAGGTAGACGGTGACCAGGCCCACCGCGATGCCGATGGCCTCGCTGAACCCGGCGAGGAACACCACCGCGAGCAGCACGACGAGCGCAAGCGTGACGCCGATCCTGTGACCGTGCAGCACGCCAGGCGCGAGGGGGTTCTCGATGACGTGCGCGGTGGCGTCGGCGGCCGAGAGGGTTATGGTGATGATGAAGTCGGTCGCGAGAAAGCCGAGCAGCACGAGCACGAGGAACTTCCCGGGCCACCCCGGCAGGTGGCGCTGGAGCATGGCGATGCTGCCCTGCCCGTGCGGGCTCTCTTCCGCGACGCGGCGGTAGACCGGCAGCGCGCCGAACAGCGTGACCGCCACGAGCACCAGCGTGGCGATGGGCGACAGCAGGCCCGCGGCCAGGAAGGCGATGCCCGGCTGGTACCCCAGGGTCGAGAAGTAGTCCACCCCGGTGAGGCACATGACGCGCCACCAGGAATGCTGCCTGGAGGGGGTCGCGTGCGCGTCCTTGGTCGACGGTCCCTCCAGAAGCCACCTGGACAACGGCCGCCACCACCGGAAGCCTCCTCCCCCCTCCCCGAAACCACGGTGCCCCGGGGTTCCGTCCCCCGTACCGCCGTGCGCCGGACCACTGTTTCCGGGGTCTCCGTTTCCGGCCGTACCGGGGTCCGTACCCAATACCGTCACTCCCCGTCGCAGACACGCTCGGCCGTTGAAAGTTTCAGCACCTCTCATGCCGGAGACTCGCGGCGTCGCATTGATACCCCCAGGTGAGCACTGGTTTACCCCCGCGGCCTCACTGATCGGAAGAACGGCCGTGAGACCGCCCAAATGGCGGTTTCGCGTGCGTTCATCTAGGTTCCCGTCCAGATCCGGATTCGCAGGCGGCCGCCCTGGCAGATTTACCGATCGTGGAAATTGAAGCGCTTCGATAAATCTCTCGTGAAAGGGAGAGTCATGCGCCACATCGCGAAATCCCCGATGCGTCGACTGGTGGTCACGGGATCGGCGGCGATCACGCTGGCCGCCGCGGTCACGACCGTCTCGGCCGGAGCCGAGGCCGCCGCCGCGGGCTGCCGGGTCGACTACACGGTGTCCTCCCAATGGGCCGGAGGCTTCACCGGGGACGTCAGCGTGACCAACCTCGGTGACGCGATCAACGGCTGGAAGCTCGTGTGGAACTTCACCGCGGGCCAGCAGGTCGTCCAGGCATGGAGCGCCACCGTGTCCCAGAGCGGTGCGCAGGTGACCGCGGCCGACGCCGGCTACAACTCCGCGCTCGCCACCGGCGCGAGCACCTCGTTCGGCTTCAACGGCTCGTGGAACAACTCCAGCAACCCGGTCCCCGGTTCGTTCGCGCTCAACGGCGTCACCTGCACGGGCTCCACCGGGCCGACACCGACCGCCACGCCGACCGCGACCCCCACGGTGACCCCCACGGCGACGCCCACCGTGACCCCGACGCCCACCCCCACGTCCACGACCCCGGCGGCGAACGCGCGCCAGGCGGAGAGGCTGAACCGGGGGCTCATCAGCGCCAGGTCCGGCAGCGGAAACTTCGTCACCTGGCGCATGCTGGGCACCGACCCCGCGAGCGTGGCCTTCAACCTCTACCGGGGCACGACCAAGCTGAACTCCTCACCGATCACCGGCTCCACGAACTACTTCGACAGCGGCGCCGCGGCGGACGCGTCGTACACCGTGCGCCCGGTCGTCAACGGCGCCGAGCAGGCCGCCTCGGAGCCGTCGCTCCGCTTCGGGGGCGGCGACTACCTCGACGTGCGCATACAGCCCCCGTCCGGCGGCACGTCGCCCGACGGCGTCGCCTACACCTACAGCGCGAACGACGCCGGCGTGGGTGACCTCGACGGCGACGGCCAGTACGAGTTCGTGCTCAAGTGGGACCCCTCGAACTCCAAGGACAACTCTCAGTCGGGCTACACCGGCGACGTCTACGTGGACGCCTACCGCCTCAACGGCACCCGCCTGTGGCGGATCGACCTCGGGCGCAACATCCGCGCCGGAGCCCACTACACGCAGTTCCAGGTGTACGACTACGACGGCGACGGCAGGGCCGAGGTCGCCATGAAGACCGCGGACGGCACGGTCGACGGCACCGGCAGGGTCATCGGCAGCTCCTCGGCGGACTACCGCAACAGCTCCGGCTACATCCTGTCCGGGCCCGAGTACCTGACGATGTTCAACGGCCAGACCGGGGCCGCGATGTCCACGGTGAACTACGACCCTCCGCGTGGCACCGTGTCGTCCTGGGGCGACAGCTACGGCAACCGGGTCGACCGGTTCCTGGCCGCGACGGCGTACCTGGACGGCACCAGGCCCAGCCTGGTCATGGCGCGCGGGTACTACACCCGCACGGTCATCGCGGCCTGGGACTTCCGCAACGGCACGCTGACCAAGCGGTGGACGTTCGACTCCAGCAGCTCGGGCAACAGCGCGTACGCGGGCCAGGGCAACCACAACCTGTCCGTCGCGGACGTGGACGGCGACCACAAGGACGAGATCGTCTACGGCGCCATGTGCGTGGACGACACCGGCAGGGGCCTGTGGAACACCGGCAACGGCCACGGAGACGCCATGCACGTCGGCGACCTCGACCCGTCGCGGTCCGGCCTTGAGGTGTTCAAGGTCGACGAGGACGGCAGCAAGCCGAGCTCGTGGATGGCCGACGCCCGTACCGGCCAGATCCTGTGGACGACCCCGTCGAACGGCGACAACGGGCGCGGCGTCTCAGGCGACATCTGGTCGGGCAGCGCGGGCGCCGAGTCGTGGTCCGCCGCCGCCGACGGCCTGCTGAACACCAAGGGCGCCAACGTGGGCCGCAAGCCCTCCTCGATGAACTTCCTGGCCTGGTGGGACGCCGACCCGGTGCGCGAGCTCGTCGACCGCACCCAGGTCGACAAGTACACGACCAGCGGCGAGAGCCGCCTGCTCACGGCTTCCGGGGTCCACTCCAACAACGGCACCAAGGCGACGCCCTCGCTGTCGGCCGACCTGTTCGGCGACTGGCGTGAGGAGATCGTCTGGCCGACCACCGACAACACGGCGCTGCGCGTCTACACGACGACGGCCGTGACCGACCGGCGCGTCTTCACCCTGATGCACGACACCCAGTACCGCGAGGCCATCGCCTGGCAGAACACCGCCTACAACCAGCCGCCCCACCCCAGCTTCTTCATCGGCAACGGCATGACGACCCCGGCCCAGCCCAACATCTACATCCCCTGACCCCCACGCCCACTCGACGACCCGCTCATCGCGGGGCGACGGACAGCAAGATGTCGACGAGCCGGTCTGCCGCGTCGGGCCGACCGTGAGAGCGGGCCCGCGTCGCGATGGCTGCTCGCCGGCCCGGGTCGGCGAGCAGCGGGGCCACAGCCTCCCTCAGGGCGTCCGGGGACACCTCGGCGAGCAGGGCGACCGCGGCGCCGGCCTCGGCCAGGTGTCGCGCGTTGTGCGTCTGCTCGCCGGCGGCGGAACTGGCCAGTGGGACGAGGACCGCGGCCTTGCCCAGCGCGGTCAGTTCGGCGATCGTGCCCGCGCCGCTGCGGGAGACGACCACGTCGGCCAGGGCCAGGACATCAGGCAGCTCGGCGCCGACGTAGCCGGTGAGCAGGTAGCGGGCCGCCAGATCCCCCGGGAGCTCCGCGGCACGCCGGCGCATGTCCTCGACGTTCGCGGGCCCACACTGGTGGACGACGTTCGCTTGGGACAGCAGCCACGGCAAAATGTCGGTCACCAGCCCGTTGATCTGCTGCGATCCTTGGGCGCCGCCGGTGACGTAGACGGTCGGGCGTAGCCCGTCGAAGCCCGCGATGCCCAGGGCCGCCACCGCCCGGTCCGGACGGCCGCGCAGCACCTCGGGCCGTACGGGATTCCCGGTGACGGTGGCGATCGCGCGGGCGGACTCCGGCAGCAGCGGCACGGTCGATTCCGACGACACCGCGATCCGCCTCGCGGCGCGGGCGAGGAGCCGGTTGGCCAGGCCCAGGCGGACCGTCTGCTCGTGGACCACCAGGGGACGGCGGCACAGCTTGGCCGCCAGACCCACCGGGACGGCGACGTAGCCGCCTGTGGACAGCACCACGTCAGGGCGGAAACGGGCGACGATCGAGCGGGCCTGCGCGACGCCCAGCGGCACGCGGAACATGTCGGCCAGGTTGGCAGGTGAGATCATCTTCAGCGGATTGCTTGACCGGCGTACCTTGCCTGTGGCGACCGCGGCGAAAGCGATCCCCTCGGCCGGGGCGACGCGGGCCTCCAGGCCGTGAGCCGCTCCGACCCACAGGACGTCAACGGTCCTGCCCGTGGCCGCGAGCCTGGCCTGGAGTGTGCGAACCGCGGTGAGAGCGGGGTACGTGTGGCCCCCCGTCCCGCCCCCCGTGACGATCAGACGGAAGGGCCGCCCCTGACCCTCGGCACTGTTCAACAGGAAGCTCCCAATCTGCTACGCCGGGGACTCGACCCGCCGCGCACCCTCTGCCGCGAGCGTCCTCCACCCGCGATGCGAACCTGATCTTCGTAGGCGAGAATAGACGCATCGTGATCACCTCCTGTCCGGCTCAGAGGGCGTAGTCAGGGGAGCCGCCGGTGAGGTAGAAGGTCGTGCCCTGGGCCTTCGCTTCGAGGGCGGCGTGGAGGCGGCGGATCAGGTAGGACGGCATCAGTGCCTTGGCCTCGTCCACGTCGAAGAAGCCGCATTCGTCCAGTTCCTCCTCCTGGAGGATGACGCCTTCGGCGCCCGGCAGGGTGCCGCAGTCGAACAGGAAGTGCACCAGGGGCAGCGGGCGCTCGGAGAACGGCGGCACCCAGTGCACGCCCAGGAACCTGCCGACCGGCAGGGTGAGCCCCAGTTCCTCGGTGATCTCGCGCGCGCACGCCTCGTCCGGAGTCTCGTCCTCGTCCACGTGACCGCCGGGCCAGAGCCAGTGGTCGCGGTAGTTGGGCTTGACGAGCAGCACGCGGCCTGACGGATCGGTGATGAGCGCCCCCGAACTCGCGAGGGTCTTGTTGATCCGTTCGTAGAAGAGGTCAGACGAGATCGCAGCCATGATCCGACCGTAACGCCGAGGACGGCGCCACTCCCTCAAGGGCCGGCCCCGTAGTCGCGCACCTGGGACAAAGATCCCGGTAACAGTTCAGAAACGACCAAACAGTAAAATATTCCATCATGGCGGGCGAGCGGGTACCCAGACGGGTTTGGATCATCTGGGTCATCGGCGTCTTCGCTTACGCCGTCGCCGTCTTCCACCGCCAGTCGCTCGGCGTCGCCGGCATCGAAGCGGGCCTCCGCCTCGGCGTCGGGGCGACCGGGCTTTCGATGCTCGCCATGCTCCAGATCCTGGTGTACGCCGGGATGCAGATCCCCGTCGGCATGCTCGTCGACCGGCTCGGCTCCAAGCGGATGCTGCTCATCGGGGCCGGTGTCATGGCCTGCGGCCAGCTCGTCTTCGCCCTCTCAGGCGGCCTGCTCGACGCCGTCGGCGGCAGGATCCTGGTGGGCTGCGGCGACGCCATGACGTTCATCAGCGTCATCCGGCTCGTCAGCGTCTGGTTCCCCGCGCGGCGCAACCCGCTGATCGTCCAGCTCACCGGCCTGCTCGGGCAGCTCGGCGCGATCGCCTCGGCCGTGCCGCTCATCCAGGGCCTGCACCGCTACGGCTGGACGCCCACCTTCCTGACCGCCGCCGCCGTCGGCGGGTTCTCCCTGGCGCTGGTGGCGGTGCTGCTGCGCGACTCCCGCCCGGCGGAGGCGGCCGAGCGCCCACGCCTCCGCGAGGCGTGGGCCGAGCCGGGGACCCGCCTCGGCATGTGGACCCATGCCGCGACCCAGTCGTCCGCCGCCGCGTTCCTGCTGCTGTGGGGCTACCCGTTCCTGGTCGAGGGCCAGGGGCTGCGGCCCGCCACGGCGGGCGTGCTGCTCACCACGCTCACCCTGCTGGGCATGGCGTGCGGGCCCGTGCTCGGCTACCTCGCCGGACGCCACCCCTTCCACCGGTCGCGCATGGTGCTGATCGTCATCGGCACGACCGCCGGGGCCTGGACCGCCGTGCTGCTGTGGCCGGGGCGCGCACCCGTCTGGCTGCTCGTGGTCCTGGTGGTGGTGCTCGCCGGGAACGGCCCTGGCTCCATGATCGGGTTCGACTTCGCCCGGACGTTCAACCCGGCCACGCGCATCGGCGTGGCCACCGGCATCGTCAACGGCGGCGGCTTCGTCGCCACCATGGCGGTGATCGCCCTCATCGGCATCGCGCTGGACCTCCGCGGCGGCGTCGGCCTTCCGGCCTACCGCTGGGCTTTCGCCGTGCAGTACCCCGTCTGGATCCTCGGCGCCGTCCAGGTGCTGCGCTATCGCGGCAAGGCGCGCAAGCTGATCTCCCAGCTCAGCGAGGGCCTTGGAAAGGTGCGGGACACGGCGGAGACGATCACGAAATAGGGCCGAGCTCGGTGAAGGCCTCGGGGAAGTGCCCGGTGCCGATCAGGCCGCCGCGGGCGCGCACCTCGCGCAGGAGGTCCTCCCTGGTCGACACCGCCAGCTCGGGGTCGAGGTCGTGGGCGTAGGTGATCGCCGGGTTGACGAGCTGGACGGGATGGAGCACCGCGTCGCCCGTCAGCGTCAGCGTCCCGATCTCGACCACCTGGTGGCCAGGCGTGTGACCGGGTGCGAGCCGGACGCGGACGCCGGGGACGACCTCGGCGTCGCCCTCCACGACGTCGACCAGCCCGGTCAGCGGGCGGAGCACCCGCTCCAGGATGGGATGCGGACCGGTGCCCTCGATCCAGTCGACCTCGGCCCGCTGGAGGACGTGCCGGGCGTCGGGGAACGCGGGGACGCCGTCGGCCACGGCGCCGCCGGCGTGGTCGCTGTGCAGGTGGGTGAGCACCACGGTGCCGACGTCCCCCGGCGCGACGCCCCGCGCGGCCAGCTCGCCCATCAGGCCCCCTGGCACGGGCGCCCAGCTCGACGCGGGCGAGTCCGACCCGCCGATGCCGGTGTCCACCAGAACCGTACGCCCCGCGCGGTCGCGCAGCAGGTAGCAGCGGAAGTGCAGGACCCAGTCGTCGCCGGGGACCCTGGCCCAGTCGTCGGGCGAGCCCCCGGAGAGGATCTCTCGCACCGGCTGCCTGAGGTCACCCCCAATCGGGCCCACCGCGTCGCACAGCGGGATCACCTCGACACCCGCGATCGACCTGGGCGCGTACGACATCGCACTCCCTCGTCCGGACGGCAGTGCGGCCAGACTAGCGATCGGGGCTCGCGGGTGATCGCCCGATGCCCTCACCCCCGCCGGCGTGGCGTCACTCCGGCAGGTGGGCACGTCGTGGGCGCGGGTCAGTACGCCACCCCGACCACCTGCTTCACCGTCGCGGGGTCGTCCACCACCGCGAGCAGCGCGTGCGCCAGGTCGGCCCGCGAGATCGTGTAGCCGCGCGGCACGTTCCCCCCGACGACCCGGCGGTAGGTGCCCGTGAGCGGCTTGTCGGTCAGGCGGGGCGGGCGGACGATGGTCCACTCGACCGCGCTGTGCCGGACTTCCTGCTCCATCGCCCCGAGGTCGGCGTACACGTCGCGAAGGGTCCTGCGCAGCAGCGGCAGCGCGATCGCCCGGTACCACAGGGCCTCCCCCTCGGGGACGGGGCCGACCGGCACCGCGCTGAGGACCGCGAGCCGGCGCACGTCGCTCGCGTCCATCGCCCGCAGGATCGACCGCAGCGCCATCGACGCGATGCCCGCCTCCTTGCGGCTGTTCGCCCCGAGCGCCGAGATGACGGCCTCCCGGCCGGCGAGCGCGGGGCGCAGCGCTTCGGGGCTGGTGACGTCGGCGGTCACCACCTCCAGCGCGGAGTGGCTGATGGGCAGGCGCGCGGGATCGCGCACGACCGCGGCGACCTGGTGCCCGGCGTCCAGCGCCTGCCGGACGACCTCTCTGCCCGTGCCGCCGGTAGCTCCGAAGACGGTGAGCTTCATGAGACATCCCCCATAAGTTGGTGAGCACTCACTCACATCATAGGATGAGTACCCGCTCTCCGCGCGGGCAAAGCCCGGGACCGCCGAAAGGAAGAACCGCTCCCATGCCCCATCAGCGCACCGCCGCCGGCGCTCGCACACGGCAACGCATCCTCACGGCCGCCGAGCATCTGATGCGCACGATGGGCCTCGCCCGCGTCACCACCAAGGAGATCGCCCGTGAGGCCGGATGCTCGGAGGCGGCCCTCTACCGGCACTTCTCCGGCAAGGAGGAGCTCTTCATCTGCGTCCTGCAGGAGCGGCTGCCCGCGCTGGGCTCCCTGATCGCGGAGCTGTCCGAGGACCTGGGTGAGCGTACGGCCGAGCAGTGCCTCACCGACATCGCCCACAACGCCACGCTGTTCTACGAGGCGAGCATGCCGATCGGCTCCTCGCTCTTCGCGGAACCGGCGCTGCTCCAGCGCCACCGCGAGGGGCTGCGCAAGCTGGGCGCGGGCCCGCACAAGCCGCTGGACGCGCTCGCCCGCTTCTTTCACGTCCTGCGCGCCGACGGCCATATCCGCGCGGACGCCGACCCCGAGTCGGCCGCCGCGCTGCTTCTCGGCGCCTGCTACCAGCGGGCCTTCCTGCGGCACTTCATGGGCGAGGAGGGCTCGCCGAAGAGCATCGGCGACTTCGCCGCCGGCCTCGCCCGCACCCTGCTCACCGGCATCGCCTGACAAGCGCGCCACCGCGCCCCCAGTGGCGTCGTCAGCGGTCGGGCATCCAGGTCCCGTGGAAGCCCGCGGGGACGCGGCGCGGCAGCCGTACGGAGGCGACGAAGTCCAGTCCGGCGGCGTCGAGGACGAGCAGTTCCGAGCCCTCACGGTCGTTGACGATCGACAGCAGCCACCCTCCGTCCTCGGCCCGGGCACCGGAGGCGGGCACGAAGACCGCCTCGCCCGGCCGAGCGCCCAGATCCCGCACGCGGGATGTGCCGGCCACGGTGTCGTACTTCACCACCGCGTCCCCGGTGACGGTGTACAGGTACCTGCTCGACCGGCCGAGCAGGTCCTCGTCGAGCGTGGGGAACTCCACGGCGCGGTCGTCGAGCTGCTCCTCCTTCACCGCGCCGCTCGCGGGGTCGAGCACCCACCGGTGCAGCACGGCGCCACCCGTCTCGGCGGCGGGCACGGCGCTGCCGCCGACGCGGGGCCAGATCCGGGCGAAGGCGCCCGGCGAGTAGCGGACCGCGTCGAGCACCACCCGGCCCGAGGCGTCCTCACGGGCGTTGCCGACGTGGAAGACGTAACAGGGATCGACGTCGAACCAGGTCACCCGCCCCGCACGGTCCATCACACCGAGCCGGGCGCCGTAGGAGTCGTCCCACTGGAACGGCAGGCCGCGCCCCACGCGCTCCATGTCGAACACTACGGGCAGGTCCAGCCACACGACGTGGTTCTCGGTGATCGCGAAGTCGTGGACCATGGTCGGGCCGGGAACGTCCACGGCGCGGCTCTCCACCAGCTCCCCCGCGGCCGACAGGCGGTGATAGGTCAGGAAGGGCGCGAGGACGCCGTAGCCGAAGAAGTGCAGCTCTCCGGTGACCGGGTCGCGCTTCGGGTGCGCCGTCATCGCGGTGGTCAGCCGCCCGCCGAAGTCGCAGGGCCCCACCGTCTCCAGCTCGGGCGTCAGCTCGTACGGCAGGCCGCTCTCGACCAGGGCGAGGATCCTGCCGGCGTGGCGCATGACGCTGGTGTTGGCGGTGACGGCCGTCAGGTCGGGGCCGTCCGCGCCGAGGTAGGCGGCGCCGTCGGTGAACTTGCGGGTGCGCACCCAGCGGTTGCGGTACCACTCGGCGCGTCCGTCGCGCAGGCGGATCCCGTGGACCATGCCGTCGCCGGCGAACCAGTGGCCCGGATCGTGGCCGGGCAGCGGGTTGGGCCCGTTGCGGAAGTAGCGCCCGGTGAGCTCGGCCGGGAGGGCGCCGGTGACCGGCAGGTCGACGGCGCCGATCTCGTCGGGGACGGGGGCGAGTTCGCCCGACAGGTAGGAGGGGGTGGCGGTGGACATGATGGACGCTCCAGACGGGTGGCTCAGGCGGCGTAGCGGGCGGCGACGGCCTTGGGGTAGCGGGCGGTGAACAGGGCGGGGGCCACGAAGGTGACGACCTTGACCGCGATCACGACGGCGGTCGCGTGCGGCGCGCTGTGGAGCAGGAAGGCGAGCGAGACGGCGGCGACGACGAAGGCCACGCCCCACGCCGAGGTGATGACCGCGTTGACCCGGTAGAACAGCGGCGTCCGCCACACCTCCGGGGTCGTCATGCTCCGGGCGATGCCGAGGGTGAACGGCCTGCGGACGGCCAGGGAGCCCCAGGCGGTCAGCGCCAGCCAGGCGTTGACCAGGGCCGGGCCGTACGGCATGAGCGGGGACTCCGGGGCGACCAGGGAGATCACCGTGACGAGCGTGAAGAACACCGCCGCGCTGGACTCGATCACCATCTGGTCCCACTGCTTGCCCGACCTGCGGTCGGCGGCGATGACCAGGAGGGCGATCACGAGCCCGGCGACCGCGCCGTAGCGCCACTCGTCACCGGTGGCGATGACGGCGTACACGATCCACGGGAGGAAACCGAGGAAGCTGCGGATCATTGTCGGACCTTTTCGACGTTCCAATGTAGACATGTCGAAACTAGAAGGTCCCATGGCGACCTGTCAACACTGGAATGTAGGATCTCGGTCATGAGCCTTCGACACGCACTGCTCGGCATGCTCGCCCAGGGCCCGGCGAGCGGCTACGACCTGCTGAAGATCTTCGAGATCTCCCTGGCCAACGTGTGGCCGGCCACGCAGAGCCAGGTCTACACCGAGCTCTCACGCCTCGCCGACGCCGGGCTCGTCAAGGTCGCGGCGCAGGGCCCGCGTGGCCGCAAGGAGTACGCCATCGACGAGACGGGCCTGGCCGAGCTGCGCCACTGGCTGACGGAGGTCGAGCCCAGCCATGCCGGGCGCAGCGACATGCTGCTGCGCGTCTTCTTCCTCGGCCAGGTCGACCAGGAGCAGGCACGAGCCTACCTGCGGCGACGTGCTGAGTTCGGGGCCGAGCAGCATGAGAGGCTGGCCGCGCTGAAGGACGTGGTGTCCGCCGGAGACGACGATCTCTCGGTCTACGGCCGGCTCGCCCTTGAGTGGGGCCTGCGGTTCAGCGCCCTGCAGAAAGAATGGGCCGAGTGGGCCGAAGGCCAGCTCCAGCGGGAAACCCAGCCGGAGTAGGGGTCCCGAGCCCCTTCACGACCAGGGGTGGGGCCATGGCATCATGTTACTCACGAGTAGCCCAAAGCCGGAAGCTACCCGGCAGCGAGGAGCCAACCGTGCCTTCGTCCCGTGACGTCGTGTTCGTCGACGGCGTGCGCACACCTTTCGGCAAGTCAGGGCCCAAGGGCCTGTACGCCGAGACGCGCGCCGACGACCTGGTCGTCCGTGTCATCCGCGAGCTGATGCGGCGCAACCCGCACCTGCCGCCCGAGCGCATCGACGAGGTCGCCATCGCGGCCACCACGCAGATCGGCGACCAGGGCCTGACCATCGGCCGCTCAGCCGCGGTGCTGGCCGGGCTGCCGAAGTCGGTCCCCGGCTACGCCATCGACCGCATGTGCGCGGGGGCGATGACCGCGGTCACCAGCGTGGCGGGCGGCATCGCCTTCGGCGCGTACGACGTCGCCATCGCGGGCGGCGTCGAGCACATGGGCCGCCACCCGATGGGCGAAGGCGTCGACCCCAACCCGCGTTTCCTGTCCGAGAAGCTGGTTGACGGCTCCGCGCTGATCATGGGCATGACGGCGGAGAACCTCCACGACCGCTACCCGGCGATCAGCAAGGCGCGGGCCGACGCCTACGCCGTCGCCTCGCAGGAGAAGGTCGCCAAGGCGTACGCCGACAACAGGATCCAGCCCGACCTGGTGCCGATGGCGACCCGCAAGGCCGCCGAGGGCTGGGGCCTTGCCACCGAGGACGAGCCCCCGCGCCCCGGCACCACCATCGAGGGCCTCGCCTCGCTCAAGACGCCCTTCCGCCCGCACGGCCACGTCACCGCCGGGAACTCCGCGGGCATCAACGACGGCGCCACCGGCAGCATCATCGCCGCCGCGGACGCCGCCGCCGAGCTGGGCCTGACGCCCAAGATGAGGCTCGTCTCCTACGCCTTCGCCGGCGTCGACCCCGAGGTGATGGGCGTCGGCCCCATCCCCTCCACCGAGCGGGCGCTGCGCCTGGCCGGGCTGTCGATCGGCGACATCGGGCTGTTCGAGATCAACGAGGCCTTCGCCGTGCAGGTGCTGGCCTTCCTTGAGCACTTCGGCATCGCCGACGACGATCCGAGGGTCAACCCGTACGGCGGCGCCATCGCGTTCGGCCACCCGCTCGCCTCGTCCGGGGTACGGCTGATGACGCAGCTCGCCCGCGAGTTCGCCGACCGCCCCGAGGTGCGCTACGGCATCACCACGATGTGCGTAGGCATGGGCATGGGCGGCACGGTTGTCTGGGAGAACCTCGCCTGGGAGGGCGCCAAGTGAGCGACATCACGAAGATCTTCGCCGACGAGGTAGTGACCGGCGCGCTCGTACGCGACGTCCGGCTGCCCGGCGGCGCGGGCACGATGGCCCTGATCACGCTGGACAACGGCTTCGACCACACCAAGCCGAACACCTTCGGGCCGCGCGGCCTCGCCGAGCTCGACAAGGCTCTCGACGCCATCCGCGACCGCACCGACCTCGCGGCGGTCGGCGTCACCGGCAAGCCCTTCATCTTCGCCGTCGGCGCCGACCTGAAGGGCGCCTCGCTCGTACGGACCCGCGAGCAGGCCGAGGACCTCGGACGGCTCGGGCACGAGGTGTTCCGGCGGCTCGGAGAGCTGGAGGTGCCGTCGTTCGCGTTCGTCAACGGCGCGGCGATGGGCGGTGGCCTGGAGGTGGCGCTGCACTGCACCTACCGCACGATCTCGTCGGGCGTCCCCGCGGTCGCGCTCCCCGAGTGCTTCCTCGGCCTGGTGCCGGGCTGGGGCGGCACACAGCTGCTCCCCCGCCTGATCGGCCCGGCGAACGCGCTGAAGCTGATCATCGAGAACCCCCTGTCCCAGAATCGGATGATCAAGGGCACCGAGGCGTTCAAGCTCGGCGTCGCCGACGCGGTCTTCGAGCCCGCCGACTTCCTGGAGGAGTCGCTGCGCTGGGCCTCCCGCGTGCTGACGGGCGAGGCGGCCGTCCCCCGCCCGCCGTTCACCGAGGACGCCGAGGCCTGGAAGGCGGCCGTCGAGGGCGCTCGCACCCTGGTCGACCTGAAGCTGCGTGGCGCGTCCCCCGCTCCCTACCGGGCGCTTGAGCTGGTCGAACTGGCCCGTACGGCCCACCGTGACGAGGGCTTCGAGGCCGAGACGACGGCGCTGGCCGACCTGCTGATGGGCGACGAGCTGCGGGCGGGGCTGTACTCCTTCGACCTGGTGCAGCGACGGGCCAAGCGGCCCGCCGGCGCTCCCGACAGGGCGCTGGCCCGCAAGGTGACCAAGGTCGGCGTGGTCGGCGCCGGGCTCATGGCCTCGCAGCTCGCCCTGCTGTTCGCCCGCCGCCTTGAGGTGCCCGTGGTCCTCACCGACCTCGACCAGGCCCGCCTCGACAAGGGCGTCGGATACGTGCACGCCGAGGTCGGCAAGCTGCTCGGCAAGGGCCGGATCAGCGCCGACCAGGCCAACCGGCTCAAGGGCCTCGTGACCGGGTCGCTGACCAAGGACGCGTTCGCCGACGCCGACTTCGTCATCGAGGCCGTCTTCGAGGACCTCAAGGTCAAGCGGCAGGTCTTCGCCGAGGTCGAGGCCGTGGTCGGCCCCGAGTGCCTGCTGGCCACCAACACCTCCTCCCTGTCGGTCACCGCGATGGCGTCGGAGCTGCGGCACCCCGAGCGCGTGGTGGGCTTCCACTTCTTCAACCCGGTCGCGGTGCTGCCCCTGCTGGAGATCGTCCGGGGCGAGCGCACCGACGACGCGTCGCTGGCCACGGCCTTCGCGGTGGGCAAGACGCTGAGGAAGTCCAGCGTGCTGGTGAAGGACGCCCCGGCGTTCGTGGTGAACCGCCTGCTCACCCGCTTCATGGGCGAGGTCATCGGGGCGGTCGACGAGGGCACCCCGATCGAGACGGCCGACCACGCCCTGGACGGCCTCGGACTGCCGATGACGCCGTTCACCCTTCTCCAGCTCGTCGGCCCCGCCGTGGCCCTGCACGTCGCCGAGACCCTGCACGAGGCCTTCCCCGGCAGGTACGGCGTGTCCGCGAACCTCGGGGCGCTCGTGAAGGCCGGCAAGCCCGGGGTCTACGCGCCGGACTTCTCGATCGACCCCGAGGCTCGGAAGATCTTCGAGGGGTCCGGGGCGACCGGGCCGGGCGCCGAGCAGGTCCGCGACCGCGCGCTGCGGGCGATGGCCGAGGAGGTGCGGCTGATGCTCGACGAGGGCGTGGTCGCCGCCGCCGAGGACATCGACCTGTGCATGATCCTCGGCGCGGGCTGGCCCTTCCACACCGGTGGCATCACGCCGTACCTCGACCGTACGGGCGTCTCCGCCGAGGTCAACGGGCGTCCCTTCCTGTCACCGGGGGTCGCCTCGGTCCCGGCCTGACCTTCCGGCCGCCGCCCGGTTCGGGATGATGAGGGCATGCTGGACGACGTCATCGACTACCTCATCTGCCCCGTGTGCCGCGGCGATCTCGCCATCGAGGGCGCGGTGGTGCGATGCGCGCACGGTCATTCCTTCGACGTGGCCAGGCAGGGCTATGTCAGCCTGCTGACGGGGTCCGGCGTCCCCGGCACCGCCGACACCCCGGCCATGGTGGCCGCGCGGGCCGAGTTCCTCGGCTCGGGACACTTCGCCTCCCTGGCCGGCCGGCTCCGCGAGCTGGCCGGCCGCCAGGGCACCGTGGACGGCGGCGAGGGTGCCGGACGTACGGAGGGGGGCCGCAGGGTCGTACTGGACGCGGGAGCGGGCACGGGCCACTACCTCGCCGGGACACTGGGACCCGGTGAGGTGGGGATCGCGCTCGACGTCTCCAAGCACGCGCTCAGGCGGGCCGCCCGTGCCCATCCCCGCGTCGGCGCGGTCGTGGCGGACGTGTGGCGGCCGTTGCCGGTCAGGGACGGCTGCGTGGACGTCCTGCTCGACGTGTTCGCCCCTCGGAACGGACCCGAGTTCGCCCGGGTGCTGCGTCCCGGCGGCGTCCTCATCGTGGTGACGCCGACGCCGCGGCACCTCGCTCCCCTGGTGGAAAGGCTCGGCCTCCTCTCGGTGGACGAGTCCAAGAGCCGGCGGGTCGAGGAGGCGCTGGGAACGCATTTCACCGAAACCGCGCAAGTGACCGAGGAGTCGGACATGCTGCTGGATCACAAGGCCATCGAGACCGTGGTAGGCATGGGTCCGAACGCCTGGCATACCGACCCGATGGCGCTCAGGAAGGAGATCTCACGCCTTCCGAACCCGATGGCCGTGAAAATGTCGTGCCGGATGTCCCTGTTCCGTAAGATCGCCTAGGCGAACTGGAATTATGAATTTCCCCGACTTTGTAGGCCATCTTCCGTTTCCAAGCGACATACTTAACGGCAACCCGCCTATCCCGGGTCCGGGAGAGCGTGAGGGAGGGGCACGCCCATGAAGGCCGAGGAACGCTGGCAGGCCAGGTTCCGCGCGGCACGTATGACGCTGCCCGTCTGGGCACGGCTGGCGCCGGCCCGGGCCGTGTACCGCTGCAACATCTCCGGCATCTGGGAGATCCACGCCTGGGACCGGTCGAACGGCGCCACGCGTCAGGTGACCAGCCGCCCGAGGGGCACCTCCCACGCCGCCATCGACCCGACCGGCCAGTGGATCTACTGGTTCTCCGACACCTACGGCGACGAGTTCGGCATCTGGATGCGCCAGCCGTTCAACGGCGGGCCCGAGACGCCCGCCCACCCCGACCTCGCCCCCGGGCATCCGACGGGCCTCGCGCTGTCGGCCACCGGCACCGCCGCCGTCGGCAGGAGCAGCCGCCACGGCTTCCAGGTTCTCCACACGCGCCTCGGCGGCGACGAGAAGCCGACGGTCATCTACGAGTCCCGCGAGTTCGTCCAGGTCGCGGGCATGTCGCTCGACGGCACGCTGATCGCGGTGAGCCACAGCGAGCACGGTGACTCCCGCCACCCGGCGCTGCGCGTGATCAAGCCCAACGGCCAGGTCGTCGGCGACCTGAACGACGGGCCCGGCAAGGGCTTCACCGGCGTGCGGTTCGCCCCGACCATGACCGATCGGCGCATCCTCGCCCTGCACGAGCGCCGTGGCCGCCGCGAGCCCCTGGTCTGGGACCCGATGACGGGCGAGCAGCGCGAGATCTGGCTGCGGGTGCCCGGCGAGATCACCGCCGACTGGTACCACGACGGGCGCGCCCTGCTCATCGGCCACAACAACCGCGCGAGGACCGAGCTGTTCCGGTACGACCTCGGTGGCGGAGGGCTGACGCCGATCAAGACCCTGCACGGCGTCATCCACGACGCGATGCCCCGTCCGGACGGCACCGTCGAGTACTCCTGGTCGAGCGCCGCGCATCCCCCGGTGATCAGGTCAAGCGACGGCCACGTGGTCATGAACCAGTCGGGACCCTCGGCGCCGCCGTCCGTACCGCTGGAGGACGTCTTCGTCGAGGGGCCGGGCGGGCGCGTCCACGCCCTGGTGTCCCGGCCCGAGGGCGGCGGCGCGCCGTACCCGACGGTGTTCCTGCTGCACGGCGGCCCGGCCGCGCAGGACGACGACTCCTTCCTCCCGAACGTCGCCGCCTGGGTCGACGCCGGCTTCGCGGTCGTCCGCGTGAACTACCGGGGCTCCACGGGGTACGGCTCGGCCTGGCGGGACGCCCTGCGGGGTGACGTGGGCCACATCGAGCTGGCCGACGTCAAGGCGGTCCGCGACTGGGCCGTGAACCAGGGCGTCGCCGACCCCGAACGGCTCGTGCTCGCGGGCGCCTCCTGGGGCGGCTACCTCACCCTCCTCGGCATCGGCACCCAGCCGAAGGCCTGGGTCGCGGGCATCGCGGCCGTGCCGATCGCCGACCACGCGGCGGCTTACGGCGACGAGACCGAGGGCCTGCGCGCCTACCACCGCGCCCTGTTCGGCGGCTCTCCGCAGGAGGTCCCCGACCTGTACGCGGCGTCGTCCCCGATCTCCTACCTCGACTCGCTCCAGGCGCCGCTGCTGGTGCTCGCCGGCGAGAACGACCCGCGCTCGCCGATCAGCCAGATCGAGAAGTACCTGGAGAAGCTGACCGAGCGGCGGCACGAGTTCGAGGTCTACCGCTACAACGCGGGCCACGGCACGCTGGTGGTCGAGGAGCGGATCCGGCAGATGTCGGCGCAGATCGACTTCGCCCGCAAGCACGTCGGGCTCGCCCAGCCGGCCTCCAGCGGCTCCTGACCGGCCCTACCGGCCTTTGGGGCCGGTAGGGGGCCTTCTCGGGGGCCCTGGTCGGCCCTTCGGACGGCCTAGTCGGCCCTGAGGACCAGGATGGCCAGGTCGTCGGCGCTCGGCTCGATCGCGAAGTCCTGCACAGCGCGGCGGATCCGCTCGGCCACCCCCCGCGCCGAAAGCTCGGCGCACTCGGCCAGGAGCTTGGACAGGCCGCCGTCGTCGTCGAGCAGCCGCTCGCCCGACCTGCGCTCGGTCACCCCGTCGGTCACGCCCAGCAGGACGTCCCCCGGCGCCAGGTGGACGTGGTCGGCGACGAACTCCGCCTCGGGAAAGACCCCGAGCAGGGACTGGGAGGTCACCACGGCCTCCACCAGGCCGCTCGGCCGCAGGCGCAGGGCCTCGGGGTGCCCCGCGGAGATCAGCGAGAGGTCGAGGCCGTCCTCGGTGCGGGTGATCTCGCCGTGGAGCAGGGTCAGGAACCTGGCCCGCTCACCCTCCTCCAGGATCGCCTGGTTCAGCCGTGAGACGACCGACGCCACGTCGTACCCCTCGCGGGCGAGCAGGCGGATCGTGTGGCGGGCGAGGCCGGTGACCGCCGCGGCCTGCGGGCCGGTGCCGCAGACGTCGCCGATCGCGAACCGCCAGGAGCTCTCACCGGTCGTGAACAGGTCGTAGAAGTCGCCGCCGACCTCGTTGGTCTCGCCCGCCGGCTCGTACACCACGGAGTAGTCGAGGCCGGGGGTCTCGGCGGGCGTGCCGGGCGGCAGGAGGCTGCGCTGGAGGGCGCGGTTGGCGTCGGCCTGCTGGGCGTAGAGCCTGGCGTTGTCCATCGCGAGCGCCGCCCGCCGCCCGAGGTCCTCCGCGAGCTGCGCGACGTCGTCGGGGAAGCGGCCCGAGCGCCCGAGGCACATCATGCCGAGGCTGCGCCCGCGGGCCACCAGGGGAAAGGCCAGCGACTGCCAGTCGGGGAGCTGGACGGGCACCGGGGTGAGGTTCTCGGCCGAGGGGATCACGACCTCGTCGAGCCGCTCGCGCAGCAGGTCGATCTGGGACTCGTCGGCGTGCCAGAGATAGGCGAGGCCGAGCGGCCCGAGGCCGGAGTCGGCCGTGTAGACGGCGCACCAGGTCGCGAGGCGCGGCACCACGATCTGGGCGATCAGCGCGGGGACCATGTCGGGGTCGAGCGTGCCGGCCAGCAGATCGCTGGCGTCGGCGAGGAAGCCGAGCCAGCCCGGCCCCTGCGAGGCTCCCTGCCCGGTCCAGTCGTCGACCGCGCGGGTGCCGCCGCCCCCGGGCAGGTGGAGGCGGGCCCAGCGGGTGCGCAGGGATCCGGCGAAGCTCACGCCCCAGACGGTGACCGGAGTGGACGAGGGGACCGTGGCGACCTCGTCGCTCCCCTTCTGGCGAACCTCGATCTGGAGAGACTCCCCCTGATGCACCCATACAATCTCAAAAGGGACATCGCCTACATCGGAGACCAGCTCTCCGGTCAGCCGCTCGGCCTCCGCGCTGATGGGAGCGGCCGCCCACGCCGTCATGACCTCGCGCGTGAACCGCTTCGCGGAGGGTAGGGCCGTCCTGCCGGGCGCGAACGACGCGGCCAGCACACCCCGGGAAGAACTTGTCATTGCACCGTGCTTACCACAGTCGGCTCTTGCGTGCGGCCGATCGACTGGGCGACCGCATAGCGTCCTTCATGCCAGACTGGCACTACTCCGAGTCCCGCCCGAACAGCGTGAAGGAGGCTTCATGAAGGGTACCCCGACCACGGGGGCCAGTTCGGAGCGGTCCTATACCGAGTCCGAGCTCCGGCCCCTCCTGGAGACGCTCATCACGTGGCGTGACGGCGATTTCCGGCGACGGGTGCCCCATGCCCCACCGGGCATTCTCAGCGAGGTCCGCCTGCTGGTCAACGAGGTGGCCGACCGTCGTGAGCACCTCGCGAACGAGCTGCTGCGCGTACGCCGCGAAGTGGTCAAGGAGGGGCGCTTCGGCGTCCGCCTGACACCGGGGCCCGGCGTGGGCTCCTGGGCCGAAAGCGTCGACTCGGTGAACGCGCTGATCGACGCCCTCGTCGGCCCGGTCAGCAGCGCGGCGGACGTCCTCGACGCGGTCGCCCAGGGCGATCTCTCGCGCCGCATCGACATGGACCGCACCTCGCGCGGAGAGGTCCGGCGGCTCGGCAAGGCCATCAACGGCATGGTCGACCAGCTCTCGCTCTTCAGCTCCGAGGTCACGCGGGTCGCCCGCGAGGTCGGGTCCGAGGGCCAGCTCGGCGGGCGCGCCAACCTGCGCGGCATGTCAGGAAGCTGGCGCGACCTCACCGAGGCCGTGAACACCATGTCCAGCCGGGTGTCCGCCCAGGTCCGCGACATCGCCGTGGTCACCACCGCCGTGGCGCGGGGCGACCTCAGCCGCAAGGTCACCGTCGACGCGGTCGGCGAGATGCTGGAGCTCAAGAACACCGTCAACACGATGGTCGACCAGCTCTCGGCCTTCGCCGAGGAGGTCACCCGCGTCGCCCGCGAGGTCGGCACCGAGGGCGAGCTGGGCGGGCAGGCCCGCGTGCGGGGCGTGTCGGGCGTCTGGAAGGACCTCACCGACAACGTCAACGTCATGGCGAGCAACCTCACGAGCCAGGTGCGCAACATCGCCACCGTGGCGACGGCCGTCGCGCAGGGCGATCTCTCCAAGAAGATCACCGCGGACGCCAGGGGCGAGATCCTCCAGCTCAAAGAGACCCTCAACACGATGGTCGACCAGCTCTCGCTGTTCGCCGACGAGGTCACCCGCGTCGCCCGCGAGGTCGGCACCGAGGGCCAGCTCGGCGGCCGCGCCGAGGTCAAGGGCGTGTCGGGCGTCTGGAAGGACCTCACCGACAACGTCAACTCCATGGCCAACAACCTGACCTACCAGGTGCGCAACATCGCCCAGGTGACCAAGGCCGTGGCCGGCGGCGACCTGTCGAAGAAGATCGACGTGGACGCCCAGGGCGAGATCCTGGAGCTGAAGTCCACGATCAACACCATGGTCGACCAGCTCTCGTCGGTCGCCTCCGAGGTGAGCCGCGTGGCCCGCGAGGTGGGCTCCGAGGGCCAGCTCGGCGGCCAGGCGCAGGTGCGCGGCGTGTCGGGCGTCTGGAAGGACCTCACCGACAACGTCAACTTCATGGCGAACAACCTGACATCCCAGGTGCGCCAGATCGCGGCGGTCTCCACCGCGGTCGTCCAGGGCAACCTGTCCCGCAAGATCACCGTGGACGCTCAGGGCGAGATCCTGCAGCTCAAGGACACGGTGAACACCATGGTCGACCAGCTCTCGCTGTTCGCCGACGAGGTGACCCGCGTCGCCCGCGAGGTCGGCACAATGGGCCAGCTCGGCGGCCAGGCCAGAGTGCGCGGGGTGTCGGGCGTCTGGAAGGACCTCACCGACAACGTCAACCTGATGGCCACCAACCTGACCTACCAGGTGCGCAACATCGGCGAGGTCACCACGGCGGTCGCCAGGGGCGACCTGTCCCGCAAGATCGACGTCGACGCCCAGGGCGAGATCCTCGTCCTGAAGACCACCATCAACAGGATGGTCGACCAGCTCTCCTCGTTCGCCTCCGAGGTCACCCGCGTCGCCCGCGAGGTCGCCTCCGAAGGCCAGCTCGGCGGCCAGGCCCGCGTCGAGGGCGTCGAGGGCACCTGGAAGCGGCTGACCGAGAGCGTGAACGAGCTGGCCAGCAACCTGACCACCCAGGTGCGCGCCATCGCCGAGGTCACCAGCGCGGTCGCCCGGGGAGACCTGACCCGCTCGATCACCGTCGACGCCCAGGGCGAGCTGGCCGACCTCAAGGACAACATCAACACGATGGTGTCCAACCTGGTCGCGACCACCAAGGCGAACCAGGAGCAAGACTGGCTCAAGAGCAACCTGGCCCGCGTCTCCCGCCTGATGCAGGGCCACCGCGACCTCATGGAGGTCGCCAAGCTCATCATGAGCGAGCTGACGCCGCTGGTGTCCGCGCGTTACGGGGCCTTCTACATGGTCCCGAGCCCGCACGACAACGAGCTGCGGCTGATCGCCGGATACGGCGTGCGGCCCGGACGCAGCCCGCGCCAGAGCTTCGCCTTCGGGCAGGGCATCGTGGGCCAGGCCGCGGCCGAGGGCCGGCCGATCGTGCTCGACGACGTCCCCTCCGACTACCTCACCATCGACTCCGGGCTGAGCCGGTCCACCCCGGCGCAGATCGTGGTGCTGCCGGTCCTGTTCGAAGACCAGGTGCTCGGCGTGCTGGAGCTGGCCTCGTTCAGCCGCTTCGGCGAGGTCCACCTGGCCTTCCTCAACCAGTTCGTCGAGACCATCGGCGTCACGATGAACACCATCATCGCCAACTCCCGCACCGAGGGCCTGCTCATAGAGTCGCAGCGGCTCACCACCGAGCTGCGCGAGCGCTCCGACGAGCTCCAGCGCCAGCAGGAGGAGCTGCGCAGGTCCAACGCCGAGCTGGAGGACAAGGCCGCGCTGCTGGCCAAGCAGAACCGCGCCATCGAGATCCAGAACTTCCAGATCGAGCAGGCCCGACGCACCCTGGAGGAGCGCGCCGAGCAGCTCGCGGTCTCCTCGCGCTACAAGTCCGAGTTCCTGGCCAACATGTCCCACGAGCTGCGCACCCCGCTGAACAGCCTCCTGGTGCTGGCCAAGCTCCTGACCGAGAACAGCGACGGCAACCTGACCGCCCAGCAGGTGGAGTTCGCCAGGACCATCCACGGGGCCGGTTCCGCGCTGCTGCAGCTGATCAACGACATCCTCGACCTGTCCAAGGTCGAGGCGGGCCGCATGGACATCTACCCGCAGCAGCTCTCGCTGCCCAAGCTGGTCGACTACGTCGAGGCCACCTTCACCCCGCTCGCCCAGGACAAGGGGCTCTCCTTCACCGTCGAGGTCGGCCCGTCGGTGCCCGAGGAGCTCCGCACCGACGAGCAGCGCCTCCAGCAGGTCCTGCGCAATCTGCTGTCCAATGCCGTGAAGTTCACGCCGAAGGGCGAGGTGCGGCTGAACATCACCCGCGCGGCGGGCGGCGTGCCGTACATCGACGAGACGCTCCAGGACAGCGACGACATCCTGTCGTTCGAGGTGGTGGACACCGGCATCGGCATCGCACCCGAGAAGCTCGACGTGATCTTCGAGGCGTTCCGCCAGGCCGACGGCACGACCAGCCGCAAGTACGGCGGCACCGGCCTCGGCCTGTCGATCTGCCGCGAGATCGCCCGCCTGCTCGGCGGCGAGATCCACGCCAAGAGCGATCCCGGCCACGGGAGCACGTTCACGCTCCACCTGCCGATCAGCTACGCCGGACCGCTCGCGGGCGGGGACGGCGGGGCGACGGTCTCGCTGCCCGGCGTCCAGCACTCGCGGGCGCTGGAGCTCGGCTCCTCCGACGTGCTGCCCGAGATGCCGCTGAACGACGACCTGCGGATGCCCCAGCTGTCGCAGCCCGCCGAGAGCCAGACCTGGCAGGGCGACGATCCGCTGAACGGTGCGAAGATCCTCATTGTGGACGACGACATCCGGAACGTCTTCGCGCTCACGAGCGTGCTCGAAAGGCACGGCTCGACCGTGGTCTACGCCGAGAACGGCCGCGAGGGCATCGAGCAGCTCGAACGCAACGAGGACGTCGCGCTGGTGCTGATGGACATCATGATGCCCGAGATGGACGGGTGGGCCACGACCTCGGCCATCCGCCGCATGCCCCAGTTCGCCGACCTGCCGATCATCGCGCTCACCGCCAAGGTCATGCGCGGTGACAGGGAGAAGAGCATCGCCTCGGGCGCCTCCGACTACGTGCCGAAGCCGGTGGACGTCGATCGCCTGCTCGAACGCCTGCGCGGTTGGCTCACGCGCGGCCGGGCGCCGATCGGGGACGGAAGAGACGGAAGAGAAGGACGCGGTTGATGCCGGACAGAGCGAAAATCCTCCTTGTCGACGACCGCGAGGAGAACCTCATCGCTTTGGAGGCCATCCTCAGCTCCCTGGACGTGGTGGCCGTGCGGGCGCGGTCCGGGGAGGAGGCCCTCAAGGCGCTCCTCAGCATCGAGTTCGCGCTCATCCTGCTCGACGTGCGCATGCCCGGCATGGACGGCTTCGAGACGGCGGCGCACATCAAGCGGCGCGAGCGCACCCGCAACATCCCGATCATCTTCCTCACGGTGGTCGACAGCGCGCCCGACTACGCCTTCCGCGGGTACGCGGCGGGTGCGGTCGACTACCTCACCAAGCCCTTCGACCCGTGGGTCCTGCGGGCCAAGGTGTCGGTGTTCGTCGAGCTCTACACCATGAACCGCAGGCTGGCCGAGCAGGCGTCCCTGCTGCGCGAGCGGCTGAGCGTCGAGCTGCCCGACGGCACGGCGGCCGAGGTGCTGCCCGAGCTGGCGCGGCGGCTGACGGCCGTGGAGGACGAGCTGTCGCGGGTGGCCGAGCTGGCCGACAAGTCCAACGGCGGCGCGCCCCTGACCGTCCCCCTGAGCGATCTCTCCGAGCGCGTCCTGCACCTGCGCGCCGGCTTCGACGCCCTCTCCTGACCGGCCGTCCTCGGCCTGGGGTCAGGCGCTGTCGGCGGTGAGCTTGGAGACGAGGGTGTCCAGCTCCACGGCGCCCGCCGCCACGGCCGCGTACAGGTCGTCCAGCTCGCGGTAGCCCAGGCGCCCGGCGACGCTGCCGGACACACCCCGGGACTCCAGGTCGAGAAGCTCCATGCCCGTCGCGGCGACCGCCTCGGACACCATGCGCCGCCCGGTGGCCGCCGCGTCGTCGGCGCGCTGCGCGGCGAGGTGCCTGCGGATCAGGAGGCGGGCCGTGGGCGTGGTGGCGGCGTCGAGCCCCTCGGCCGAGGGCCGGGCCGTCTCGGCGGTGAGGATGTGCACCACCGCGCCGTTGTCCAGCCGCGCGTGCAACGGCGCCAGCTTGCCGTTGACCAGGGCCCCGATGGCGTGGTTGCCGATCTCGGGGCCGAGGGCGTAGGCGAAGTCGATCGGGGTCGCGCCGGGGGGCAGCGGGATCACCTCGCCCTCGGTCGTGAACGCGGCGATGAGATCGGGACGCAGGTCGCCGCGCAGCGACTCAAGGAAGTCGGCCGAAGACGCGTCGTTCTGCCACGCCAGCAGGCGGCGCAGCCATTCGAGGTCGATGCGTCCCGCCACGTCGGCGCGCTGCCCCCGGGCGACGTCGTGGATGTGGGCGGCGAGCCCGCGCTCGGCCATGCGGTGCATCTGCCGGGTGCGGATGATGACGTCCATGACCTTGCCGCCGTCGGCGATCACCCGCGTGTGCAGGGCGCGGTAGAGGTTGAACCTCGGCAGCGAGATGAAGTCCTTGAGCCTCCCGGGCACGGGGCTCGTGCTCGTGTGGACGGCCCCGAGCGCGATGTAGCAGTCGCGGTCGTCGCCGTCGACGAGCACCAGCAGCCGGAACAGGTCGGCGGGCTGGAGCGTGTCGAGGCGGTCGCCCACGTCGAGGTGGACGGCCCAGAGGTGGCGACGGTGAAGCACGACCTCACCCGACAGCCGCTGTTCCCTCAGCGAGGCCCTCAGGCGCCGCACCGTGGGTTCCAGGAGCAGCCGTCCCCCGGCCTCGCGCGCCGTGAGCGCCGCGTCGATGGCCGCGTGGGCCTCCGGCTGTAACACCGAGAAGCAGAGGTCGTCCATCTCGCGCTTGAGCTCGTACATGCCCAGCCGCTCGGCGAAGGGGATCAGGAGCTCCTGGGACTGGCGGGCGATGCGCTGCTGCTTGTGCGCGGGCTGGAAGCCGAGCGTGCGGAGGTTGTGCAGCCGGTCGGCGAGCTTGATGAGCAGGACCCGCAGGTCGGCGGCGGCGGCCAGGACCATCTTGCGGAACGTCTCGGCCTCCGCGCGCTCCCCCCACCTGGAGCCGTCGAGCTTGGTCACCCCGTCGACCAGGACCGCGATCTCGTCGCCGAAGTCCGACCGGAGCTCGTCGAGCGTGTAGGAGGTGTCCTCGATCGTGTCGTGCAGGAGCGCGGCCTGGAGCGTGGCGGTGTCCATGCCGAGCTCGGCCAGGATGAGCGTGACCTCGATCGGATGGATGATGTACGGCTCGCCCGACTTGCGCGACTGGCCGCGGTGGGCCAGCTCGGCGGCCTCGTACGCCCGGCGCACGGGCCCGAGCTTGGCCTTCGGGTAGCCGGCCCGGTGGGCGCGGAGAACGGGCTCAAGGCCGATCGTGCCCGTGGAACGCCCGGCGCGCGACGCCGCGCCTCTCACGGCCCAGCCGTCGCGACGGCCCGGGGGCTGCTCGTCACCCATCGTTCCCCCTCGCCACCGCCGGGAGCCATCGGCACGGAACGCGCCCGCATGGCTCCAACGTTAGCGCCGGGCGCGTTCCAGGGCGTCCCAGAAGCCTCGCCTGAGCGCGTGGCGTACCTCGTCGTGCAGGAGGAAGTCGATCGGGAGCGACGAACCCTGGAGCAGCCGCGCCTCAAGGTCGGACGGCATGCGCGGCTTGCGGGCGAGCACGGCCTCCAGCCAGAGGGCGGGGGCGTCCCTCGCGACGGAGTCGCCGAAGTCGTGCCCCTCCTTGTGAGCGGCCTTCACCGCGTCGGCCAGGGTCGTGGTGCCCGGCGTCGCGGTGTGCGAGGGGACGGGGGCCGGCTGCGGGCCCGTGTACGGCCCGAGCTGGGGGCCGGGGTAGGTCGGAGGCCCGCCGGAGGAGCCCATGTTGTACTGGCTGGGCACGGGCTGCGGAGGGACGGGCGCCGCCATGGGCGGGGAGGGCGGTGCCTGGGGAGGCTGCTGGGGAGGGGAGTGCGAGGGCTGCGGCTCGGAGGCGTAGCTGGAGTAGGCGGCGGGCAACGCGGGCTGGGACGAGCGCGGCGGGCTCGGCGGCGCGGCCTCGTGCGAACCCGACCCGTGCGAACCGGAACCGTGGGAACCGGAACCGTGCGAACCGGACCCGTGGGAGCCCGTGCCATGCGACGCCGGCCCGTACGAGCCCGACCCCTGGGAGCTCGCCTCCGGGGAACCGTGGCCGCCGGACCCATGCGAGCCCGGCCCATGGGACCCGTAGGAGCCTGAGCCATGCGCGCCCGTGCCGGAACCCTGCGAGCCGGTGCCGGAGCCGTGGGAGCCCGAGGTGGAACCCAGGGAGCCCGCACCAGAGCCCAGGGAGCCCGCACCTGAGCCCTGGGAGCCCGCACCAGAGCCCTGGGAGCTCAGCCCTGAACCCTGGGAGCTCAGCCCTGAGCCGTGCGAGCCGAGTGCGCTCCATGAGCCGGTGGCCGGGCCCGGGGCGCTCGGCTCCAGCGGGGCGGCCCCGTGGGCGCCGGACCCCTGCGCGGCCGGCGGGGGCGGGTCCTCAGCGGGGGACGACGACCCGTACGCGCCCGGCCCGAACGACGTGGAACCGGTGGAGCTCAGAGGGCTCGGACCCGGAGACGACGCCTGAGAACCGGACGGAACCTGGGACGCGTCGGCCACCTGCGGGGACGGCCCGATGGCGCCCTGCCCGTGGGAACCGGACCCTTGGGAACCGGAGCTGTGGGAACCGGAGCTGTGGGAACCGGTGCCGAAGGCGCCTGACCCGTGGGAGTCCGACCCGTGGGAGCCCGACCCGTGGGAGGCGGACGCCGAGGCGCCGGAGGCCGCTCCCTGCGCGGAACCGGACGAGGAGGAAGGCTGGTGGCCGTTGCTCTGGGCGTGCCCGTTGTCCCTGGGCCGGCCGTTGCTCACCGGCTGCGGGAGGTGCTGCCCGTTGCCGGACGCGGAGCCCAGGTCGGCTCCGCCCGTGATGTTGCCGGTGACGAGGTTGACGTAGGGCCGCAGGTGGCCGCTGCCGATCTCGATCAGGTCGTCGCACTCCTGCTGGAGGGTGCGGGACACCGCCCAGCTCCCGTCGGCCGCGATGTGGATGACGGTGACGCGGATGCCGAGATCCTGGGCGTCGCTGACCACCTGGGCGAGATCCTCGTCGCCGCTCACCACCACGGCGTCGCAGATGGCGTTGTTGCGGGCCAGGGTCATCAGGTCGCGGTGGACCTGGGCGTCCACGCCCTCCCGGCGGCCGGGCCTGATGCGCGCCAGGCGCAGCTTGAGACCGGGGATGTCGGCCAGCGCGTCGTGCTCGGGGGTGCGCCTGCCCTCGACGGTGGCCTCGTACCAGTAGCAGCGGAGCAGCGGGAGGTCGGTGCGCTCCCGCGAGAGAGTGGACAGAAGTTGCAGCAGGCCGGGATAGTCCCAGGCGACGGCTTCGCGATGGCGGGTCCCATGCACGGCCATCGCGCCGTCCGCCAGCAGATAGCCAGCGTCCACGAACAGCGCGCAGCGATCCACGCGACACCGCCCTTTCCTACATGGCCAAGCCCGGTGGCAGCCGACGCCCGGCCCTATCTCAGGGTAATGAAGCCACTGATCGTGCGAGGGTGAATCCCGGCGATTCAGCCCGCGCCTGACCATATCTAGGAACGTTCACGCGAACCGTACCAGTTTGCCCTCTATAACCGACCTGCGGTGATAAACGAGTAGCCCATCGGTCCATCCGAATCCCCCCTCTCTAGGCTGGCCCCATGAGCGACCGTGCGAATCTGCTGGACGAGATCAAGAACAAGGGGGTGGTGCACGGCCGGGTCGTGCTCTCCTCCGGCCGCGAGGCCGACTGGTATGTGGACCTGAGGCGGATCACGCTGGACGGCACCGCCGCCCCGCTCGTCGGGCGCGTGATGCTCGACCTCACCGAAGACCTCGGCTACGACGCCGTGGGCGGGCTGACCCTGGGCGCCGACCCCCTGGCCGCCGCCATGCTGCACGCGGCGGCGGGACGCGGGCGCCGCCTGGACGCGTTCGTCGTCCGCAAGGAGGGCAAGGCCCACGGGCTGCAACGCCGCATCGAGGGGCCCGACGTCGCCGGCCGCCGCGTGCTCGCCGTGGAGGACACCTCGACCACCGGCGGATCGGTGCTCACGGCCGTCGAGGCGCTGCGGGAGGCGGGGGCCGAGGTCGTCGGCGTGGCGACGATCGTGGACCGGGGCGCGGCGGCGAAGATCGAGGAGACCGGGCTGCCCTACCGCACCGCCTACACCCTCACCGACCTCGGTCTCGACTGACCACCGGCGTTCAGCCCGGCTGGTCGTCGCGCCTGACCGTGAAGCTCTGCCGCTCCCCTGGCTTGCCGGGGGAGCGCGCCTCGCCGTTCACCTCGACGTACATCGTGGAGGCGTCACCGAGGACCACATCGAGCTCCGGCTGGGAGTACACCGCCTGCTGGCCCCGGCTCAGGTCGCGGTCCTCGACCACGTCGCCACCGCTGACGCGGACGAAGAGCGGGCACCGGTCGGCCCGGCATTCGACGAAAAGGGTGGGGATCTCGGCGTCGGCCGAGGTCTGGTCTGCCGAGGTCTGGTCTGCCGAGGGCGCGACAGGGGACGAGGACACCTGACCTGTGCCGCCGGAACCGGGCGGCGCGGCGCCCTGGTCGTCGGACTTCAGCGAGCCCATGAGGGACAGGATTCCGACCACGATCAACCCCAGCACTACAAGGATCGCCAAGCCTACGAGAAGCAGGCGGGCGATTCCCATGGGGTCAGACCGATGGCGTCCCACATACCGGAGGGTAGCGCCTGCGTGCGAGCGCCAACGCCGCTCCGAGCAGGACTCTTATAGCGGGACGGCCGAAATCGGCCTGTCGCGCTACAGCGGCGAGGCCGAGTCGCGGTGGTGACGGCCGCGCGGCTCGCCCGCTCCGCCCTTCGACTCCCTGCGGCTCTTCAGCACCTCACGCACGATCGGGATGATCGAGAGCAGGATGATCAGCACCGCGCCGGGAAGGATGTAGCGGTCGACGTTCGGGATGGCGGTGCCGGCGAAGTAGCCGATGAGGAGCATCGACTCGGTCCACAGGATGCCGCCGAGGACGTTCCACAGGAAGAACTTCGGGGCGGGCATGCCGAGCATGCCGGCGACCGGGTTGAGGAAGGTGCGCACGATCGGGATGAACCTCGCGAGCACCACGGCCTTCGAGGGCCCGAACTTCTGGAAGTAGTGCTCGGCCTTCTCGACGTACTCGCGCTTGAACAGGCGGGAGTCGGGCCTGGAGAAGAGCCGGGGGCCGGACTTGGCGCCGATGAGGTGCCCCAGTTGGGCGCCGGCGATGGCGCAGAGGGGGGCGGCGACGAGGAGAACGGCCAGCGGGAACGGCGAGTCGAGGCCGACCGAGGACGCGACCGCCGCCGAGGCGCCCATCCCGGCGACGACCAGGAGCGAGTCACCCGGCAGGAAGAAGCCGATGAGCAGCCCGGTCTCCGCGAAGATGATCGCGAGGATGCCGATGAGCCCGAAGGTGACGATCCACCACTGGGCGTCCAGAAGATTTGTGAGGTCCATCACCGATGAGGGTACCCCCGACGGATGGGTCAGGCGCGCTGGAGGGGTAGGACCAGGTATGTCTGATGACGAGGGCGACCTGGCGGGTCGGCCGGACGCGAACACCCGTTTGTGAACACGAGCCCGGCTCCTGCTTCCTCGCCCGCCGCTCCTTCGCAATACTTGCCCCGGGGAAGACCGAGCCCCGTGCCCGCCATCCGTTCCGTTCAGGGAGATGACTTCCGATGCCTATCGCGACCCCAGAGGTCTACGCCGACATGCTCGACCGGGCCAAGGCCAATGGTTTCGCATACCCGGCGATCAACGTGACCTCCTCGCAGACGTTGAACGCCACGCTCCGCGGTTTCGCCGAGGCCGAGAGCGACGGCATCGTCCAGGTCTCGACCGGTGGCGCCGAGTACCTGTCCGGCACCTCGGTGAAGGACATGGTGACCGGTGCCGTAGCGCTGGCCGAGTACGCCCGCGTCGTCGCGGACAAGTACCCCGTGAACATCGCGCTGCACACCGACCACTGCCCGAAGGACAAGCTCGACGGCTTCGTGCGCCCGCTGCTGGAGATCTCGCGCCAGCGTGTGGCCTCCGGCAAGGACCCCCTGTTCCAGTCGCACATGTGGGACGGCTCCGCCTGCCCGCTCGACGAGAACCTCAGCATCGCCCGCGAGCTCCTTGAGAAGGCCCACGCGGCCAACGTGGTGCTGGAGGTCGAGATCGGGGTCGTCGGCGGCGAGGAGGACGGCGTCGTCGGCGAGATGAACGAGAAGCTCTACAGCACCCCGGAGGACGCCCTCGCCACCGCCGAGGCGCTCGGCCTCAGCGAGCGTGGCCGCTACCTGCTGGCCGCCACCTTCGGCAACGTGCACGGCGTCTACAAGCCGGGTCACGTCAAGCTCCGCCCGAGCGTGCTGAACGAGATCCAGGACGCCGTCACCGCCAAGTACGGCAAGGAGAAGCCCTTCTACCTCGTCTTCCACGGCGGCTCGGGCTCCTCGCTCGACGAGATCCGCGAGGCGATCTCCTACGGCGTGGTGAAGATGAACATCGACACCGACACGCAGTACGCCTTCACCCGCCCGGTCGCCGACCACATGTTCCGCAAGTACGACGGCGTGCTGAAGGTCGACGGCGACGTGGGCAACAAGAAGGACTACGACCCGCGCGCGTGGGGCAAGTCGGCCGAGGCCGGCATGGCCGCCCGCGTCACCCGGGCCTGCGAGGACCTCCTGTCCGCCGGCACGAAGATCTCCTGAACCCGGAGAACCCCGCCGACCCGGGAATCTGACTCGATGTCGCTCTAGGTTGTCGGAGATGTCGCGACTTGCAGGGAACGGGCTGGCCGCATGGTCCGCCCGTTCCATGTGAATTCCCTGAGAAAGTACGTAAAAAGAGATCGGTACGAGGCTGAAGTAACAAATACGTCGTTACCATGAGCTAAATGTTCATCTCCTACCGAGCGCGACCTTATGTGTGCGGTGCCATCGGGAAGTGGGATGCACGCGTGGCGGAACGGCTGCTGTCGGCCTCGCCACAGGGGCTCGACGAGGTGCACCGTTCCCCCATGGCCGCCCTGTGGTCGACGGGCGAGCCGGAGAACTGGTCGGCGGGACCTCGCTCCGGCTATCTGTGGTGGGCCGCGGCGGGCGGCGCGCCCCAGCCGCACTCCTGGCAGGACGCCGCCGAGCGCCGCCTGGCCGCCGGGCTGGTCGTCGACCACGAAGGCGCCGTCCTGCACACCGACGCCCTCGGCCTGAACGATCTGAACATCCGTCCGCTGGGGGACGCCCTCTACTTCTCCGCCCGCGTCGACCCCCTCGTCGCGCTGGACGACGGCCCTCTCCACGTGGACTGGTCGGCCTGGGCGAACCTGCTGGTGATGACGACGCCGATCGGGGACGAGACGCCGTTCTCCGAGATCAGGCACCTGGAGGCCGCCACCGCCTGGCGCGCGACCGGCCCTCGTGGGGGGCCGGAGCGACTGCGGCGGGAGCGGTTCGAGCCCTCCTGGATCGCCGCCGAACCGGACAAGCCGCCCGCTCCCGAGGAAATGGTCGACCTCCTCGCCGACCGGATCCCGGACCGCGCGGGGCCGGTGGCGATCGGGCTCAGCGGAGGCTGGGACTCCCGGCTGCTCGCGGCGCTCGCCGTACGCCGTCCCGGGAGCCAGGTCGAGGCGTGGACCACCAGCACCGACGACGGCCTCGACCTGGACATCGCCCACGCCGGGACGGTCGCGGCGGCGCTGGGCGTGCCGCACCACGTGGTCAGGCCGGGGCCCGAGGCATGGCTCGAAGATCACCGCCAGGTGTGGCGCCGCACCCAGTACCAGACCCTGCACCACGGCTGGGCCATGCCGTACGCCCGGGCGGTTCACCGCCTGCGGGCGCCGCTGATCGACGGGTGCCTCGGGGACGGCCTGCTGCGGACCCGCGCGGACCATCCCGAGGTCGCCCGGGCCGCCGACCCGGCGCAGGCGCGCACGATCACCTGGAAGGCCCTGTCGACGCACTTCCCCCGGCAGCGGGAGGTCTGGGCGCCGGGTGCGGGCGAGACGATCGCCGACCTCAGCCTCTCGGCGTTCGACCGGGTGACAAAGCCGGCCGAGGGGCATCACGCCATGCCGATGCTCGCGCGGCTCCTCACCCGGTACCGGGGGATCTTCAGCTCGCCGAACTGGATGCTCGGGCCCGAGGCGGAGGTCTGGCTGCCGTTCGCCGACCCCGATGTGATCGCCGGCGCCCTCCGCGTGCCGCTCAGCGCGCACGAGGGGAACGCCTACTATCGGGCGATGCTCGATCACGGCGCGCCGGACGTGGCCCGGCTGCCCTCGACCAACGATCCCGGCGAGCGGCCTGAGCCGGGCCCGCAGCGCAAGACCAGCCCGGCCGCGCTGGCCTCGCTGGCCGAGAGCATCGCCGGCAGCGACGAGGTGTGCGCGCTGCTCGGCCCCCGCCTGCTTGCGGCGCTGCGCGACCCCGAACTGCGCGCGCGGCAGACCCGATGGTCAGGGCCCCTCTACGTACTCCAGTGGGCGAGCATGCTCGCTCGCTGGCAGGACGAGTATCGCTCCCGTCTCAGCTGGGAGCCCCTCACGTGACCAGTGATTACTCTGGAACCCCTGCCTGACCGAATAAGTCCAGAAAGGGTAAGAATGCGGGCATTACCCCCACGCCTACTGCTGATCATCGGCGCCGTCCTCACGGGCCTCGCGGTGATCGCTCTGGTGCTGCTGTCCGCTGCGGGAATCGTGGAACCTGCCTCGGCCGTCCAGATCGCCCTGTCCTTCGCGATCCTGGCCATGGCGGCCATGATCGTCGCGGACGGGCGCAGGACCGACGGCAAGGCCCTGCGAATCGACGCGCGGACCAAGCGCCAGGACGCCGCGCTCGCGAGGACCGAGCAGGCCCTCGCCCAGCTCGCGACCGAGCTCGAAGGGCTGCCAGGCCGCCTTGAGGACGCCGGCCGCCACCAGGCGCGCGTCCTGCTCTCGGCGCTCGGCGAGGACCGTATGGAGCTCACCGCGCAGACCGACCGGCTCGCCCAGCTCGCGAGCGCCGTCGCCCGGGTCGACGCCACCGTCAGGCAGAGCGCCGACGACCTCGACGACCTGCGCAAGCTCCGCCACGACCACGAGCAGTTGACCGGCCTCACCGGCACCGCCGTCCAGGGCCTACGCGACCTCGCCGAACGGCTGGACGCCCTCGGCGGTACGGTCCGCGAAGGCCAGGCCGACCTGGCGAAGTCGGCGCGCCAGAACTACGCGCAGCTCGAAGCGCTCATCGACATCCGGGCGCTGCTCCAGCCCCGCGCCCCGCTGCCCCGCCTCCGCGGCTGGGCGGCCTCCCCGGACGTGCTTCGCCTGCTCATCGAGCGGATCGCGGTGGATCCTGCCAAGGTCGTCGTGGAGTGCGGCAGCGGTTCTTCCAGCGTCTGGCTCGGCTACGCCGTCCAGCGTTTCGGCGGCGGCCGGGTCGTCGCCCTGGAACACGACGAGCGGTTCGCCGAAGCGTCGAGGGACCTCGTCCTCGCCCACGGGCTGCAGGACGTCGTCGAGATCCGCCACGCGCCGCTCACCTCCTGGACCCCGCCGGGCGACGGCGCCGAGACCATTCCCTGGTACGACCCCCGGGCCGTCGCGGATCTGAGCGACATCGGGCTCGTCTTCGTGGACGGGCCTCCGGGAGCCACCGCCCAGCTGGTGCGCTACCCGGCCGTGCCCGTGCTGCTGCCGCACTGCGCCGCCGACGCGTGGATCGTCCTGGACGACACGAACCGCCCGGGCGAGCGCGAGGTGGCCGACCGCTGGCTCCTGGAGTATCCCGAGCTGGCCGGCACGGCCCACCCCGCCGAGAAGGGCGCGATGGTCCTCAGGCGGAGCGCCGTATGAGGTGCCGACCCGTCCTGGCCCGGTCGACCGAGCGGAGGCCGGGATGACGGCCGCGCTCGTGCCGGCCGGGATGACCGCCGAGCTGAGCAGGGCGGGCGGGAAGGTCGCCGTGGCCGTCGCCGGGGTGGACGCCGGCGACCTGGACGGCCTGTTCCCCGGCGTGGCCTTCGAGGTGGCGGACATGGACGGCATGGGCCCCGAGCCGTGGGTCATGTCCGATCCCTCGGCCGTCGTCGTGGTAGCCGGGACCCCCACCGACCTGCGCCGGGCGGTCACGCTGGGGGGAGCGCTCCCAGCGGCCCCCTGGATCGGCGTGATCGTCGTCGACGCGCCGCCGTGGTGCGACGCGCCTGGCGTCCCGCTGTCGCCCGGCCTCGGCCGGCGCTTCCTGCGCGACGTGGGAGTCAGCCGGTACGGCCGCACCGGCTGGCGGGTCAAGGCGCGCTTCACCCAGCCGCAGCCCGCCGGGGAGGTCGCGGCGGCCGTGGCGAGGAGCTTCGGCGGCCACCATCTGAGCGGGTACGCGCTCCCCATGGCCGGGCTGGCCGGCTCCGGGCTCGCAGGCTGGCGGCCCGGCGACCCCAACGTGACCTTCTCGGACGGGCGTGGCCCCCTCCCCGACCGCTCCGACGTGCCCACCGCCGACCTGGCCATCCGGGCCGTACCGGCCGCCCCGCCACCGGCCGTCTCCCCCGACCCGACGGCACCCGACGTGACGGCACCCGAGGCGACGGCACCCGAGGCGACCGCGCCGGACGTGACGGCACCCGAGGCGAGGGCTTCCTGGACCGACGGCCGGGTTCCGGCCGTGGACCGTCTCGCGGACGCCACCTGGGAGCGCTTCGGCTCGCCCGGCGGCTACCAGGCGCTGCGGGACGCTGCCTTCGACCCCGACGCCGTGCCTCCTGTCGACGAACGGTCGGTCAACCCGCGCGGCTTCCTCAAGTCACCGGCGGGCGAGGTGGCCGACCTCGCCCAGCACGACGGCCGCTGGGAGGTCAGGGCCGAGGGCCGGACGCTCGTACGCCTGGCCGCGTCCGGAGGAGTGACCGACGCCGACGCCGCCCGCCTGCGGCGCCTGCGCGGGATCCGCGTCGCCTGGCGGCCCGCCCACACCGGGCCGATCGCCGCCGTCCGCGCCGTGGCCGGTCTCGCCGCGGCGGGGGTGCCCCTGCTGTCCGGCCCGCCCCCCGCCTGGGCGGCGCGGGCGCTCGGGCCGGGGCTGGCGGCGCGGCTGAGCGCCGCGACCGAGCACGAACTCGCCGACGCCCTGCGCCGGGAGGAGCACAGCGTACGGCTGCGGCGGCTGGCCCTCGCGACCCACGGGACCGTGGCCCGATGGCGCTCGCTCTCCGCGCGGGCCGGGATCGCCCTGCCCGCGGAGCCGACGATCTCCGTCATCATGTGTACCCGGCGCGGTGACCTCGTGCCCTTCGCGCTCGGACAGATCGCGAGGCAGCGCGGGGTGGACCTTGAGGTCGTGCTCACGCTGCACGGGGTGTCCGCGTCCAGTCCCGAGGTGGCGCGGGCGATCGCGGCCTTCGACCGGCCGATCACGGTCGTGGAGGCGGACGCGAAGCTGCCGTTCGGCATCGTGCTCAACCAGGCGGCGGGGCGCGCGACCGGCTCGTTCCTCAGCAAGTGGGACGACGACGACTGGTACGGCCCCGATCACCTGGCCGACATGATGCTCGCCCAGTCGTACTCGGGGGCCGAACTGGTGGGCGCGGCCTCGGAGTTCTTCTACCTGCAGACGATCGACGTGACCATCCGCCGCGACTGGTCCAGCGAGACGATGTCGAACCACGTGGCGGGCGGCACGTTCGTGGTGGCTCGTTCGGCCTTCGAGGCCCTCGGCGGCTTCAGGCCGGTGGCGCGCTCCGTGGACGTCCAGTTCTTCCAGGACCTGCTCAGAGCCGGCGGTGCGATATACCGGGCGCACGGCCTGGGTTTCGTCGCGCGCAGGGCGGCGAGAGGCATGCACACCTGGCAGGAGCCGGTCGGCTACTTCCTGGCCAGGGCCAAGGACCAGTGGCGGGGATTTCGGCCCAGCAGATTGATGGAGTTGGAACAGTGACACAGCCGACCGAGCACAGGGCGCCGGCTCAGCCGAGGATCCGGCACAACGACTACGGGGTGCTGAGGCCGCCGGCGATCGGGACCTGGCAGCCCCGGCTGTCGGTCAGCGTGGTGATCGCGGCCTACGGCCACCAGGACAAGCTCGACCTGACCCTCGCCGCCCTCGCCGCCCAGAGCTACCCCCGGCACCTGATGGAGGTCGTGGTCGTCGACGACGGGACCGTCCCCGCCCTCCGCCTCCCCGAGATCGTCCCCGAGAACACCCGGCTGATCACCACGGAACCGGGCTCGCGCGGCCGGTCCGACGCCCGCAACGCCGGGCTGGCGCTGGCCGGGGGCGACGTCGTCCACTGGCTGGACGCCGACATGGTCACCTTCCACGACGAGGTCGAGGCGCACATGCGCTGGCACCACCTCGCCGGATACCTGGTGGTGATGGGCTACGTGCGGTTCGTCGACCACCGGCCGGGCACCCCGACGCCGGCGGACGTGCACGCGGCTGTCTCGGCGGGCGCCGCGGACAAGCTCTTCGACGAGGCGGCGAGCGAGCCGCACACCTGGATCGTCGACCTGGCCGAGCGCACCGACGGGCTCCGCACGGCCGGCGACTCGGCGTACCGCGTCCACGTGACCAACGCCGCTTCTGTGAACGCCCGGCTGCTGCGCGAGGCCGGGCCGCTGGACACCGGGCTCGTCCTCGGTGAGGACACCGAGCTGGGCTACCGGCTCGCCCAGGCGGGCGCCGCGTTCGTGCTGGCGCCCGAGGCCCGCAGCCGCCATCTCGGCACCTCGATGATGATGCGCGACGGGGAGCAGGTCAGGCGGTACAACCAGGTCTTCGTGCCCGACCACATCCCGCAGATGCGGTGGCTGCGCGCCCACCCGCGCCGGCAGTGGCTGGTGCCCTACGCCGAGGTGGTCGTCGAGGCCGAGGGGGCGTCGTACGAGGACACCAGGGCGACGGTCGACGGCTTCCTCGCCAGTTCGCTGAACGACATCCAGATCACGCTCGTCGGACCGTGGGACTCGCTGCGGCAGGACAGGCGCAACCCGCTGGACAGCCCCGACCTCGACCTGCTGCTCCTTCGCGGGCTCTACCGAGGCGACCCCCGGGTCCGGTACGCCGAGCACGTGCCCGCCACGGCGGCGCCCTCGTCGTTCCGCATGCTCTGCCCCGCCGGGTGGGTGCCGGGCCAGGAGACGCTGCGGCGGGTGGTGGATCTCGCGGTCGAGCACGGGTACGGGCTGGTCGACATCGCCCTCGACGAGGTGGACGAGGTGATCACGGCCCGCCTCGAACACACCGGCGCCTTCGCCAGGGCCTCGCTGGTGCGCGCCGAGGGTGAGCCCCTGGACGACGCCGTCCACGACGTGTACGGCACGCAATGGCTCGACGGCGGGACCATGGGGTTCCTTCCGGCGGCCGAGGCCGAGCCTCCCCGGCGCGGCAAGAGCGAGGACCCGGCCCTCAAGCGGGAGGTGGCCAGGCTGCGGGCGGAGAACGCCCGTCTCACCGACCAGCTCGCCGCCCTGAACAGCGAGGCCGCCGCCCGCGAGGCCGCGGACTCCCCGGCGAAGCCGCCCCGCCAGGCAGGCCCGAAAGCCCTGCTCAGACGCCTGCGCTGAGCGGGGCCGTGCGGGGCGCCTAGGGGACGGGGCGGAGGTCTCCGCCGACGATGTCGCCGAACAGGCGGACGGAGACCCCGCTGCCCGCGATCCAGCCCAGGAAGTCGTCGAGCACCCGCGGACTCACGCCGAACTCGTCACACGTGTCGCACACGTTGTGGAACTGGTAGGTCACCAGGCCGCCCCCGCGCTGCTCCGCCTGGAGCACGTAGGACTTGAGGACGTCGAGCGTCACCGACCGCCGTACGGCCGGCAGGGTGCGCAGGTGGTAGGCGTCCATCGTTTTGACGTCCTCGAACCGGGCGCACTTCGGGCAGGCGTCGCTCGGCGGGGCGATGCCGCCCGACCTTCGCGCGCTGTTGTACCCGCAGCTCTGGACGACGGCGACGGTCGCGGGGTCGAACATGCCGTACGGGTAGGCGAACGAGCGCGGCTTGTACCCCATGGCCAGCAGGGCGCGGCGGTCGCCGCAGATCTCCCGGCGTTTCGCGGCCTTGGAGAGGGTCGGCAGGCGGGGGTGGGTGAGGGTGTGGCCGCCGATCTCGTTGCCCGCGGCGGCCAGCCCGTCCACCTGCGCCTTCGTGAGCCGCTTGGGCCTGCCGAGGAAGTCGCTGTTGATGTAGAACGTGCCAACCAGATGGTGCTCGCGTAGAAGATCACCCGCGACCGCCTGGGTGGCCCAGGCGTCGTCGAAGGTCAGGGACACGACCGTCTTGGCCGCGTTCGGAGGGTTCCGGTGGGCTTCCCCGCCACAGGCCGCCACCAGCGCCAGCAGCCCGGCCAGTGCCACGGCGACGCACCGGGAGGCTGAGAGGGTCACTTCCTCTGCTCCTTTGTGAGTCCTCGCACACGCAACCGGGTCACCGTATCGGACAATTTTCGGCTTTCAGCACGTATCGCAGAAGGGAGTATGACCAGACAGGCGGAACACAGGTAAGACTGTGCTCATGGAAACGCACGAGAACCTTCTCTCCGGGCCACCGCCCACCCAGCTTCCGGACAGCCCGGAGGCCAGAGAGGCCCTGGAGTCCGGCGCCAAGGCCAGTGACGTCGCCGCGCGCTTCCCCGCCTATACGGCGGCCTGGGCGGCGCTCGCCGACGAATACTTCGCCGCCGGGCACGCGGTGACCTCCTACGCCTTCGCCCGCACCGGCTATCATCGGGGCCTCGACCAGCTGCGGCGCGCGGGCTGGAAGGGTCACGGCCCCATCCCCTGGGAGCACGAGCCCAACAGGGGGTTCCTCCGCTGTCTCAACGCGCTCGGGCGGGCCGCCCAGGCGATCGGCGAGAAGGACGAGGCCGAGAGATGCGCCCAGTTCCTCCGTGATAGCAGCCCAGAAGCGGTAAAGGTGCTCAGTTCCCAGTAAGCCGCGCTTGGGCGGCATGAGCCTGCTCGGGTAGTCTCTCAACGCAAGAGCCCCTGTCGCACTTGCGCCAGGGGTTTCGTTTTTGTTGCGCGGGAGTTAACCATGCCGGCTGTCGTTCTTGTGGGCGCCCAGTGGGGCGATGAGGGCAAGGGTAAGGCCACCGACCTTCTGGGCGGCCAGGTCGACTATGTCGTCCGCTACCAGGGGGGCAACAACGCGGGCCACACCGTCGTCATCGGTGACCAGAAGTACGCGCTCCACCTGCTGCCGACCGGCGTGCTGTCGCCGGACGTCGTCCCCGTGATCGGCAACGGCGTCGTGATCGACCCCGGGGTGCTCCTCGCGGAGATCGACGGGCTGAAGGAACGCGGCATCTCGTGCGACCGGCTGCTGATCTCGGCGAGCGCGCACTTGATCATGCCCCACCACAAGGCGCTCGACAAGGTCACCGAGCGCTACCTCGGCAAGGCCCGCATCGGCACCACGGGACGCGGCATCGGCCCCGCGTACGGCGACAAGATCGCGCGCATGGGCGTGCGGGTGCAGGACCTGCTCGACCCGGGCATCCTCGGCAAGAAGATCGAGGTCGCGCTGAACGAGAAGAACCAGGTGCTGACCAAGGTCTACAACCGCAGGGGCATCGACCCGGCGAAGGTCCTTGAGGAGTACCTCGGGTACGCCGAGCGGCTCAAGCCGCACATCGCCGACACCTCCCTGATCCTCAACAAGGCGCTGGACGACCACAAGGTCGTGCTGCTGGAGGGCGGCCAGGGCAACCTGCTCGACATCGACCACGGCACCTACCCCTTCGTGACGTCCTCCTCGCCGACGTCGGGCGGCGCGTGCGTCGGCTCGGGCATCCCGCCGACCCGGCTCACCCGGGTGATCGGCATCCTGAAGGCGTACACCACGCGCGTCGGCTCGGGCCCGTTCCCGACCGAGCTCACCGACGAGATGGGCGACTGGCTGCGCACGACCGGCGGCGAGTACGGCGTGACGACCGGCCGCAACCGCCGCTGCGGGTGGTTCGACGCGATCATCGCCAGGTACGCCACCCGGATCAACGGCGTGACCGATTTCTTCCTCACCAAGCTCGACGTGCTGTCCGGCCTGGAGCGGATCCCGGTCTGCGTCGCGTACGAGGTCGACGGGGTGCGCCACGACGAGATCCCGATGACCCAGACCGACTTCCACCACGCCAAGCCGATCTACGAGGAGCTGCCCGGCTGGCAGGAGGACATCACCGAGGCGAAGTCCTTCGACGACCTGCCGAAGAACGCCCAGGACTACGTGAGGGCCCTGGAGGAGCTGAGCGGTGCGCCCATCTCCGCCATCGGCGTCGGCCCCGGCCGCACCCAGACCCTCTCCCTGCGTCCCCTGGTCTGAGGCGAGCGGGCCGTCCGGGCCGCGGACGGCCCGTCCCGTCGCTGCCGCAGGGGTCGGAGCGAGAGGCCGGCGAGGAGCGCGGCCCCCGCCTGGACGCGGTCGAGGCAGGTGAGCGATAGGGTGCGCCATTGTGCAGGTGGAGATACACGGCCACCGGGGGGCACGGGGCCTACGCCCGGAGAACACCCTCCCGGGCATGGCCTACACGCTTGAGCTCGGCGTCCACGCGATCGAGTTCGACGTCGCGCTGACCGCCGACGGGCAGCTCGTGCTCACCCATGATCTGACCGTGTCGGCCGTGACCAGCGCGGACACCGTGCCTGCGACGCCGGGGGACCCCGCGTTCCCCTACGTCGGCAAGCCCATCCGCTCCCTGTCGCTCGCCCAGTTGCGCACGCTCGACGTCGGGGTGCGCCATCCGAAGGGCGAGGCCGACCGCTTCGTCCGCACGCAGGTCCCGATCCCCGGCACGCGCATGCCCACGCTCGGCGCCGTGCTCGGGCTGGTGAGCGCGTACGGCGCCGACGGCGTGCGGCTGAACGTCGAGCTGAAGTCCGACCCGACCCGGCCCGACCTCTCGGCCGACCCCCGGCGGCTGACCGAGCTGGTCGTGGCGGAGCTCGACCGGCACGACCGGCTGGACGGCGCGGCGATCCTCAGCTTCGACTGGCGCGTCCTGCGCGTCGCCCGCGATCTCGTGGCCACGCGCTACGCCCTGGTCGAGAAGGCGACGCTCGATCCCGAATGGCTCGGCCTCCGCTACAAGGAGGACTTCGGTGGCGACATCGCCGCCGCGGCGGCCTCGATCGGGGCCACCACGCTGTCCCCCGACCGGGTGCTGGTCGGCGAGGAGCTGATGGCCCGGGCGGCGAAGGCGGGGCTTCCCGTCGCGGTGTGGACGGTCAACGACGTCGAGGAGGCGTCCCTGATGATCGACCTCGGAGTCGCGGGTATCGTCACCGACTACCCCGACCGGATGCGCGAGCTCTGGGCCCAGCGCGGCCTCCCCCTCCCCGAGCCCGCCGCCGCCCTCCGCCACGCGCCCGCCTGACACTTCTGCCCCTTTCCGGCGAGTCACAACATCAACTGGAGTGCTCGCGGGAGTATTGTGCGAAGAACTGAAGTGGCAGCATCGATCACCTGGTGTCAGGACGCCGCGTACGGGAGGTCACCAATGCACGGGGAGCCACAGATTTCGAGCTGGGCGGCCGAGCGGTTCGGGGAGCGCGCCGCGTCCGTCCGGGGGCAGCTCGCCGCGTCCCTCCTGGAGGCCGCGGGGAACGCCCAGGACGCCCAGAAGTCATCGAGAAGCGACAAACGGTACGCGTACGGCTCCACCCTGATGGCCCGCCGCTACGAGGCCCTGGTCGACGGCTTCAAGAACGACCCGGGGTTCCAGGTGGTCAGGCCGTACGGCTCGCCCCACCACCTGGTCGTGCTCAACGGCAACCTGCTCCTGCCCTTCCGCTACGCCGAGGACGACACCACGCCGATCACCGAGGCGCGGGTCAGCGACGGGCGGGTCTCCGCGCTCGTCCGCGAGCTTTTCACCCGCTTCGGCCCCACGACCACCTACCACCAGGAGGTGCTCGACCTCGCGCTCGCGAGCGACGACGAGGACGCCCAGCTCGACGAGCTGACCGCGGCGCGGCCCCTCCTCGCGCAGCTCCCCGCCGACACGCGCCTGATCCCGGTCGCCTACGCCGCGAACGCCCAGGCCAGCCTGTTGAAGCTCTACTGGGGCGAGGCCGAGCTGATCGACGACATGGGCCGGATCCACTGGCTCCACTGCGAGCAGATCCCCCTGCTCACCGCGCTGCCGTGGGTGTCGCAGGGCCTGCCGGTGGCCGAGCCCGACGTGGCCGAGCGCTTCGACCGCGGCGCCGAGCCCGACCTCACCCTCGTCCGCCGTCCCGCGGTCGAGCGCCGGAATGCGATGATCTTCCCCGTGAACAGCGAGCCCACCGACGACCAGCCGATCGCCGACGCCGATGAGCGACCGTAAGACCGACCGTGGGAGACCGACTCCGCAGGCGGTGGCCGACGGCTTCGACCAGGCGCGGCTGACCCAGGCGCGACGGCTGGCGGGCATGACCAAGAAGGACCTCGCCGAGCGGGTGGGGGTCACCCCGGCGGCCGTCGGGCAGTACGAGACGGGCATGACCCACCCCAGGCCCGACCTCATCCCGCGCCTGGCGGGCGCCCTCGGCGTCCCCCTGGCGTTCTTCCTGTCGGGCCGGCCGCACGCCAAGCTCGACGGGTCCATGGCCCACTTCCGCAGCCTGCGCTCCACCCGCGTCCACCAGCGGGCCAAGGCCGTCGCGTTCGTCGAGCAGGTCTGGGAGCTGACCCACGCGCTGGAGAAGCGCGTACGGCTGCCGCACGTCGACCTTCCGGGGTTCTCCGGCGGCGAGGTCCACTCGGGGGTGGAGCTGCCCCGCGACCCGGCCGCCGCCGCCCGCGAGCTGCGACGGCACTGGGGGCTCGGCACAGGGCCGATCTCGCATCTCGTCCGCCACATGGAGGCCCACGGCATCGTCGTGGTGCTCCCCCCGCCCGACGAGGACGCCACCACCGTCGACGCCTTCTCGACCTCGCAACTGCCCCGGCCGATCGTCGTGCTGACCGCCAACCGCTTCGACGACATCCACCGCTACCGCTTCACCGCCGCCCACGAGCTGGGCCATCTCGTCCTCCACGGCGACACCGCCGCCGGGGACGTCCAGCAGGAGCGCGAGGCCGACACGTTCGCGGCCGAGTTCCTCACCCCGCGCGACAGCATCCTGCCCGAGCTCCCCCGGCGCCTCGACCTGCGGCGGCTGGCCGAGCTCAAGCACGTGTGGGGCGTCTCGATCAGCTCACTGCTCTACCGCTGCCGCGAGGTCGGCCTGCTCTCCGATTCCTCGGCCAGCCGGGCGTACCAGCGGCTCGGCGCCCTCCGCGACCAGCCGGGCTTCGCCGGCGAGCCCATCACCGGCTACCCGGGAGAGCACCCGGTCCTCCTGCGGCAGGCCTTCGACCTGGCGTCGGCGGAGACCGACCTCACCATGGCGAGGCTCGCCACCCAGCTCGCCTGGCCGCTCCCCCGCGTAAGAGAGCTACTCGGCATCCGCGACCAACGCCCCAAATTGGTGATCGTCCCCTGATGGCGATCCCCCTGAACCGTCGCGGCAAGGGGGTGCGTTAGCCTCGACCACGACATCGCGGGAGTCCGGCGCACCGGGCTGAGAGTGCGGCCGGAGCGGCCGCAGACCGCTCGAACCTGACCGGGTCATGCCGGCGTAGGGAGTCTGTTCCGATGACGACGTTCGAGCCGGCCGTTTCGCATGCGCGCCCGTACAGCGAGGAGCTGTGGGAGGCCATCGAGCCGATCTACACCGCGATCCTGGACCATCCGTTCATCACCGGGCTGGTCGACGGCACCCTGCCGCGTGAGGCCTTCCGGCACTTCGTGGTGCAGGACTCCCACTACCTGCGGGAATACGCGCGGGCACTGGCCCTGTGCGCGGCCAAGGCGCCGACCGAGGACGACGTACGGGCCTTCGCGGGCGACGCGGTGGGAGCGATCGCGGCGGAGCAGGAGATGCACGCGGAGTTCATGGCCCAGCTCGGCGGTTCCCCGGCACAGGCCGCGGACCTACCGGTGGGCCCGACCACCCGGGCGTACACGAGCTACCTGCTGGCCACGGTGTACGGCGGGTCGTTCCTCGACGGCCTCGCGGCGGTGCTGCCGTGCTACTGGATCTACGCCCGCGTCGGCGAGGCGCTGCTGGCCAAGTCGTCTCCCGACCCTCTCTACCGGCGCTGGATCGCCACCTACGGCGACGAGGCCTTCCAGAGCGTCGTCCGCCGAGTGGTGGCCCTGACCGACCGGGCCGGGGAAGAGGCCACCCAGCGCCAGCGCCTGCGAGCCCGGGAACACTTCGTCACCACATCCCGCTACGAGTGGATGTTCTGGAACGCCGCCTGGCACCAGGAGTCCTGGCCCATCTGACAGGGACAGCGCGGGCGCCCTCCAGAAGGACGGGGCACCCTGGCAAGAAGCGCCCGGATCGGTCCGGAGGCGGCGCATCGGGTGGGCGTGGTAACCGTGCACGGGCCCGTTCTGGTAGGGGTGTGGTCAGTGGGCCGGGAGGTCGTCCAGTTCGGCGGTGAACAGCAGGGCGGGGTCGACTTCCACATCCGGGACAGCTACATCCTGAAGAGCCCTGCGGGAGCGCGGCGTCCTTCCGGTCGACTACCGCACCGGGGACGTCGCCGCGCGCGTCCGCGAGCTCGCCCCCGGCGGGGTGGACGCCGTCTTCGACCACGTCGGGGGCCGGGCGTCGTCGACTCCTGGCGCCTGCTCGCGCCCGGCGGCACGCTCGTCTCCTACGGCAGCGCCTCCACCCGGGACGACAAGGGGTCCAAGCAGTGGCCCGTGCTCAAGCTGCTCGGCCGGGTGTGGCTGTGGAACGTGCTGCCCAACGGCCGCCGCGCCTACTTCTTCAACGTCTGGGCCGGGCGGGCCCTGGCCAAGAACCGGTTCAGGTCCCGGCTGCGCGCCGACCTCACCAAGGTCTTCGCAGCACTCCAGCGCGGTGAGGTCACCGCCCAGATCGCCGCGCGGCTGCCGCTCACCCGCATCGCCGACGCTCTGCGGCTGGCCGAGTCCGGCACCGTCGCCGGAAAGATCGTGCTGACCCCGTAGCGCGCGTCCCTGCCACAGCCACCGGCCGAACGCGCTTGCCTCCCCCACCCGAAACACGAGGAACCGCCATGACCGCCACCCACACCACCACGGAGGACCGCCCGTCACACGTGGTGATCGGGCGGCCCACCGATGCCTTTCCAGGTTTCATTCCTTGGGAGGCAGGAGCCGGCGTGTCGCCTCCAGCTCCTTCTTCAGTGCCTTCACCTGCTGTTCCAGCTCCAGGATGCGGCGGATCGCGATCAGCGTCATGCCTTCCCCGGTCAGCTCCGCGACGTACTGGACACGGTTGATGTCGGCGCGCGAGTAGCGGCGCTGGCCGCCCGAGGAGCGCTGCGGGCGGACCACTTCGAACTCGTCGAGGCGGCGCAGAAAGGCCTGCTGGACGTCGAGCATGCCGGCGACCTGGCCCATGGAGTACAGCGGGGCGTGGTTGTCGTCGATGGGCAACCTGGACATGTGTGCCTCCATGGTGAACGGGCCGGCGCCCGTAGCGGCACCGGCCCATCGCTCGCGGTCACCTCACGGGCGGATCGCCCTGGTGTCGCCGCGCTGGATCTCGACCTTGCGTGGCTTGGCCTTCTCCAGCACGGGGATGCGGATCTGCAGCACCCCGTTGTGGTAGGCGGCGTCGACGCGGTCGATGTCGAGGTGCTCGGAGAGGTAGACGCGCCGGGTGAAGGTGCCCATGACGCGCTCGCGCACGAACAGCCGATCGTCCTCCGACAGCTCCTCATGGCGGCTGGCGGTGACCGTGAGCACGCCGCGGTCGACGGTGACCTCGATCGAGTCGGGGTCGATGCCGGGAAGATCGAAGCGCAGGACCACGTCGTCCTTCCTGCGGATGCCGTCGAGCGGCATGGCCCCCTGGGCGCTTCCCTCTCCCCAAGTGAGGGCGCCACGGGTGAGGCGATCAAACTGGCGCTCGACTTCCTGAACGAACGGGTCGATCGACGTCAACAGCATCTCCGGAACCTCCTCGCTTGTCGGTGTAGCAGAAATCTCTAACTACAGCTGTAGGTTACCTCTCTCTAGCGATGCATGCAACTCCTAATCGGGATTGGAGAGAAGCCGTGTCGCGTGCCCCTCCGGGGCGGGAGGGGCAGGCGGAGGTCAGCGGCAGGTGGCACCGTTGAGCTGGAAGGACGTCGGAGCCGGGTTGGCGCCCTGGTGCCGTTGAAGCCGATGGTGACTCCATCCCCGGGAGCGATCTCGCGGTTCCACGTGAAGGCCGTCCGGTCGGAGGCGGCGGCCCAGCGCAGCGCACGTAGTTGTTGAACACCTGCACCGCCTCGGGCGTGCCCGGGGCGGTCGGCAGCGTCAACGGCGGGCTGCCCGGCGCCGGTGCCTGCCGGAAGCGATGTGACTTTCAGGATTGCCGGCGGAGGGTCAGAGCCAGCTGTTGCGGCGGAAGCCTCGGTAGAGGAGGGAGCAGATGACGAGCATGACGCCGATCACGAGGGGATAGCCCCACATGGCGGACAGCTCGGGCATGTGCTTGAAGTTCATGCCGTAGATGCCGGCGATCATCGTGGGCACCGAGATGATGGCCACCCATGCGGAGATCTTGCGCATGTCCTCGTTGGCCAGGGCGTTGGACCTGGCGAGCGCGGCCTGCAGGATCGAGTTGCACAGCTCGTTCGACGACTCCACCTGCTCGCAGACCCGGGAGAGGTGGTCGACGACGTCACGGAAGTACTCGCGCATCTCGGAGGGGATCATGCGGCGCTGCGGCAGGGCGCCCAGCGGCGTCTGGAGCGGCGTCACCGCGCGCTTCATCTCGATCATCTCGCGCTTGAGCTGGTAGATGCGGCCGATGTCCCGCGAGCTGACGTCGGCGAAGACGGCGGCCTCGACCTCCTCAAGCTCGGCCTGCATCAGGTCGGCGACGCAGAGGTACTTGTCGACGACGAAGTCGGCGATGGCGTGGAGCACGCCCGCCGGGCCCCTTGCCAGCAGCTTGGGCTTGTCCTCAAGGCGCTCGCGGACCTCTGCGAGCGGGCAGTGCTCGCCGTGGCGCACGGTGACCACGAAGTCGGGGCCGACGAACACCATGATCTCGCCGGTGGCGATGATCTCACTGGAGGCGGTCAGCTCGTCGTGGTCGAGGTAGGCGATGGTCTTGAGGACGACGAAGAGAGAGTCGCCGTACCGCTCGACCTTGGGCCGCTGGTGGGCCTTGATGGCGTCCTCGACGGCCAGGGGGTGCAGGCCGAAGACCTCGGCCAGCCACTCGACCTCGGGGGCCTCCGGCTCGTGCAGCCCGACCCAGACGTACGCGTCGTTGATCTCGGAGGAGGCGTTGTGCTCGCGGACGAGGCTGACGGCCTCCGGAATGCCGGAGACGCGGACCCGCTTGCCGGCGACATAGGCGCCGAACTCCACGAGCGAGTCACTGGGCGGCACGCAACGGCCGTTCATCGTCTCGCGGCGCACCACGGCCACCGACGACGAGGTGCCGAGCCGGACGTGGGTGGTGCGCGGGTGGAGGTTGATCCGCTGGAAAAGCGTGGACGAGCGCATGGCGGTCCCTTCCCGCCCGACCTCGCGGAACCAACGCGCAAAAAAGTAATAGTGCGACAGACGTCACAGGAAATAGGCGCGCGTGGCTCTCAGTCGGACACCGAATTGGAGTGGTCGGGTTTGCGCACGACGTACGTGCGCGAGCACGTACTGCTGGGATCACCAGAAGTCATCCCGATTCCACCTCCAATCGCTAAGAGACGGCCCAAAGCTGCCCCAACTTACCACAGCCAGGCTTCATTACCTAGCCTACACGGCCTTCGGATTCCTCGATCATCTGGAAGCCGGCAATTCCCCTTCGCCCGCCGCACATCGCCCGCCGGGAAGTGGCTGGAATGCCTTTCACCTGCGCGGACGTCCTCGCGGTCCGGTGACCCCAGGCCCGACCCGTAGACTCCCCAGGTGCGCGTTCTTGTGATTGGATCCGGCGGCCGCGAGCATGCCCTGTGCCGAGCGCTCGCGCTCGACCCCGCGGTCTCCGAGCTCCACTGTGCTCCCGGCAACGCCGGCATCACCTCGGTGGCGACGACGCATCCCGTCGTGCCCACCGACCCCGAGCAGGTCACGGCGCTGGCCCGTCGGCTGGGCGCCGAGCTGGTCGTCGTCGGGCCCGAGGCGCCGCTGGTGGCGGGCGTCGCCGACGCCGTACGAGCGGCGGGCATCGCCTGCTTCGGCCCCTCCAAGGAAGCGGCGCGCATCGAGGGGTCCAAGGCGTTCGCCAAGGACATCATGATGTCCGCCGGCGTGCCGACGGCGGGAGCGCGCGTGTGCGCGACGCCCGAGGAGGCCGAGGAGGCGCTCGACGCGTTCGGCCCGCCGTACGTCGTGAAGGACGACGGGCTGGCCGCCGGCAAGGGCGTCGTGGTGACCTCCGATCGCGCGGAGGCACTGGCCCACGCCGCGGCGTGCGAGCGCGTGGTCGTGGAGGAGTTCCTCGACGGTCCCGAGGTGTCGCTGTTCGCCCTGTGCGACGGCACGACCGCCGTCCCCCTGCAGCCCGCGCAGGACTTCAAGCGCGCCTACGACGGCGACGAGGGCCCGAACACCGGCGGCATGGGCGCGTACACGCCGCTGCCGTGGGCGCCGGCCGGGCTGACCGAGCAGGTCATGGCCGAGGTCGTGCTCCCGACCATGGGCGAGCTCGCGCGGCGCGGCACACCGTACACCGGGGTGCTGTACGCCGGCCTGGCGCTGACCGAGGCGGGGCCGAGGGTCATCGAGTTCAACGCGCGCTTCGGCGACCCGGAGACCCAGGTCGTGCTCGACCGGCTGGAGACCCCGCTCGCCGGCCTGCTGCACGCCTGTGCGACCGGCGCCCTTTCCACGCAGCCCGCGCCGCGCTACCGCGACGGCGCGGCGGTGACCGTCGTCATCGCGGCCGAGAACTACCCCGCCGACCCCGTCAAGGGCGACCGCGTCGAGGGTCTCGCGCCTTCCGTGAAGGACGCGTACGTCATCCACGCCGGTACCGCGCTCGACGAGGAGGGCAGGGTCGTGTCGGCGGGCGGGCGGGTGCTCAGCGTCGTCGGCACCGGTCCCGACATCGCCACGGCGCGCGCCGCCGCGTACGAGCAGGTGGGGCGCATCCGGCTGCGCGGCTCGCACCACCGCTCCGACATCGCCGCACGGGCGTGACCACGCCGGTGATCGCGAACAGGTAGCGCCGGACGGGGAGATCGCGATAAGCCGTGGGCAGAGCGATTCCCTGGAGGGGCGTATGGCAGCCGACCCGGCCGTGCACGACAGCGAGGCGCCGGACATCAGCGGGGCGCCCTCGGCGAGCCAGAAGGACGAGGGCCAGAAGGACGTGCTGCGCTGGCCCGGCGTGTGGCGTATCCACATCGCCTCGCGCGGTGAGGAGATCCAGGCCGACGCCTCCCGGTGCCTGCTCTCGCGTCCGGGTGAGCCGGGCCTCGACGTGCTGCACGCCACGATCGAACGCCACCTCGCGACGGCCGAGCGGTACGCGAGGGACCGCCAGGGCTGGCGGCGCTGGCTGACCGGGCAGGCCATCGAGGGGGCCTGGGCGAACATCTACGGCGCCACCATCCTGCTCTACGGCCTGCTCCCGGCGAACGAGCTGAACGCGCGCGCCCCCGAGGTGCTCGCGACCGGCCACGCGTACCTCCCTTCGGACGATCCCCGGCTCAGCCGGCTCGCCGCACGCGCCGCCGCGGGCGACATCGACGAGCGGGACCGGTCGCTGTTGCAGTCGGTGCTGAGGGCGGGGTACAATGCGGCCTCCATCGAGAGCGGGAGGGTGCGCAGCTTCCGCAACATGCTTGTCGGCGGGGTGGTGATCCTCACACTCATCGTCGCCGGACTGGTCGCCATCGGCGCCGTCTGGCCCCACGCGATTCCGATGTGCGGGAACGGGACGCTGCTCGCGAGCTTCGGGCCGAGGGACAACCAGGTGTGCCCTGCGGGCAACGGCGCCCCGACGCCCGGCGACGTGCCGCTGGTCGCGCTCATGGGGATGCTCGGCGCGGCGCTCGCGACCGCCGCCAGCCTGTCGACCCGCTCGGAGCTCTCCACGCGGTACTCGCTGGCCGTCGCGCAGAACCTGCTGAAGGCGCCCGCGGGGGTGGCGACCGCCATCGTCGGCCTGCTCATCCTGAACTCGGGGTTCGTGCCGGGCTTCGCCGGCCTGAGCTCGCAGACCTCGATCCTCGTGTGGGCGATGGTGTTCGGATACGCGCAGCAGGTGGTCACGCGATTCGTGGACCAGCGCGCGAACACGTTGCTGCACGCGGCCTCGCCGAACGCGCCGACGAACCCTCCCTCGCGCTGAGTGATCAGGGCTTTTCTGGGCAGCGCAGTGGAGTCAAAGTGGCCGGGCCAGCATCCCGAAAGAGCTACTGTGGGCGGATAACTTTGCCGCCGTCCGCTTGACCAGGCGCGTCATTTCCCAGATTTCGAGGAGCCTCATCATATGGTTCGTTACCGCGTGCGCGGTGGCAACGCCCTGCGTGGAACCGCCTTCATCCAGGGAGCCAAGAACGCCGTTCTCCCGATGATCGGTGCGGCTCTGCTCGCCGCCGAGGGCCGTACGGTCCTCCGCAACGTCCCGATCATCGAAGACGTCCGGCGGGCGCTCGAACTGGCCGAGGCCGTGGGCGCCAAGGTGGAGTTGCACGAGGCCGAGCGCACTCTGGTCATCGACGCGTCGCGACTCACCAGCGCCGTGCTGCCGGCCGAGATCGCCCGTCGCTTCCGCGGATCGGTGCTCTTCGTGCCCGCCCTGCTGCACCGCCTGGGCGAGGCGATCATCGAGGGCGTCGGCGGGTGCAACCTCGGCAGCCGCAACCTCGACTTCCACTACCTGGGCTACAAGCGGCTCGGCGCGGTCGTCGACGAGGGCGAGAGCGTCATCCACGTCAAGGCCGCCGGGCTCACCGGCGCGCCGCTGTACCTCGACACGCCCTCCCACACGGGCACCGAGAACCTCATCATGGCGGCGGCCCTCGCCAAGGGCACCACCATCATCGAGAACGCCGCGCTCGAACCCGAAGTGCTCGACGTCATCGACATGCTGACCAAGATGGGCGCCCGCATCAGCGGCGGCGGCACCGGCTTCATCACCGTCGAGGGCGTCGACGAGCTCACCGCCGTGGAGCACCGCGTCATGCCCGACCGCCTCGACGCGGGCGTGTTCGCGATGGCCGCCGCCATCACGGGCGGCGAGGTGAACCTCGTCGGGGCGTCGCTGGAACACCTCGGCGTGGTCCGGTGGAAGCTGGAGCAGATGGGCGTCGAGTTCGCCACCGACGGCGCGGTGCTCCACGTGCGGCGCGACCGGCCGCTGCGGCCGATCAACGTCATCACCGACACCTACCCCGGCTTCGCCACCGACCTCCAGTCTCCGATCATGACGGTGGCGTGCCTGGCCGACGGCGCCAGCTACATCCACGAGCGCATCTTCGACGGGCGGTTCGCGCTGGCGGGCGAGCTCAACAAGATGGGCGCGCACATCGAGATCGAGGGCAGCCGCGCCGTCGTCCACGGCCACACCTCGCTGGCCGGCACCGACGTGACGGCCCACGATCTGCGCTCCGGCATCGCGCTCGTGCTCGCGGGCCTGGCCGCCGAGGGCGAGACCGTCGTCTCGCCCGGATACCTCATCGACCGTGGCCACCACGACCTCGCGGCGCGTATGAAGGCCCTGGGTGGAGATGTGGTAAGAGAGATTTCCTCTACGTCGTGACTGAGCCCGTAAACCGCCTCTGACCTGTTCATATAACCATCTCCGCCATGCCTGATCGGCATAGGCCGGCGGCATTCCGGCAAATCCGGGCGTGACATTAGTGCCTCGGCGAGCGATCGTTCCAAAGAGGACTAGACCGGATGGGAGAGAAACCCGAGCCGGGAACGCCGTCAGCCGCCTTCCGGCGCCCTGATCGGCGGTCCCCGCGAGGTGGACTCGACCAGTGGATTTCGAAGAGGAAACCACGCCGGGCGCGCCGCCGGGCCGTACATCACGGCTCGGGGACCGCACGGTGTGGCGGCCTCGATCAGAGGTATGGCGGGATGGGACGAACATTGGTCGAGAGGGCCGAAGAAACTCCGCGAGGGTCACGCGTTGGCGCGTCGGCCCCGGACCTCACCATCGGGGTGGTGGGACCCCACGACCTTGTCGAACGAGTGATGCTCATGGGCCACGCGGCCGCGCCGGTTCCGTGCCGGCTGGTCGCCGCGGCCTACCGCGACGAACAGGAGGCGGCCGACAAGGTGGTGAGGCTCGGCCCGGGGGTGGACGCCTGCCTGTTCGCCAGCCCCGTGCCGTACGAGCTGGCCAGGCGCTCGGGTGTGCTCACGATCCCCGCGACGTACGTGCAGCTTGGGGGACCCGCCCTCACGGCGGCGCTGGCAAGGGCCGCGCTCGACGAGCGCATCGACCCGCGGCGGGTGAGCATCGACGTGCTCAGCCGTTCGGACGTCGAGGAGGCCTACGCCGACCTCGGCCTGCCGACCGCGGGGGTGCAGACGCGCGAGGAACCGGGCGCGACGGGCACCATCGCGGCGTATCACGAGCGCCTCGTCAGGCAGGGTGGCACGACAGGGGCCCTGACGTGCCTGCCCGGGGTGGCCGACCGGCTGACGGCAGCGGGCGTGCCCACGGTGCGCATACGGCCGACCTCCGCGGCGGTGCGCACGGCGCTGCACACGGCGGCGTTGCTCGGCGCGCACCACCGGCTGGAGGAGTCGCAACTCACGGTGGTGCTCATCGAGGTGCCGACGTTACGCGAGCCCGTACGGCGGGCTGCACCGAGATACTGGCGTGACGAGCTGAGACTGTCCCTGCACCGGCTGCTGGTCCAGGAAGCCAATCGGATGAACGCCGCCGTATGGGCGATCGACGACCACAGTTACCTGGTGACGGCGACGCGCGGTTCGATGGCCGCCGCCACCGACGGGTTCCGGGTGCTCCCCTTCGCCGCGCGCATCCGCGACGACCTTGGGCTGGCGGTGGAGGTGGGCGTCGGCATGGGCCGCACCACCCATGACGCGGAGACGCACGCGAGGGCGGCTCTGGCCCGCACGCAGGCCGGCAAGCAGCCCCAGGGCTTCGCGGTGGACCGCGAGGGCCGCACGCTGGTGCCCGCGCCCCGGATGCCTCCCCAGGCGCCTGGGCAGGGCAGGCCGAAGGGCGTCGAGGTGCTCGCACGGCTGGCCGCCAAGCTGGAGGGCGGCGACACGATTGTGGACGCGGAGAGCGCCGGGCGCATGCTCGGAGTGACTCCCCGCACGGCTCGGCGTCTGTTGCGCACGTTGGTCGACGAGGGACTCGCGTGGCCGCTTCCGCCGAACCGCACACCACAGCCTGGCCGTCCGCGCCAGCTGTACCGCCTCATCGTGGAGAAGCTGGGCCCCCGATAGCAGTGTCACCGCGGGTCATTCGCGTGGGGCGGATGACCCGCGGCGGGCATCCCGGAAGGGACGCGGCTGTGATCTCACAGGGCTGTGGACGGCTTCACGGGCATGGGCGGCTTCATGTGAACATATTGGTTCGAACATGTGGACGGCAGGCCACGTCAGCGGGTCCTCCAGCGATACGACGCCATTTATCCACAGCCTGTGGATAACGCCAAGCTGGCAGACCATTCCCCGATTTGCCTTATTTAGATGCTGAAACGTGATGTCCGGCTACCGCGAGCGACCTAGTTATCCACACGGTGTGGACAAACCTGTGGTAGAGCGGGCAACCCTCGCATCTAAGCGTCCGAAACCCGCGAGAAATATGTCCCCCTGGGCCGATATTGTCATGAGTCATGGGGACAAACACTCGTGACGTGCGGGTCTGGGCGGCGCTGGCGGCCGTGTATGTCGTGTGGGGGTCGACCTACCTCGGCATCATGATCGCCATCGAGACCATCCCCCCGATGCTCAGCGGGGGCCTGCGCTTCGCTTCGGCGGCCCTCATCCTCGGCACCGTGATCGCGGTACGCGGAGGGCTCGGGAGCTTCCGCATGACCCGGCGGGAGTTCCTCGGGGCCGGCCTGGTCGGGCTACTGCTGCTCACGGGGGGCAACGGCATGGTGGCGATCGCCGAGCGGCACATCTCCTCCGGCCTCGCCTCGCTGCTGGTCGCCTCGGTGCCGCTGTGGCTGGTGATCTTCCGCATGATGGCCCGCGACCGTCCCCGTCCGCTCACGCTGGCCGGAGTGCTCATCGGGTTCTGCGGCGTCGCCGGGCTCTCGCTGACCGGCGCCGCCTCGTCCAGCGCCGTTGGCATCGTGATCATCCTGGCGGGGTCGCTCTCGTGGTCGATCGGATCGTTCCTGCCCGGCATGATCTCCATGCCCAGGGATCCCTTCGTGGCCAGCACGGTCGAGATGGCCGTCGGCGGCGCCGGGCTCCTGCTGGCCGGCACCGTCTTCGGCGAGCGCCTGCACCCCGCCGCGATCAGCGGGAGCTCGTGGCTGGCTCTGGCCTATCTGGTCCTGGTCGGCTCGCTGGTGGGCTTCACCTCGTACGTGTGGCTGCTCGGCAACGCGCCGATCTCCCTGGTGTCCACCTACGCGTACGTCAACCCCGTGGTGGCCGTGATCCTCGGCGTCGTCGTGCTCAGCGAGCGGGTGACCACCCAGATGTTCACCGCCGGCATCGTCATCGTCCTCGGCGTCGCGATGGTCGTCTCGACCGAGCGCAGGGGGCACCGTCCCGGGACGGACGAGCCGGCCCGGGACACGGACCCCGGCCCCACGCGAGGGCTTCCCCCGGCCGGCGCCCCACAGCCCGAGGTCACCCCTTCCTGAAGGCCTCCGCCGCGGTCAGGAAGGCGTCGTTGGCGTCGGGGGAGCCGATGGAGACGCGCGCGCCCTCGGCCGCGAAGGGCCGTACGGCCACGCCCTCTACGGCGCAGCGCTCGGCGAACTCGACCGTGCGCTCGCCGAGCCGCAGCCAGACGAAGTTGGCCTCGGTGGGAGGGACCTCCCATCCCTGGCCGAGCAGGGCCTCGCGGACGCGCGTGCGCTCCTTGACGACCGTCTCGACGCGCTCCAGCAGCTCGTCCTCGGCCGCGAGGGAGGCGACCGCGGCGGCCTGCGCGATGCTGTTGACCGCGAAGGGCACCATGGTCTTGCGGACGGCCGCGGCCACGGGCGCCTGGGCGACGAGGTAGCCGACCCGCAGCCCCGCCAGGCCGTACGCCTTGGAGAAGGTGCGCAGGACGGCGACGTTCGGCCGGTCGGCGTACAGGCTGAGCCCGTCGGGCACGTCGATGTCGCGCACGTACTCGCGGTAGGCCTCGTCGAGCACGACCAGCACGTCGCCGGGCACCCCGTCGAGGAACGCCGTGAGCTCGGCGGTGCGGTTGACGGTGCCGGTCGGGTTGTTCGGGTTGCACACGAAGATCATGCGCGTGTCGGGGGTGATCGCCGCCGCCATCGCGGACAGGTCGTGGGTCTCCTCGGCGAGCGGCACCCGCACGGAGGTCACCCCCGCCAGGTCGGCGAGCAGGGGATATGCCTCGAAGGACCGCCAGGCGTAGATCACCTCGGCGCCCGGGTCGCTCACGGACTCGAAGAGCTGCTGGGCGACGGTCACCGAGCCGGCCCCGAGCGCGATGTGCTCCTGGGGCACCGAGAGGCGCGCGGCGAGGGCCTCGGTGAGCGCCACGCACGCCGGGTCGGGATAGCGGTGGACATCCCTCGCGGCGGTGGCGATCGCCTCAACCACGGAGGGCAGCGGGTCATAGGGGGACTCGTTGGACGACAGCTTGAACGAACGGCCGTCGGCGGAGACCACGGCCTTCCCCGGCCGGTAGGCGGGCATCTCATCGAGAATCGGGCGGAAACGCGGCATGGCCTTACCTTATGACGCCGCCGCAGCGGGCAGACCCCTGCCCATGCCCCCTGAAGACCGGACGCCTAACCGGCCAGGCGCAGCATCGGCGGGTGGAGCAGCTCGGCGGGCCCCCGGCGGTAGAGCATGGCCGGCCGGCCGCCGTCACGCGTGGTCGTGCGCCCCGTGGGGACGAGGAAGCCGTCGGCCTTGGTCACCTTGCGGTGGAAGTTGCGCGGATCCAGGGAGCGGCCCCACACGATCTCGTACACCCGGCGCAGGTCGGCCACGGTGAACTCCGAAGGGCAGAACGCGGCGCCGAGCGAGGTGTACTCCAGCTTGGCCCCGGCGCGCTCGATGCCGTCGAGCACGATGCGGCGGTGGTCGAAGGCCATCACGTCGAGCGAGGACACCGGCTGCCAGCTCATGTGGGCCTCGGTCGGGGCGGGCAGGTCGGGCGCGAGCCCCAGGTAGGCCACGCTCACGACGCGCTGCCGGGGGTCGCGGTCGGGGTAGCCGTAGGTCTGGAGCTGCTCAAGGTGGACCGGCGCCCCGGGCAGCCCGGCGCGCTCGGCGAGCACGCGGGACGCGGCGGCCGGGAGGTCCTCCTCCAGTTGGATGAACCCGCCGGAGAGCGCCCAGCGCCCTTCGTACGGCGGACGGTCGCGCTTCCAGACCAGCGCGCTGAGTTGCTGACAGCGCACGGTGAGCACGACGAGGTCCACGCTGACAGGAATGCGCGGCACCATGGGACGCACGTTACACCGGTACATGGGGGCCAAAGGCCCTCATGCCCCGCGGTTGAGGTAGACCGGGGCGTTGCTCTTCCGCCCGTCGGCCGACGTCACCTCCACGCGGACCCACGCGTCCGAGGGCACCGTGCTCCAGTCGACCGGCACCCAGACCTTCTGGACGGCGGGGGGCAGCCCGGGGATGGGGGTCCTGTCGATCCATCCGATCTCCGCCGAGTCGGCCTCGCGCGGCTCGTCTCCGCCGTACCAGCTCACCGTGACCTTGCCGAGGGCGAGGTTGTAGCCGCGGACCTCGATACCGTCCTGGATGCCCCGCTTGCCGAGGATGGCCTGGATCGGGATGGGCCGGTCCCAGTCCTTCGCGACCTGCTCGGCGAGCGTCGGCGTCCCGCAGGTGAAGAAGCTGCTCCACTTGTAGGAGATGATCTTGGAGATGTACGGCCCGGCGAACGCGACGGCCGCGTCCAGGCGCTTCTTGTCCGTGACGCCGCGCTTCCCGCCGGCCTCGCAGGCGCCGTCGCCCTTCGGCTCGAACGCCTCCACATTGGCCCAGAGCTGGACCTGACGCCCCTCGGCCCGCAACTCGCCCAGCGCGTTGGACATCGCGCGGTAGTAGTCGCGCGTGGCGCCGTAGTACGCCTCGCCGTAGGTGGTGTCGCCGACCACGGGCTTGAGCCGGTCGTCCACGGTCTGGCCCTTCAGGTTCGGCCAGTACAGGCCGACCTTGCCTGTGCCCCGGCTGTCCTGCGGGGCGATGATGCCGACGCCCGTCTGCGCGAGGACCTTGAAGCCCCGCGCGACCTGCTCGGGCGTCGAGGTGAACTCCTTGCCCCTGCGGGCGTCGAGGTACGGGCTGACCATGATGGGCTTGCCCGGAAGCTCCTGCTGCACGATGTCGTGCTGCTCGGCGTACACCTGGAGGGTCGTGACCACGGTCGGGTCGGGCCAGTCCCTGATCTGTAACTCGAAGGGCTGGTAGACCCCGCCGAGCGAGGTCCTGTCGTTGAAGCGGTCGCCGTAGTCCTGCAGGACGCGCCGGGTCAGCGTGGTGAGCGTCCCGATGTGCCGGGGGTCGGCCTTGGTGGGCTCCAGCCGGTCGCGCGGGGCCAGCGGCAGCGCGGGGAAGACCTTCATCGCGAAGCGGTCGGCCAGGTCGAGGATCTCGGTCAGGCTGTCCTTGAGGGCGCCGTTGACGAGGATGAGGTGGTATCCCCTGCCCTTGGAGCTGAAGTCGCACGTCGAGTCGTCAGAGCCGTCGTCGGGGGCGATCACGCGGTAGTAGACGTCGTCGCCGATCGTGATCGAGTGCTCCATCTGGGGGCAGCGGAACAGGCCCTCCCCGAACGCCTCGTCGGTCCGGTACACGTAGGTCCAGGTGATGCGGTTGCCGGGGTTGGCGGCCTTGAGCGCGGACTCGGCGGCCTGCACGCAGGTCATGCCGTTCTCCTCGCACCTCTGGTAGCGAGGGTCGGGATCCTTGCCGGCCGCGTCTCGCACCTGCCCGTCCTCGTCCACGGAGCGCGGCTGGAGCCCGAACCCGAGACGGACGACGGTGTCCCCGCCGACCTGGTGGATCGCCTGGAGTTGGCTGCGCCACGTGCAGTGGTCGGAGGTCGGTACCAGCCAGTATCCGGTGACGGCGTACGGCGTGGGCGTCGTCGTGTCGAACGTTCCGCAGGGGTCGCTGAACACGCTGGCCTCAGGCGTCGGGGTGCCCGGCTTCGGCTGCTGGGCCGGCGTGGTCGTCGCGGTCCTGGAACCTCCTTGGGAGTCCGGTAGAACGATGACTATCGCCGCGACAGCGGCCAGAAGAGCCGCTCCCAGGAGCAGAGTGAGCCCGCGCACCTTCAGGAGATTACCGTCCTTGAGTTGTGGCCCCGATAAAGAACGATCAGGGTTGGGGGGTGGCTCAGAGCCGCTGTGGCAGGGCTTCCCGGCGCCCGGGGGTGCCGCGCGCTACTTCTTCACGCCCGCCCAGGCTTCGAGCTGGGTCACGAACCTCCGGGCGGAGTTCGGCCAGTGGTGGTTGGCCCGGGCTGCCGCGTACCCGCGCGCCCCGGCGGCCAGGCGCTCGGCCGTGTCGTTGCGCAGCCGCAGCACCGCCCGCGCCACCGCCTGGGGGTCGCGCCAGGGCACGACCACGCCGCTCTGGTAGCGCTCCACCAGCTCGACGGCCCTCGGCGACGGCGTGGTGATCACCGGGATACCGTGCGCCATGTACTCGACGATCTTGGTGGGCATGGAATGCCGGTAGTTCGGCTCGTCGTGTAACAGCGAAAGGCCCGCCAGCGCCCCGTCGAGCCGCTTGAGCGCCTCGTCGTTCGGCATGAAGTCACGCCATTCCAGCACTCCATCGGCCACGGCCTGATTGAGCATGGGCCTGCTCTGGGGGTCGGCGTAACCGATCAGCTCGACCGCCACGCGGTGCGGCTGGAGCAGCCGGCCCACCTCGACGGCCTCGCGCACGCCCCGTGCCTCCGACAGCCAGCCCAGGTAGACCACGCGGTCGTCGGAAGGCTCGCTGACGTCGTCGGGCACCCAGGTCTCGTTCGGCACGACCAGGTGCGCCTGCCGGAACCGGCCCGCGTAGGCGGTCTCCGCCAGCAGCAGGTGCAGGTGGCGCTCGGCCGTACCCTCAAGCAGCCGCGCGAGGAAGCGCGTCGGCGGCCGGAGGAACGAGGGCAGCCACGGCTTCAGCGAAAGCGTGGCCGGGGTGTCCTCGTGGACGTCCCACACCACAGGGGGCCGCCGCCGCACGCCCGCGACCGCGAGCAGCAGCTCGGGATCGTGGATGAGCGCCAGGTCGACCTGGCCGCGGAGGCTCTTGAACAGCCGCCGCGCCGCCCGCACCGCGGACAGCCGCTTACGCTCCGCCGCCCTCGGCAGATCGACCCCCGTGACCCACGACCGTGGTACGACGCCGCGAGCCGTGTACGGCGCGGCGTACGTGACCTCATGACCGGCGTCCACGAGCGCGCGGATCTGCCGGTGCAGGATCCGGGCGTCCTCGGGGTGGTGGACCACCGTCATGACAAGCACGTGCACGCGCCGACCCTCCGCCCGTCAGAGCCGCTCGACGCGTTCGCCCTCGGAGAGGACGCCCCGGGTGTCGAGAAGTAGATGCGCTCGTTTCTCCACCATGTCCAGGTCGAACTCGGAGTGCTGCTGGAGCAGGACGGTCACGTCCGCCCGCTCCACCGCCTCCGCCAGATCGTCCTCTCGTGGCACTTCGACCCCGTCGACCCTCCACTGCTTCACGTGCGGGTCGGCGAAGACGATCTCGGCGCCGAGATCGCGGAACGCCCTCGCGATCGGCACCGCCGGGGTCTCGCGCTCGTCGGCGATGTCCGGCTTGTAGGTTACGCCCATCAGCAGGACGCGGGAGCCGTTGACCGGCTTCTTGGCGCGGTTCAGCAGGCGCTGCACGCGGGCCACGACGTACGCCGGCATCCGCTCGTTGATCTCCTGTGCCAGCTCCACGAAGCGGAACGGGTAGCCGAGCTTGCGCACGGCGTGGGAGAGGTACGAGGGGTCGACCGGGATGCAGTGACCGCCGACGCCCGGGCCGGGCAGGAACTTCTGGAAGCCGAACGGCTTGGTGGAGGCGGCCTCGATGGCCTCCCACAGGTTCACGCCGAGCTCGTCGCAGAAGATGGCCATCTCGTTGACGAGCGCGATGTTGACGTGCCGATAGGTGTTCTCCAGCAGCTTGGCCATCTCGGCCTCGCGCGTGCCGCTGACGGTCACCACCTGCTCGATGAACCGGGCGTAGAACGCCTCCGCGCGGTCGCGGCACGCCTCGGTATACCCGCCGACCACCTTGGGCGTGTTGCGCAGCCCGTACTTCGCGTTGCCGGGGTCGATGCGCTCCGGCGAGAAGGCGAGGTGGAAGTCGACGCCGGCGGTCAGCCCAGACGCCTCTTCGAGGATCGGGCGGACGACCTCGTCGGTCGTGCCGGGGTAGGTGGTCGACTCAAGGACGACGAGCGCTCCACGCTGGAGGTAGCGCCCCACCGACTCGACGGCGCCGCGCACGGCCGAAAGGTCCGGACGGTGGTCCTCGTCGAGCGGAGTGGGCACGCAGATGACGATGGTGTCGCTGGCGGCGAGCACCGACTGGTCGAGCGTGGCCGTGAACCCGTTGGCCAGCATGGAGTCCAGATCGGCGTCACTCAGGTCATCGATGTAGGAGCGGCCGGACGTCAGGGCGTCGACCTTGCGCTCGTCGACGTCCAGTCCGACCACGCGAAGACCTGCCCCTGTGGCTTCTTTCGCGAGGGGCATGCCCACGTAGCCCAGGCCGATGACCGCGAGGTCGTACCCGCTCACGTGGCGACCCGAGGAAGCCCGAAACAACACTGCATGGTGGGAAAGGCTATCTCAAGTCCGCACAGATCACGTCTAATGCGATTGAACGCATAGCCAACCCGAGGTTTCCGATCGCTCATGATACGCAAATCATCGGGCAACGGACTGGTAGATCGTCCGGTAGGTCTCCGCGATCCGGCTCCACGTTCGCTTCGTGGCGACCTCGTTCCGGCCGGCCTCACCCATCTCGGCGCGCCGCTCCGGATCGTCCCGCAGACCTGCGAGAGCCTTGGCCAGAGCCGCAGGATCGCCGGGCGGCACGAGCAGGCCGGCGCCCTCGGAACCGACCAGCTCCGACAGCGCGGGAAGGTCGCTCAGCACGACCGGCTTCCCAAGCGCCATCGCCTCCACCGGCTTGAGCGGGGTCACCAGGCGGCACACGCGAAGGTCCTCACGCGGGCAGACGAAGATGTCGATGGCCGACTGGGCCTGGAGCGCCTCCTCGGGGCCGACCCGGCCCGGAAGGATCGCGATGTCGCCGAGGCCGAGCTTCTCCACCTGGGCGAGCAGCACGGGACGCTCGGCGCCGTCGCCGACGATCAGGACGCGCACGGGGGTCCTGGTGTCGCGCAGCAGCGCGGCGGCCGAGAGCAGCGTCGCGAAGCCCTCGTAGCCCACGATGCTCGACACCGAACCGACGACGATCTCGTCCGGCGCGATGCCGTACGCGGCGCGGAACGCCGCGCCGTCGTAGTCGGCGGTCAGCAGCGTGTCGTCCACGGCGTTCGGCGCGAGGAAGATCTTCTCGCGGGGCACTCCGCGCTCGGCGATCTCCGCCGCCATCGTCTCGGCGAGCGTCACCACCGCGTCGGCGGAACGCATGATGTGCGCCTCGCGGTCGCGCTGGAGCAGGTGCCGCTCGCTGCCGATCCTGGCCGCGTCGCGCGAGGCCCAGGTCTCCTCCAGGAAGCCCCGCACCTCGTAGACCAGCGGCGTGCCGGTGCGCTCGCGCGCGGCCAGCGCGACCGAGCCGTTGCGGTGGTCGGTGGCCGCGTGCAGCACCTGGGGCCGCAACGTCCTGACCAGCTCGGTCACCTCGCCGGCTCCGCGGATCATGCGGCCGCGGCTCTCGAACGGCACCTCGCCGCTCGGCAGCAGGCGGTGGTACGGGACGCCGTCGATCTCCTCGTACGGCTCGGCGTCGGCGTGCCCCTGGAGCATGGGCCAGCCCCAGCTCGTCACGACGTGCGGATCGAGCCCGGCGGCGCGCTGCGCGGTCACGATGCGGTGCGTGCGGACGGTGTACCCGGCCTGGGTGTACGGCAGCGCGTTGGTCACGCAGTGCAGCACGCGGCCCTCGACCCGCTCGCCGACGATCACCTTGGACTTCGGCGGGATCGGAGCGGTGCCGATCGCGGCCTTCTCACCCTCGTAGTAGGCGATCCGCCTGCGGATGAACGGCCAGCGCGCGTGCGGCCGCAGCACCTCGATGGCCTTGGTCATCCGGCCCTGCTCGAACTCGGCCTTGGCCGCCTCAAGGGGACCGTCGGCCATGCGCCGCGCTATCTTGCGCGCGGTGACGCGCACGACGCGGGCGACCGGCCACGCGACCTTGCCCACCGCTGGACGCAGGCGTGGCGGCATCGCCTCCGCCGCGGCCTGCGCCACACGCATCGGGTCGGATTTGACCCTGGTGACGAAGACTCTGGAGACAATGACCGGATGCTGGACGAAGCCCTTGAGGAAACCGCGCACGCCGGCGCGAGCCGACTTGGGGGAGACCTTCTCGGGCCGGCTGGCCTCGGAAACCACGCGGTGACCGTACCATAGGCACCGCTTGGCCCTACTGGGCACTAGTTGACCCACTCCCGGCTGAAAGGCGAGGTCAATGAGGGAAAATCCCCTCGTTCTGCACGTGCTGGGCGCTCGTCCCAACTTCGTGAAAGCGGCGCCCGTCGTGCGCGGCCTGGCGGAGCTGGGGGTCCGGCAGGGCATCGTCCACACCGGGCAGCACTACGACGCGCTCATGTCCGACGTCTTCTTCGCCGACCTCGGCCTCCCCGAGCCGATCGCCAACCTCGGCGTGGGCTCCGGCAGCCACGCGCGCCAGACGGCCGCGCTGCTGACCGGCCTGGAGGAGGTCGTGCTGGAGCACAGGCCCGACCTCGTCGTGGTCTACGGAGACGTCAACTCCACGCTCGCCGCGATCCTGGTCTGCGCCAAGCTCCAGATCCCGACCGCGCACGTCGAGGCGGGCCTGCGGTCCTTCGACCGGGAGATGCCCGAGGAGGTCAACCGCGTCGTCACCGACGCGCTCGCCGACATCCTGCTGGTGACGAGCCCCGACGGGCTCTCCCACCTGGCCAACGAGGGGATCTCCCCGGCCAAGGTCCACCTGGTGGGCAACCCGATGATCGACAGCCTCTTCTCGGCGCTGCCGAAGCTCGACCCCGAGCCGCTGAAGGAGCGTCTCGCGCTGCCCGCGCGCTACGCCGTCGCCACCCTGCACCGTCCCGGGAACGTCGACGACCCCGAGTCCGCCCGCGAACTGGTCGAGGCCGTGCTCGCGGTGGGCGAGCAGGTGCCGATCGTGGTGCCGCTGCACCCGCGCGGGCGGGCGCGCCTGGCCGAGGCGGGCCTGGTGACCGGCGACAACCTCACGATCATCGACCCGCTGGGGTACGTCGAGTTCCTCTCGCTGGTACGGGGCGCGGCGCTGGTCGTGACCGACTCCGGCGGCGTGCAGGAGGAGACGACGATGCTCGGCGTCCCCTGCCTGACCGTGCGGCCGAACACCGAGCGGCCCATCACGATCACCCACGGCACCAACCGTCTCGTGACCCCGGCGACGCTGCCCGCGGCGGCGTCCAAGGCGCTCGCCGACGGCGCGGCCACCCCCAGCGGGGAGCTGCCGCCGCTGTGGGACGGCGCCGCGGGTCCGAGGATCGCCCGCGTCATCGAGGCCTGGCTGCGCGGCGACAACCTCTCCCCCGCCGCCCAGGCCACCCCACCCACGACGGCCTGACCTGGGCGTTCACTGCACGGACCACGCTCGATCGCCAGGCCGGCGATCTGGGCATCTGGGCGAAAACACCCATCCTTTCGCGGCAGAAGCCGTACGATCGGACATTCCCGGGCGATGAGCTCACAGGCTCGCGCGGGAGCTCGCGGATACGAGGGAGCAAGTCGGACCATGGCCGAGAGTGACCAGACAAATCCGGATGAGCCGCGCTTTCAGCGGCTCGGGGCGGCGAACTGGCTACCCGAGGAGCGCAAGGTCGTCGAGCGCTACGAGGACCGCATCCGCGACCTGGAGCGACGCCTCGCCACCGCCGAGGCGCGGGCCGAGTACGCCCAGTGGCAGCTGTCGGCCACCAAGGCGCAGCGCCCGTACCGCGTGAGCACCGCGCTCGCCGGGGCCAAGCGCCCGTCCAGGCTCGTACGGCTCCCGCGCGACCTGTCGCAGGCGCTCAAGCCGAAGAAGGCTCCCAAGGCGCCGGCGACGGTCACCGCGAGCAGCGTCGCCATCGACGCGGTGATGGCGCACGCGCCCGAGGTCAAGATCCCGAACCTGGCGTGGCCGGAGGGCCCGGTCAGCCGCCCGGACCTGAAGGTCGCCGTCATCCTGGACGACTTCTCCCGGATGGCCTTCAAGTACGAGTGGGACCAGATCGAGTTCGGGCTCAAGGACTGGCCCGAGATCTTCGCCGAGAAGCGTCCCGACGTGCTGTTCTGCGAGTCCGCGTGGCACGGCAACCAGACGCGCTGGCGCTACCAGATGACCGGCACCAACGCCCCCAAGCAGGAGCTGCGCGACCTGGTGAGCTGGTGCCGCGAGCAGGGCATCCCCACGGTCTTCTGGAACAAGGAGGACCCGCCGAACTTCGAGTTCTTCATCGACACGGCCAAGCTGTTCGACTACGTGTACACGTGCGACGGCGACATGGTCCCCAAGTATCGCGAAATATTGGGACACGATCGGGTGGATGTGCTGCAGTTCGCGGCGCAGCCGCGCGTGCACAACCCGATCCAGACCAAGCAGGGCCGGCCGTACGACGTGGTCTTCGCGGGCATGTACTTCCGCGACAAGCATCCCGAGCGGCGCGAGCAGATGGAGGCCGTGATCGCTCCCACGCGGGAGCTCGGCCTGCACATCTTCGCCCGCAACGACAAGGCCGGCGACAAGTACGCATGGCCCGAGGAGTACCGCCCGCACATCGTCGGCGAGCTGCCGTACGAGCAGATGCTCGCCGCGTACAAGATGTACAAGGTCTTCCTCAACGTGAACTCGGTGATCGACTCGCCGACCATGTGCGCCCGGCGCGTCTTCGAGCTGTCGGCGTGCTCCACCACCGTGCTGTCGGGGTGGTCGCGGGCCATCGAGGAGACGTTCGGCTCACTGATCCCGATCGCGCACACGCAGGAGGAGGCCTACAACCAGGCCCTCTACCTGATCAACAGCCCGGAGCTCCGTGCCCGCCAGGCCCACCTGGCCATGCGCGAGGTGTTCGACAAGCACCTGTTCTCCCACCGCGTCGACCAGATCCTCACCGCGCTCGGCCGTCCCGTGGTCGCGCGGACGAAGACCGTGTCGGTCGTCCTGCCCACCAACCGGGCGGGCCAGCTCGAACACGCCATCTCCCAGGTCGCCCGCCAGCGCCACCGCGACCTGGAGCTGATCCTGGTGCTGCACGGGCTCGACATCGACCCGGGCGTCGTCCGCGACAAGGCCCTCGCCGCCGGCATCCCCGCCGTCAAGGTGCTCACCGCCGACCCGTCGCTCACCCTCGGCGAGGTGCTGAACCTCGGCATCGCCCAGGCCGACGGCGAGTACGTCGCCAAGATGGACGACGACAACCTCTACGGCACGCACTACCTGTCGGACCTGCTGCGCGCCTTCGACTACGCCGACGCGGAGATGGTCGGCAAGGGCGCCCACTACACCTACTTCCCCGCCACCAACACGACCGTGATGCGCCTGCCCGGCCTGGAGCACCGGTACGCCCACCTCGTGCAGGGCGCCACGATCCTCGCCAAGGCCGACCTGCTGCGCACGTTCGCCTTCGAGGCCGTCAACGCGGGCGAGGACACGCGGCTCGTACGGCGGTGCAAGGAGGAGGGCGTGCGCATCTACTCCGCCGACCGCTTCAACTTCGTCTACATGCGCGGCGCCGACGCCTCGGCCCACACGTGGAAGGCCCAGGACTACAAGCTCACCCGCAACGCCCAGTTCTCCTTCGTCGGCCACCCCGAAGCCCACGTGATGATCTGACCCCACCGGCCGAACACCCTCCGGATACTGTCGCCAGCGATAGTATCGCTGGCGATACTATCGTCAGGAGGCGCATGTGAGCGGTTTCATCGGCCGGGAGGCGGAGCTCGCGGCGCTGCAAGGGTTGCTCGACCGGGTGACCTCGGCCGCCGGTGATCCCCGGCCAGGACGGTGCGTGCTCATGCGCGGGCGAAGGCGGATCGGCAAGTCCGCCCTGGCGGAGGAGTTCGTAACCCGCAGTGGCATGGCGTCTCTGTACTTCACCGCCGCACGCGCGAGCGCCGAGCAGGAGTTGCGGCAACTGCTCGATGACGTCGCTTCCTCCGACCTTCCTCACCGTGAACTCTTCGTCCACACCCCGCCGGCCAACTGGAACAGTGCACTCCAACTGCTGGCGGACGCGATCCCCGACGATTCACCATCGGTGGTGGTGATCGACGAGGTCCCCTACCTCATGGAGCGCGTCGACGCCTTCGAAGGGTTGCTCCAGCGGGCCTGGGACCGCTACCTGAGCCGCAAACCCGTTCTGCTGATCCTCATCGGCTCGGACATGTCGATGATGGAGGCGCTCAACAGCTACGAGAGGCCGTTCCATCAGCGGGGAACTGAGATGGTGATCAGGCCGCTCAATCCCTCCGAGATCCAGCGGATGCTCGATCTCGACGCCAAGGCGGCGTTCGAAGCGGCTCTCGTCACCGGTGGCCTCCCTCTGGTGTGCGCCGAGTGGGCACCGGGAGCTTCGGTGTGGGAATTCCTCCATGACGCGCTGACCAACCCGGTATCGGCCCTCCTCGTCTCAGGCGAAAGGACGCTGGCCGCGGAGTTCCCCGGCCAGGCCATGGCACGCGAAGCGCTGGAGGCCATCGGCAGCGGGGAGCGCACCTTCGTCAACATCGCGCGGGCCGCGGGAGGCATCTCCCACTCCACCCTCACCCGCGCGACGGACCTCCTCACGGCCAAAGGCATCGTGTCCTCAGACCTCCCGCTGAGCACCCGCCCCTCGAAGGAACGCCGGTACCGGATCACCGATCCCTACCTTCGCTTCTGGCTCTACTTCCTGCGGCCGCACATGCCGGAGATCGAGCGGCGCCGGGGTGACCTCACGCTGCGGCGGATCGCGGCGGGCTGGAGCAGTTGGCGCGGACGGGCGGTCGAGCCGTTGGTACGCGAGGCGCTGGCCCGGTTGGTACCCGATGGACGGCTTCCCTCCGCCGAGGCGATCGGCTCCTACTGGACACGGAGCAACGACGTCGAGATCGACATCGTCGGGGCGGACCGTACCCCCATCGCCAAAGAGCTTCGCTTCGTCGGATCGATCAAGTGGCTGGAGAGCGCCTTCGACGCTCACGACCTCCAGGAACTGGTCCGGCACCGGGCCGCGCTGACCGATCACCCCCTTCCATTGGTCGCCGTGTCCCGAGGCGGCGCGACCTGCGACGGACTCACCGCTCTATACGGCCCAGAGGAACTCATCACCGCGTGGAGGCCTCAGAGCCGGCCAGAGATCGGGCAGACGTCCTGACGGAACGTCGAAACCAGATGTTCCCGAGCCGGAACTCCTTCTACACCTACAACGGCCTGGTCGCGGCGCTGAGCGCGTACCCGGCCTTCGCGACCACGGGCAGCGACACCGTGAGGAAGCAGGAGGCGGCGGCCTTCCTGGCCAACGTCAACCACGAGACCGGCGGTCTGGTCTACATCGTCGAGCAGAACACCGCGAACTACCCCCACTACTGCGACACGAGCCAGCCTTACGGCTGCCCGGCGGGGCAGGCCGCGTACTACGGTCGCGGTCCGATCCAGCGCGATTATAGGTGTTGTACGTAGATTGTCGCGATTGAGGGGGAATGAGAAGCGACAGGGAGCGGTTGCGTACTCCCGGGGGACGGCCGCGCGGCCAGCGGGGTGAGTCCGGCCTCGATGTCCACGACGCGCAAGGAGAACGTCCCGGTGACGACGGTAGCGAGCCCGAAAGGCATCGGTCTGCGGTCGGAGCGCGGCCCGGTGCTCGCGGCCATCATGCTCTGCACGGGCCTTGTGGCACTCGACAGCACCATCATCGCGACGGCCGTGCCATCCGTGGTCAGCGACCTGGGCGGCTTCTCGCAGTTCCCGTGGCTGTTCTCCATCTACCTGCTCACCCAGGCGGTGACGGTCCCGCTGTACGGGAAGCTGGCGGACATCTTCGGGCGCAAGCCGGTCATGTTCTTCGGCATCGCGGTGTTCCTGCTCGGCTCGGTGCTCTGCGGAGTCGCGTGGAGCATGCCCGCGCTCATCGTCTTCCGCGCCCTGCAGGGCATCGGCGCCGGGGCCGTCCAGCCCATGAGCATCACGATGGTCGGCGACCTGTACTCCGTCGAGGAGCGCGCCCGCGTGCAGGGCTACGTGGCCAGCGTCTGGGGCATCTCGTCCGTCGTCGGCCCCGCCCTCGGCGGCGTGTTCTCCGAGTACATCTCGTGGCGCTGGATCTTCTTCATCAACCTGCCGCTCGGCGCCGTCGCGGCCTGGATGCTCGCCCGCCGGTTCAAGGAGCGGGTGACGCGCAGCTCCCACCAGATCGACTACCTTGGGGCCACGCTGCTCACCGGCGGCTCGTCGCTGCTCATCCTCGGCCTGCTCGAAGGCGGGGTGGCGTGGGGCTGGGCCTCGGTTTCCAGCCTGGTCATCTTCGCCGCGGGCGCCGTCCTGGTGGCCGCATTCGTCGTCGTGGAGCGCAGGGCCGCCGAGCCCATCCTGCCGCTGTGGGTGTTCCGCCACCGCACGCTCACCGGAGGCAACCTCGTCGGACTGGGCGTCGGCGCGCTCCTGATCGGCCTCACCTCGTACGTCCCGACCTACGTCGAGGGCGTCCTCGGCACGGGCGCCCTGGTGGCGGGCTTCGCCCTGGCGGCGCTCACCCTCGGGTGGCCGCTGGCCGCGACCTACTCAGGACGCCTCTACATGCGCATCGGCTTCCGTGACACCGCGTTCATCGGAAGCGGGTTGGTCGTGGCAGGCATCATCCTGGCCGCCCTGCTCAGCCAGCGGGCGCAGGTGTGGATGGTCGCGGGCGCGTGCTTCGTCGTCGGCGCCGGCCTCGGGCTCGCGTCCAGCCCGACTATGGTCGCCATCCAGTCGGTGGTCGGCTGGGAGCGCCGGGGCGTCGTCACGGCGACCAACATGTTCTCGCGTTCGATCGGGAGCGCGGTGGGGGCTGCGGTCTTCGGGGCGATCGCCAACGCCACGCTGGCCGACCGCTTCTCCCACCCCCCGGCGTCCCTGGCCGGCAAGCTGCCCAACAGCGTCGACGCCACGAGCCTCGTACTCGGCGCCCAGGGACCCGCCGCGCAGTCGGCCACGGCCGTCTTCATCCGCAGGGCGCTGTACGACGCCACCCACAACATCTTCCTCGCGCTCGTCGTGGTGGCGGTGCTCAGCGTGGGCGCGATCCTGCTCATGCCCCGCCGCACCGAACAGCTCACCTTCGACTGACCGCCCCTGCTTCCCCGCTGGGGGCGGCATAATCGGCACCCGGGTGGGAACGGGTGTGGTGAAGGGAAGACCATCGATCGCCCCGGTGAAGGGGATGAGAAACCATGGCGATCTCTCTCAACCACACGATCGTCCCCGCGCGTGACAAGCGCGCCTCGGCCGGATTCCTCGCGGGGATCCTCGGCCTACCTGTCGGCGAGCCGATGGGCCCGTTCATCCCGGTGCGCATCGGGGAGTCGCTCACGCTGGACTTCGCGGACGTCGACTTCGCGACCAGGGGCGTCACCGACATCGCGCCGCACCACTACGCGTTCGAGGTCGGCGAGCCCGAGTTCGACCAGATCTTCGACCGCATCGTACGGGCCGGCCTCGACTACTACGCCGAGCCCCATGAGCCCAAGCGTTTCGGGGAGATCAACACCTCGCGTGGTGGACGTGCGGTCTACTTCGACGACCCCGACGGGCACATCATGGAGATCATGACCACCTCCGGCGTCGACCCCCTCTGACGGGTCCACGGCTTCGACGCCCGTGACGAGCGTCGCCCCCGGTCGCCGTGCGGGCCATCGCCACGCCGCCCACACTGTCTTGCCCGTCCCGTCGGACGTGTGGACGACACCCCACCGCTCCGCGAGTGACTCGACGATCGCGAGACCCCGTCCGTGGACGGCGTCCAGACTGAGGCGCAGCCGCCGAGGATCTTCGGGGCCGTGGTCCGTCACCCGGACGTAGATCCCCTCCGCCGTCGCCCAGAGCGAGAGCCTGACCGGCGGCTCGCCGTACACGACAGCGTTCCCGAGCAACTCGCTCACCACCAGGACCAGGTCGTCGGTGAGTTCCCGGGGCACCCCCCAACCGCGACACGTGTCCCGCACCATGCTCCGGGCCTTTCCCACGACCGCCGGTTCACAGGGCAGGTCCCAGCACACGGTACGTGGACCATCCGGAGTGTCGATCATTGAGACTCCCTGCTGGAGAAGGGGGGATGAGTTCTGTCGGGCAGCGGTGATCGCTCCCTTGCGGTGCCGCCCGGTCACGCCGCCCTCCGGCCGCCGGCCTCGTACGGGTGCGGCGCGCGCCTGCCCGGCATGGACCGGACGTCCGGGGGATGGCTCGCGCGGTACGAGGGCGCCGATCCGGTGGCCGGTGGCGCGATGAACTGAGCGCGCTGCCCGGCATGCGGGTCCGGCACCTGCGACATCGCGCTCAGCGGACGTACGGGAGCGGGGACGCGGCGCGAGAGCCCGAGGCGCCACCACTCGGCCAACCTCGCCCGGAACTGGCGATCGGTCGGCGCCTCGTAGGCGTGCCGCCCCCGGTGGGGAAGGCAACGGTCATCGTGGGCGTACGGCGAATCACCACACCACCGGCACCCCATAGGCGCAGGCGGCCTCTCGGCCCTGTAACGCATCCGGATGACACGAATAACCCTTGTAAAGTTGACCACGGGATCGGACCTCCAGTGTCCGTTTCAAGGAGTCCGTCCGGTGTTCGTCGCACCTGACGGACTCCGCCTATTTGCGGTGCTCTGCCCACTTCATGCCCGCACTATTCACCCGTTAATTCATGGCAGATAACGCCAAATCGGGCATTATTTGAGCAGGCCTTGATCCTGGTCACGCCGTTCAGCCGCGATTCGGCCATCTTCCTGGTCGCGACCTATTAACATGCTGGCAGAACGATACGGGAATCACAATGCGCAGATAAATATACGCGCGTATGCCTGATTTTCAATTCCCCAGCAAGTTGGACATTAGCGGCAGGAGGACGTTCACATGGTGACCAATAGCCCCACGGTCAAGCGGCGACGACTGTCCCAAACGCTTCGCCGACTCCGGAAGGACGCCGGGCTTTCGGTGACGGAGGCGGGCAAGCGACTGGAGTGGGATCCGTCAAAGGTGTCAAGGATGGAGCGCAACGAGTGGAAGCTCCCGAGCATCCATGACGTCCGTCTGCTGCTCGACCTGTATGGCGTCACAGACAGGGACAAACGAGAAGCCCTCGTCACGCTCGCCCGAGAAGCTCGTCAACGTGGCTGGTGGGAGAAGTACCAGGATGTCTTCCGCAGCAGCCTGCCGGACTTCGAGTCGGGCTCCAGTGCGATCCGAACCTGGCAGGTCGTACTCGTCCCCGGACTGCTCCAAACAGAGGCGTACGCGAAGGCGGTCTGGCGTGCGGGCCAGGTTCTCGACGAAGATCTCATCGAGCGCCATGTGCAGGCGCGGCTCGCACGTCAGACCATCCTCAACCGCGAGGACGCACCGTCCTTGCTGGCGCTGATCGATGAAGCGGCATTGCGCAAGTTGATCGGTGGGGCGGAAGTGATGCGCGAGCAAATCGAGCATCTGATCAAGATGGCGGGCAAGCCGAACATTACAGTCCAGGTGGTTCCTGACTCTGCCGGGGCCCACCCGGCGCTGGAAGGTTCGTTCGTCATCCTGGACTTTCCCGATGACCCGAGCCTGATTTATACGGTGACGGTCACCGAAAGCCTCTGGCTTGAGCAGCCATCGGAGTACCAGCGATATAGCCTTATCTTCAGCCATGTAATGACATCGGCCCTATCTCCAGATGAGTCGATTCGGTACATGGAGACACTCGCGCATCGGCTCAAGGAGTAGGCATGGATCAAGACTTAAGCAGGCTGACCTGGTACAAGAGCTCCCGCAGCGGGGCCAACAACGACGACTGCGTGGAGGTTGCGAACTTGTCCAGTGGGGGGCGGGCGGTACGGGACAGTAAGGATCCGGGGGGGCCGGTTCTCGCGTTCGGGGCCGGTGAGTGGCGGGCGTTCGTGCGAGGTATGAAGGCCGGCTGGCTGGGCTGACCGTCGCGTTCCACCCGTCGCGAGCGCCAAGCCGAGGAGCGTGCGCTCGTACAACACCTGGTGGCCACGGCCCCGTACGAGCGCGCCCGGCGCTTCGGGAACAGGTCGCTGCCACGATGCGCCCATGCCGCACACCGGCTAGATCACCTTGGGCTGCCAGCACAGGCAAGCCGCCCACCAGGTCTCGGTTACTGTCAGTCCGTGAACCAACACGAGGCAGACACGGCGCTGGCCATAGTGGGTCATGGCGTCTCGGCCGATTCCCTGGACACGGAGACGCTTGACATCAAGATGGTCGTCCGCTCTCCCAACTCCTGCCCTTTCCCCCCCGACCAACAGCGAGAGGTCATGATCGCACGCGGCCAGGTGGACTGGTCGGCTGATGCCTCAAGCATCGGGATCGACAAGCTCAGCGCCATAGAATTCGAGCGACTGCGTCGCATTCTCGCGGCGAGCGGCCGCGATCACCTGGCCGACCTGGGAGATCAAGCTCTGCTGGAATCCCTCCGCCTGATCGCGCCCAACGGCGGCATCACCAATGCGGGCGTTCTCTTGCTGGCTGACGAGCCGTTGCTGAACCAGATCATCCCCGGTTATGGTTACTCGTATCAATTCCGCCCCACCACGGGCAGCGAGGCGACGCAACGAATAAGAGGCACTCGACCTCTGATCGCCGCGATCCAAGCTCTTACGGATGCGATAGAGACTCGTCGCGAGGTCCACCCGCTCAATGTGGCCGGCGGCGTGCAACTGCAGCTCACAGACTATCCGAACGAGGCCGTCCGCGAGCTCATCATCAACGCGTTCATCCACCGATCATACGAGACCAGCGGCACGGTCGACATCGAGCATTCTCCTGAACGCCTCGTCATCACGAGTCCGGGCGGACTGGTATCGGGCGTGACCCCCTCCAATATCCTCACCTATCCGTCCACTCCGAGAAATCGCCTCCTCACGGAAACGGTTTCCATCCTCCAGTTCGCCGAACGCACCGGACAGGGAGTCGACAGGGCCTATCGGGAGATGCTGCGGATCGGCAAAGAGCCTCCCCTGTTCGAGGATCACGGAACGCTTGTTCGCGCCACTCTCGCGGGCGGAATCGGCAACGGCGCTTTCGTGCGCTTCATCAGTGACCTTCCAATAAAAGTGGCAAGAGACCTGAATGTACTGCTTGCCTTGTCATATCTTCGGCATAGCACCAATATCGACGCGATGAAACTCGCGGAAACCATCCAGCGCACTCCGGTCGAGGCGCAGGAGGTTCTTTCCATGATGGCAGATGAATATGATCTTCTAGAGCCGACAAGACGTACGATCAACAAGCCGTTTCCTACATACCGCCTCCGATCCCACGTTCTCACGGCGATGTCCCGTTCGGTGACGTATCGCCGCCACGGCGCCACGGAGACCGATCAAAAGGTGATCGACCACGTACGGGAGTACGGCTTCGTCACTAACCAGACGATCCGTCGGCTGTTCGACCTGCATGTTTACGCGGCCCGCGATCTGATCAACGCTCTCAGAGATCGAGAGATCCTGGAAAAGATCGGTGCCGCACGAGGAGGTGTCGGGGTGCATTACGGCCCAGGGAAGAAATTTCCGAAATGAAGATCTGAGTCTTCCGCGCCACCCTCGGACGTCCCTCGCCTGCCGAGCGCGCAGGTGGTGAAGGAGAACATTGAGGCGATACATCATCACTGGCACCCCCGGTGCCGGGAAGACGACGGTTCTCCGGCATCTGGAGGCGCTCGGGCACGGTGTCGTCGACGAGGCGGCGACGGCGGTCATCGCGTCGGAGCAGGCGCGGGGCGAAACCGAGCCGTGGGCGCATGCGTCGTTCATCGACAAGGTGCTCACCGTGCAGCGGCACCGGCAGACGGACGGCCCGGCGACGGACATCCAGTTCTACGACCGTTCTCCGATCTGCACCCATGCGCTCGCCATCTATCTGGGATATCCGGTCTCCCCGGCGCTCTCCGCCGAGATCGAGAGGATCACAGGCGAGGACGTCTACGAGCGTCACGTCTTCTTCATCCGCAATCTCGGATTCTGCGAGCCCACCCCCGCCCGGCGGATCAGCTTCGAGGACTCCCTCGAATTCGAGCGCGTACACGAGGAGAGCTACCGCCTGTTCGGCTACGAGCTCGTCGACGTTCCGGCCGGAGAACCGGCTGCTCGCGCGGCCTTGATGACGAACACCATCTCTCGACTCGACGGTGAGAACCGTCTGGCGGCACCTTCGCGGCGCTTCTGGAAGACGTCGTAGGCTGCCCCCCATGTCTTCGCCACCCCCACGCGCTCGGCGGCAGCCCCTGAAGGAACCGGCGGCGCCCAGATTGAAGACCGTTCTCAGCGGCGCGCGACTGCCCGAGCACGATCTCGTGGACGACGGCACGTACCGGTCGATGGAGTTCGGCGGGGCGTGACCGTCAAACCTCGGACGCGCGGGGATTGGCCCACAGCCTCGCGAACGCCATGGGGATCATCGTCGAGGACGCCTGACGGCCATAGGGCCGTCGTTTCGCCCTGACGGGATCTTGCCTCTGTCATGCACCTGACGCGGAGATCAAAGGCCGCGATATCAGGCGATTGATCGTTACTCTCGGTAGTCGAGTGGTTGTACTCAGCCACACCAGTCGACCATTGAGAGGCAGGCCCCAATGCGAATGCGCCCCGCAAGGAAAGTCCGTTCAAACAGGAAAAGCCTCGCGCTCGGACTGCCCGGACTTCTGCTGTTCAGCGCCGCCATCGCGATGTCCCCGACCGCCCAGGCAGGGACGACGGCTCCGCTGCGACGCCCTGTGGAGGTCACGGCTACCCACGCGTCCAATCCCATCCAGGGCCAGTACATCGTCAGGCTGAAACCCGGCGCGAGCGCCTCCGGCACGGCGCTCCCGCTCGGCGTGCACCCCCTCCAGACCTACAAGCATGTGTTCGACGGCTTCGCCGCCAGGCTGACGCCCGCGCAGCTCAACCGGTTGCGGTTCCAACCCTCCGTCGCGGCGATCGAACAGGATGCCCTGGCCTACGCCTTCGACTCGCCGCCGCGCCCGGCCGGACCGGTGACGCGCGTTCCGCCGGCGGGGCCCACCACCTCGTGGGGGCTCGATCGCATCGACCAGCGACGCCTCCCGCTCAATGGCCAGTTCAATCCCCGGCACACCGGTGCGGGGGTGACCGCCTACATGATCGACAGCGGCATCGACCCGACCAACACCGAGTTCAGCGGCCGCCTCCTGCGCGGCTACACCACCATCGACGACGGGTACGGCACCAGCGACTGCCTGGGCCACGGCACGATGACGGCCGGCATCGTCGGTGGCACCACTTGGGGTGTGGTCCACGCCGTCAAACTGGTTCCGGTCCGTGTCCTCGGCTGCGACGGCAGCGGCGCGTTCTCCGGGATCATCGCCGGGTTCGACTGGGTGGCCGCGAACGCCGTCAAACCGGCCGTCGCCAACGCCTCTCTCGGCGGGTCGAAGTCCGACGCGGCCAACGCCGCGGCCACCGCACTGGCCGACTCCGGGGTGTTCGTCAGCGTGGCGGCCGGAAACAGCTCCGCCGACGCGTGCGACGTCTCCCCGGCCAGCGCCCCACGGGTGCTGACCCTCGGAGCCTCCGACATCACCGACGCCTTCGCCTCGTTCAGCAACACCGGTCCCTGCGTCGACATGATCGCTCCCGGTGTGAACATCACCTCGGCCAGGCTGGGAGGCGGCAGCACTTCGGGCAGCGGAACCTCCTTCGCCGCTCCCTACGCCACCGGGGTGGGCGCGCTGTTCAAGTCGGCCTACGGCGACTACGCCACCGCCACCGTCCTCACCTGGCTCGTCAGCGCGACCACTCCGAACGTCCTGAAGGGCGTGCCGAGCGGCACGAACAACAGGCTGCTGTACTCCGCGGGGCTGTAGCCCATCCGCTTCCTCGCGGCACATCCTCCTCGACGGGCAGGCCAGGATTTGGTTCTGACCAGGTGAGACGCTGGCTCGCGCCCCAAGGTCGGGTCTTTGACCCACACGTCTCCAAGATCAAGAATTCGACCACCGGCTCAAGATGATCAAGGGAACAGTCATGACACTTCTGTGCAGCGGTATGGCTCGCATCTCCGTGATCCTCGTCGCGGTCGCGGGATTCAGTCAGCAAGCCACCAATGCCGCCTGGGCCGACCAGCCACGTGACTCCGCCGCGGCATCCGGCACGTCGGAGGTGATCGCTTCGGCCAAGGCGCTGGTGCTGGTGGTCGGCCAGGGGCCGGTCCTCGTACCCCCCTCCCGGGCCGTGGTGTTGCAGTGTGCGCCCAGGGGAGGCGGAACGCACCCGAAACCACGCGAGGCCTGTGCCTTGCTGGCCGGTGTGGATGGCGATGTGCAGAAACTGAGGAATACGAACCAAACGGCCTGCCCGACGATCTACGAGCCGGTGACGGTGTCGTCGGTCGGCGTCTGGGACGACCACTTCCTTTTGTCGATACGCACGTTCGGCAACCCCTGCGAGCTCGCGAGCACTCTCGGGCCTGTGGGAAGTTTCTGACGACCCGCGACGAGCGAGCCGGCGAAGGACCCAGGGAACGCCGGGCCCCTTCGCCGGCTCAGGCTCGTACCCGCCCTCCCGAGCGTGATCTACGGGGACACGATGGCGGCATGGAGTTCTTCCCGGCGATGCCGCTGGCCGGGTGGCGCGAGACGTGCGCGTCCGCATCGACCTGCCACACTTGTCCGACTTTCCTGACGCGAGCCGGCCGTTCGACGACGACGCCAGGACGACATGGCTCGATCTGTCCACCAAACGCACCCGCCGCGCCTCGGACGGGCCCTCGGGTCGACCTCGACACGAAGTGGAACCCGCCGCCGAGACAATGCCAGCGCTCCGGCCCTATCGCTGCGCTCTCGCGCGGGTGAGCAGCGACAGCTCGTAGGGCCGGAGAGCGTCGGATCTGTCCCATAGCGCGGTGTCGACCGTGTCGCGCTGGTGGACGTGCTCGATGACGGCGAAGCCGTGCTTCTCCAGGAGGGCGGACATGCCCTCGGGGCCGAGGAAGGTCAGCCAGGGCTCGCCTCCGTCGGCCGAGACCGGCGTCACGGCCTCGACGTACGCCTGGCCCGCCTCGTCCCGCAGGTTCTCGGGAAGCATGCTGTCGGCGACCAGCTCGGTGCCGGGCGCGAAACCGCCGATCACCGCGAGGGTCTGCCCGATGGCCGCGTGGCTGAGGTACATCGTGACGCCGAGCCAGCTCACGAACGCGGGGCGGGACGGATCGAACCTGTGGAGGACGAGGCTGTCGAGCAGCGAATCGGTCTCGAAATCGAGGGGGACGAAGGTGACGGCGCCCGGCGCCGCGACCCCCGCGTCCTCCAGCAGGCGGCGCTTCCAGCGCTGCGTGGCCGGATGGTCGACCTCGAAGACCCGGACCTGGGCGGCGGGCTCCGCCCGGTAGGCGTACGAGTCGAGGCCCGCGCCAAGGATCACGTACTGGTCGACGCCACCGTGTATCGCCTCGGCGAGGCGGTCCTCGGTGTAACGGCTCCGGGTGACCGCCGCCGCGCGGGCGCCCGCGAGGACGAGATGCGTGCCGTGGGCGCGGTGGTAGCCGACAAGCTCCTCGGCCCGATCTCCCAGCAGCTCGTAGGCCAGGGTGTCGGCGAAGATCCTCGGTTCGTCGTCGACGATCAGATGCGCGGCACGCGCGGCGGCCGCCATGAGCGCGGTCTGGCTCGGCTCTCCATTGGAATTCACGAGGAGACACTACATATAGATTTTGGCATTATATCACAAAATAAAATCTTTCAGAAGTACCTATGAATCACAATCGCGAAACACCTGACGAGTATCGCATTACAGCCTTCACCGGCCATCGGCCGCCGCGCCCCCAGGCCGTTTGCGTCATCGGGGCTCGGGCGAGTTGCGAGCCTTTGCCCGAAACAGACAGGCGTCTCCTTCAGCCCCTCCCCAACTGCGGTGTAGGCGGCGGCAAACATCCAACGGCTCGCGCTCACCGTTCGTGGGCAATCAGATGCTCCCCGTGTCTAATGGCTGACGCATGAGGAACGGCCAGGCCGGCCTGGAGGGTCATCCCTTTGAGGGCCGGCTCGGCCGACCGGACGTCATCGATATCAGGGGAGAAATCGTGACAAATCGTGTCGTGTTCTGTCTGGGGACGGCCGCCGTCGCGGCCTTGACCGCGTTCTCGCTCCCGGCCGTGGCGGCCATGGCGGCCACGGTCGACGACATTCCCGCCGCCGACTCGGGGCTGCCTTCGGGCGTCGTCAAACTGGGTGACAGCGAGCAGTGCCCCACGAAGACGCTGTGCCTCTACCGCGACTACGGCCGGGGCGGTCCGGCCTACGGCGTCGGGGCCGGCCACCCGGTCGACCTCAACAAGCTGCCCATCGCCGGCGGTACGGCCGGACGACCCAGCGCGGCCAACAACATCTCCTCCTGGGTCAACAACACCGACCACAAGGCGAAGCTGATCAACGTCGACGCACCCGGGCTCACCCGCACCCTGAAGGCCGGACACTCGCTCGAAGAGCCCACGGCCACCAACGACACCGTTGACAAGATCGAGTGGGCCGCCGGCGCCAAGTAGCCTCCACCCCGCCCCGGGCCGCCCGACACGGACGGCCCGGGGCTTTCACGTCCGGGGCCTTGAACGGGCGCTCACGTCCAGCACCTGCAGGGGCGCTCACGTACGTCCGGCCGTCTCCGCGGCTACGCGGGCGCGTTGGGGGATGACGGTGTAGCGGGGGTCCGCGGCCGAGGCGACGCCCGCCGAGAACACGCCGAGCCGGACACAGGCCGACGCCGCCATGAGAGCCGCTCCGGAAAGCACGGCGAGGGAGCGCTTCCGCCCCGCCAGCATCGCGCCGGCGGCGCCCGCCACGGCCAGCGCCTCTCCCGCACGCAGCAGCGTGCCCGCGCGTCCCCGCTCGTACGACTCGGCGATCATGCCCATGCGGCGCCGCATCAGCCGCCCGGCGACCAGCTCCAGCGCGGCGCCGAAGACCGCCGCACGGCGCGCGGGGGCGTTCTCCGACGCCGGCGCCGCGATCATGGCGGCGCCCGCCGCCGTGGCCGTGGCCGAGCCCGCGAACAGGAACGGCATCTCCCGGAAACCCTCGTGCCAGGCGGGCACGGCGGTGTCGCTCACCAGCACGGCCGTGTACGTCGTGACCGCCGGGCCGATCACCGCGGCCCCGTAGCACGCCGCCCGGCCGGCGAGGGGGCACCGTCCGGTGACGTCGGTGACCAGGCTGACTCCGGCCAGTGGCGCGTACGCGGCCAGCAGCCAGGATCCGACGTTCATCGGCGAGGTGGGCTTGAAGGTCCTGAGCATGTTGAGGAAGCGCTCCGGCCGGCCGAGATCCTCGACCAGCAGGACCAGCGACATCGTGATGCCGGCGAGCGCGGCGACCTTCCCGGCCCGCGCGAGCCCGGGGCGCCCGGTGAGCTGCCCCCCGGCCGCGAACACCGACGAGGCCCCGGCCAGGCCGCCCAGATAGAGGTAGCCGCCGATGTTCACCTCGCGCCAGGTCGGCGCCTTCAGGATGGGGCGGTTGTAGTACGAGATGTACTCGTCCGCCATCTGTGTCGCCTGACCGTCAAGGAGGCCTCGCGTCGTCATCTCACTCTCCTTGTCGCGTCGAGGCGCGGTTCATCGGGGTCCCGCGACGAAGGCGGTGGCGATGCCACAGGCCAGGGTCAGCGCGGCGACGGCCGCGTGCCGCCACATCGAGCCGAGGTCGCGCGTCGTGTCCTTCGGGGCCGGGGGCAGGCCGTACACCTCGGGCTCGTCGAGCAGCAGGAAGAAGGCGCCGTTGCCGCGCACCCCGTCCTGCGGGTCGTGGCCGTAGAGCCGGGCGTCGGCGACACCGTCCTGCCGCAGTTCCTGGACCCGGGCGGCGGCGCGCGGCAGCAGCTCGTCCAGCGGCCCGTACTGGATGGACTCGGTCGGGCAGGCCTTGGCGCACGCGGGGGTGAGGTCGTCGACCAGCCGGTCGTAGCACATGGTGCACTTGAACACCCGGCCGTCGTCCTCGCGCTTGTCGATCACACCGTACGGGCAGGCGGACACGCAGTAGCCGCAGCCGTTGCAGATGTCCTGCTGCACGACCACGGTGCCGAACTCGGTGCGGAAGAGCGAGCCCGTCGGGCAGACGTCCAGGCAGGCGGCGTCGGTGCAGTGCTTGCACACGTCGGACGCCATCAGCCAGCGCAGGCCGGCGGTGCCCTGGTCACCGGAGTCCGCCGGCTTGCGCTGCTCGATGAAGGCGACGTGCCTCCAGGTGGACGCCGACAGTCGCTCGGTGTTGTCGAAGGACAGCCCGGTGAACTCGAACGGCGGGTCCGCCGGAAGCTGGTTCCACTCCTTGCAGGCCACCTCGCACGCCTTGCATCCGATGCACACGGAGGTGTCGGTGAAGAACCCCATCCGGGGCGGATGCTCGGCGTAGCCGGTCTCCTCCTGGACCTCCGGCAGCCTCGTGGCCACCGGGATCGGGCGCACGGTCATCTCCGGCCCCCACGCGCGTGGGCACGCTGTCGCACAGCCATCTCAGACCTCCTGGTGGGCGGGCTCGGTGATGCCGGCCCGCCGGCGGAACGTCTCCACCAGCCGCGGCAGCCCGGCCCCGCGCGGGCGCCGTCCGGGCTGGATGTCCGCGGTGAACGCCTTGTCCTCCTGGATGTCGGCGTTCGGGTCGAGCACGATGGGCGCCAGCTCGTTCGCCGGGTCGCCGGTGGCGCAGCCGTTCGGCCCGTAGTGGTAGGGCAGGCCGATCTGGTGGACGACCCGGCCGTTCATGCGCAGCGAGGGGATCCGGTCGGTCACCAGGACCTTGGCCTCGATCGCGCCCCGGGCGGTGATGATCGTGGCCCAGCCGCCGTGCTCCAGCATGCGTTCCTCGGCGAGCGACGGCGAGACCTCGCAGAACATCTCAGGCTGGAGCTCGGCGAGGTAGGGCAGCCAGCGGCTCATCCCGCCCGCCGTGAAGTGCTCGGTGAGCCGGTAGGTGGTGACGACGTACGGATAGACCTCGCTGCCCGGCGGGTGGTAGCGGTTGCCCGGACGGTCGTACGTCACCCGCGCCGGGTTGCTCCGGTGCGTGCGGTACAACGGGTTGTCACAGGGGGTGTCCTGCGGCTCGTAGTGCACCGGCAGCGGGCCGTCCATGAGCCCGGCCGGGGCGTACAGCCAGCCCTTGCCGTCGCCCTGCATGATGAACGGGTCGATCCCCGACAGCGCGTCGGTGCCCACGGCGTCGTCCGAGGGCCGGTAGCCGGGCGGGCGGTCCTCGATGAAGTCCGGGATGTCGTGCCCGGTCCACCGGCCCTGGTCCGCGTCCCACCAGACGTACGCCTTGCGCGGGCTCCACGGGTTGCCTTCCGGGTCGGCCGAGGCGCGGTTGTACAGCGTGCGCCGGTTGAGCGGCCAGGCCCAGCCCCACTCGTGCGACACCCAGCTCTGCTCGGTGTGGGGCTTGCGGCGGGCCGCCTGGTTCACCCCGCCTGCGAACACCCCGCAGTAGATCCAGCAGCCGCACGAGGTGGAGCCGTCGGCGCGCAGCTCGGTGTAGGACGACAGCGGGCTCCCGTCCGGGCCGTACCCGTTGATCTCCTGGAGCACGGCCTCGGCGCTCGGCTCCGCGATCTCGCCGTCCACCGGGTAGTCCCAGGTCAGGTCAAGGATCGCGTGGTCGCTCGGATCGGTGGAGCCCGCCAGCCGCTCCCTGATCATGCGCCCGAGGTGGTAGACGAACCACAGGTCGCTGCGGCGGTCGCCGCTCGGCGTGACGGCCTCCTGGTGCCACTGGAGCAGCCGGTTGGTGTTGGTGAACGTCCCGCTCTTCTCGGTGTGCGAGGCCGCCGGGAAGAAGAAGACCTCGGTGGCGATCTGGTCGGTGCGCAGCTCGCCGCTCTGGATCTCCAGGCCGTCCTTCCACCAGGTCGCCGACTCGATGAGGGCGAAGTCGCGCACCACCAGCCATTCGAGGTTGGCCATACCGAGCCGCTGCAGCCCGGTGTTCGCCGATCCGACGGCCGGGTTCTCACCGAACAGGAAGTAGCCCTTGCACACCCCTTCGAGCTGTGCCATGACCGTGTCGTACGTGCTGTGCGAGCCGGTCAGCCGGGGCAGGTGCCCGAAGCAGAAGTCGTTCTCCGCCGTGGCCGCGTCCCCGTAGTACGACTTGAGCAGGCTGACCACGTAGGTACGGGCGTCGGCCCAGAAGCCCTTCTTCGTGCTGATGACGTCGACGAACGTGTCGAGGTTCTCGTCGGTGTGCGCGTACGGCATCGGGATGTAGCCGGGCAGCAGGTTGTACAGGGTCGGGATGTCGCTGGAGCCCTGGATGCTGGCGTGGCCGCGCAGCGCCATGATGCCGCCGCCGGGCCGCCCGATGTTGCCGAGCAGCAACTGCAGGATGCTCGCCGTCCGTATGTACTGCGTGCCGACGGTGTGCTGCGTCCACCCCACGGCGTACGCGAAGGCGCTGGTGCGGTCACGCCCGGAGTTCGAGGTCAGCGCGTCGCAGACCTTCAGGAAGGTCTCGCGCGGGATCCCGCAGGTCTCCTCGACCACCTCCGGGGTGTAGCGCGCGAAGTGCCGCTTGAGTATCTGGTAGACGCAGCGAGGGTGGGTCAGCGTCTCGTCCCGGTCGGGACGCGGGGTCACCGGGGCGCCGCCCGATCCGTGCGCCTCGCTCCTGCCGGGCATGTGGTACTCGTCCAGCCGCAGCCGCCGCCCCGAGACCGCCTGCACCGGGGGCCCCTTGTACCGCCAGGTGCTGACGTCGTACGTGCGCGTCTCGGGGTTCCATCCCGAGAAGACGCCGTCCAGGTCCTCGCTGTCGAGGAATTCGTCGGAGACGATGCACGCGGCGTTGGTGTAGTTGAGGACGTACTCCCGGAAGTCCTTGCCCTCCGTCAGCACGTGGTTGACGATCGCCCCGAGGAACGCGATGTCGGTGCCCGCGCGGATCGGCACGTACAGGTCGGCCATGGCGCTCGTACGGCTGAAGCGGGGGTCCACGTGGATGATCGTGGCGCCGCGCCGCTTGGCCTCCATCACCCACTGGAAGCCGACCGGGTGCGCCTCCGCGAAGTTGGAGCCCTCGATGATGACGCAGTCGGCGTGCTGCAGGTCCTGCATGAACGTGGTCGAGCCGCCCCGGCCGAAGGAGGTGCCGAGACCGGTGACCGTCGAGCTGTGGCAGACCCTGGCCTGGTTCTCCACCTGCACGACGCCGAGCCCGGTCATCAGCTTCTTGATGAGGTAGTTCTCCTCGTTGTCCAGGGTGGCGCCGCCGAGGCTCGCGATGCCCATGGTCCTAGCCACGCGCCTGCCGTCGCACTCCTCCTGCCAGGTCTCGCGCCGGGTGCGCACCACCCGGTCGGCGACCATCCGCATGGCGGTGTCGAGGTCGAGCTGCTCCCACTCGGTGGCGTACGGCCTGCGGTACAGCACGCCGTGCTCGCGGCCGGGGCCGGTGGTGAGCTGGAGCGTCGCCGAGCCCTTGGGGCAGAGCCTGCCCCGACTGATCGGCGAGTCGGGGTCGCCCTCGATCTGGACGACCTTCTCGTCGCGGACGTAGACGTCCTGCCCGCAGCCCACGGCGCAGTAGGGGCAGACCGACTTCACCACCCGGTCGGCGGTGGCGACGCGGGACCTCAGCGCGTCGGTCTTCCGTGACCTGACCGCCGCGCCCAGCCCGCACGGGTCGGGGCCGGTGAGCTGCCGAAGCACCGGCCACCGACCCAGGAAACCGCTGATCCCCATTTCGCCCCCCGCCCGCACCAACTCGGCGAATCAACACCGTTGCCGTCGGGGGGCACACCGCGCTTTCTGCCCGTTCCTTCCCCCGCCCTGAAGGACTCCAACCTCCCGGCGGGGGGCGCGGGCTCCGGTGCTCAGCTCGCGTCGACGGACTTGCCGGTCAGCGGCTCGGTGCCGTTCAGGCTGGGCGGCGTCGCGCCGGACAGCAACGAGCGGGCGAGACCGAGCCCGGTGCCTCCGAGCGTGAGCGCCTTGGCGAGCAGCTCCTCGACGCCCTGGGCGCCGTTCAGGACCACCATGTGGTCGATGTTGCCGAACGCCTTGGAGCCGGCCTCGACGATCGCCGGCCAGTTCTCGGCGAGCTGCTGGGCGATGACCGCCTCCTGGTTCTCGGCCAGCGCCTGAGCGCGGGCCCTGATCGCCTCGGCCTCCGCCAGGCCCTTGGCCTTCGCCGCCTCCGCCTCGGCCAGACCCTTGGCCTTCGCCGCCTCGGCCTCCGCGAGGCCGCGTGCCTGTGCCGCCGCCGCCTCGCCCTCACCCGTGGCGCGGGAGGCCGCGCCGGCCGCCTCGGCGCGCAGCCGCACGGACTCGGCCTCCGCCGCCGCGGCCTGCTTGACCTGGGACGCCTGGGCGACGGCGCGAAGCTCGGTCTCCTTGGCCTCGGCCTCCGCCTGCGCGATGCGGGCGTCGCGCTCGGCCTGCGACAGCGTCACCGTCTCGTACGCCCGTGCGTCTGCCGGCTTGCGCACCTGGGACTGCAGCCGCTGCTCCGCGAGCTGGGCCTCCAGCTCGGCGGCGCGGGTCTCCTGGACGACGACCTCCTGGCGGGCGGTCGCCTCGGACAGCGGGCCGGCCTGGCGCGACTTGGCCGCGGCCTGGTCGATCTCCGCCTGGTATCCGGCCTGCTGGATCTGCGACTCGCGGACGGCCCCGGCCTTCTTGGCGGCGGCGACCTGCTCGGCCTCGGTGGCCTCCTGGTCGCGCTGCGCCTCGGCGATGCGGGCGGAGGCGGCGACCCTGGCGGCGTGCGGCTTGCCGAGGTTGAGGATGTACCCCGTCTCGTCGTCGATCTCCTGGATCTGGAGGGAGTCGACCACCAGGCCGAGCTTGCTCATCTCGTCGGCGGCGCTGCTGCGGGTCTCGCCGGTCAGCCGCTCGCGGTTGAGGATGAGGTCCTCGACGGTCAGGTTGCCGATGATCGAGCGCAGGTGGCCGGTGAACAGCTCGTGGATCGCGCCGTTCATGCTGTCCTGCTGGTCGAGGAAGCGGCGGGCGGCGTTGGCGATCGAGACGAAGTCGTCGCCGACCTTGTAGATGATCACGCCGCGCACCTGGACGGGGATCCCCTGCTGGGTCACGCAGTTGACCTGGAGGTTGGTGGCCCGGCTGTCGAGCCGCAACCGCCGCGCCGTCTGGAACCCGGGCAGCACGGCCGCGCCCTTGCCCGTGATGATCTTGAATCCCAGGCTGTCCGCCAGCTCGTTCTTGGTGTGCGCCCCGAGTCCGGAGATGATCAGCGCCTCGTTGGGCTCGGCGATCCGCCAGACGGCTTTGAACACGAGGATGACGACGACGAGCAGGAAGACGACACCGCCGGCCCAGAGGGCCAGCTCCGTGGTGGTCATGGAGACCTCCGAAAATGAGAGGGAGAGGAGATTCAGACGATCGCGCGTGCCACGTAGACCGTGCGCGGCGGCGAATAATCGACGACGACGATGATGGTCCCCACCGGGATCTCTTCGTCGGGAAGCGTCGGATGCGCGTAGAAGGCCTCAACGCCCCCGCGTATCGGCACCATCACCTCACCCACAAGGCCCGGCCCTATCTTGCCGGTGACCCTGCCCTGCCTGCCGACCACCCGTAAACACCCCGTCGTCGTACATCGACCGTGAACGCGAACGTTACTCCGTTTGCCCCGTTACATCATCAGCAGGCGGAGGGCTGAACAGCACTTCGCCGCGATGTCGGAACGCGCGCGTTTCGTCTTCATCTCGCCAACGACCGGCGTGATCATCGCGTTCCCACCAATAACGAATCGGTGCTGACAATCAGGATGTCCCGCGTGCGGCCGGCGCAATAAATGCCAAAAGAGTTGGCCCGCGCTCCGCGACACGCTCCTTTTTCCGCTCCTCCCGGCTGATGATCGCGGAATGATGGCTCATTTCCCGCTTGGCGGAGACTTTCCGGGAAGACGAGCACACGAGCCCGGGGGAAACGACTCCGGGCCTCCTCCCCCACCCGACGACGTACGGCGGGGACCCGATGACGTACGGCGGGGACCCGATGACGTACGGCGGGGACGCGGGCTCGGGATGGACCGTGAGATCAGCCGCAGGGACTTCTTCGACGGGGTGGCGGCGGTGGCCGCGTGCGCGGCGTTCGGCTCCCGCACGCGACACGGCGCAGCCGCCGTCGCCGGGCACGCCGCCGGCTCCCTGGCCCGGAGCGCCCACGGCCGGAGCCACGTGGGAAGGCTCCCCGCCCGTTCCATGGGACTCCAGGGCGACACGCCGGACGCCCTCGGCGTGGCCCACGCCCTGCGCGACGGCAGGTTCTGGGAGCGGGCGGGCACGCCGGAGCCCACCAGGGAGAGCTACGACCTGGTCGTGGTCGGCGCGGGAATCAGCGGCGTCACCGCCGCCTACACCTGGACACAGCGCGACCCTCGCGCGCGAGTGCTCGTCCTGGACAACCACGACGACGTCGGCGGCCACGCGCGCCGCAACGAGTTCCAGCCCGCGGGGCGCGTCGGACCGCTGGTCGGGCACGGCGGCTCGCGCTCGTTGTACGCGCCCTCGGCGTGGTCGCCCGACGGCAAGGACCTGCTCGCCGGCCTCGGGGTGGAGTCGCGCGGGCGCCTCGACCCGGACCTCTACCCGGGCCTGCTGATGCACGACGGCGTCTTCTGCGACAGGGAGAGCTTCGGGGCCGACAAGCTCGTGGTGCTCAACCCGGGCAAGACGACCGCGCAGTGGGTCGCGGAGCTGCCGATCGCGGTCCAGGCCAGGAAGGACCTGGTCATGCTGTTCGACGATCCGCCCGACTGGTTTCCCGGCCTGCCGGACGAGAAGAAGAAGGAACGGCTGGCCGGGCTGACGTACGCGGGCTTCCTCCGCGACGTCTGCCGCGTACACCCCGACGCCGTGAGGTTCTGCCAGACGATGCCGAACACCACCTGGGCCTACGGTTCGGACGCGCTGGGCGCCATCGACGCGTGGGCGGGGGCGGACCGCTTCACCTATCCCGGCTTCGCGGGGCTGAAGCTGGACGGCACCAGGCCGTCGGCGTACAACTCCCCGAGGGTGACCAGGAACTGGGCGGCCGAGGACGCCGACGTCTACTGCTTCCCGGAGGGCAACCAGGCCCTGGTCCGCATGATGATCGCACGCATGGTTCCCGGGTTCGCGAAGGCGGCCTCGATGGAGGAGATCACCACCACGTCCTTCGACTACGGCAGCCTCGACCGTCCCGCGAACCGTGTACGGCTGCGCCTGTCGAGCACGGTGGTGCTCGTGCGCAACGACGGCCCGGCCGACACGGCGGCGACGGCGACCGTGGGCTACTTCGACGGCCACAGGGTCAGGACCGTACGGGCGGGCGCGGTGGTCATGGCCTGCTGGAACATGGTGATCCCCCATCTCGTCCGCGACCTGCCGCCCGAGCAGAAGGAGGCCCTGCGTCAGGCGGTGAAGCTACCGCTGGTGTCCGCGACGGCGCAGCTTCGCGACTGGCACGCCTTCAGGGAGGCGGGGATCCGCCGCGCCCGCTTCACCGGGGCGTACTGGGTCACCGCCGAGCTGGCCCCCCCGGTCAGCGTCGGCTCCTACCGCTGCCCGAGGAGCCCGGACGAGCCGATCAACGTCCACCTGGTCCACACCGCCGCCACGCCGGGGATGGCGCCGAGGGACGCGGCGGTGGCGGGGCGCCGCGCGCTGTTCGGCACGCCGTACGGCACGCTGGAGTACAGCGTCAGGGAACAGCTCACCCGGCTGCTCGGCCCCTGGGGCTTCGACCCCGCACGCGACATCGAGGGGCTCACCGTCAACCGCTGGGGCCACGGGTACGCCCCCGAGTACGCGCGGCCGTGGGACGCGTTCTACCCGGACGGGCCCTTCCCCGCCGACACCGCCCGGCGGCGCTTCGGGCGCATCGCGATCGCCAACTCCGACTCGGTGCCGGGAGCGGACGCCGACGCCGCCGTCAGCGCCGCGTACAGGGCCGTACGGGAGCTGGTCAGTGTGAGGACCGAGGACGGCGGATCATCGTGAAGGCCCACGAGGTGTCGGGCTCCACGGCCCAGCGGGTGAGGCGGCGCACGGGCGGCGTGCACAGCACGGTGGCGAGCGCGACGCCGAAGGCCGCGACCAGGGCGACGCCCCACGGTGTGGCCAGCCCGTCGTCGTACCTCTCCATGACCTTCACCACCAGGCCGTGCAGCAGGTAGGCGTACATCGTGGCCGTGCCGAGCCCGGAGAACCACGTGGGGCGCGAGGGCGTGACGGCGAGGAACGCGGCCACCAGCAGCGCGCCGGCCGACAGCATCCCGAGCCTGATCAGGGTCCCGGCGAGGTCGCCCACGCCGATCCTGTCGTTGCTGTGCCGCCACCGGATCCACTCGGTCGCGATGTCGGTGTGGAAGGCCAGCGCGGCGGCGAGGCCGGTGAGCAGGACGAAGGCGCCGAGCATCCGTACCGGGGGGCGCTTGAGGAAGTCCAGGTGCTCGGGGCGGAGCATCAGGCCGAGCACGTAGAAGGGCAGCAGGCCGAGCGTTCGGTTCATCGACAGCTCGTCGGGGAGCTCGCTCATGCCGGAGAGCAGCGACAATATCACCGCGACGGCCAGCGGCCAGCGGAGTTGCTGCCACACCGGGGTCGACAGCCGCCACATGAACAGTGACATGAGGAACCAGGTGAGGTAGTACGGGTCGAGCAGGCTGATGTCCAGCTTCCCGTACAGGATGAGGCGCGGCAGGGAGTACACCAGCTCGAAGATCACGTACGGCACGGCGAGGCCGCTGATCAACTTCCTCGCCTTACCCGCTGAGAAAGTGAAATTTCGTGATAAATAGCCGCTCAGGGTGATGAAAAGCGGCATGTGAAACAGGTAGCCGTAGAAGTAGAGCGCGTGCGCGACCGGCACGTCCCGGAGGTCCTCGATGAGGTGCCCCGTCACCACCAGGATGATCGCCAGGAACTTGGCGTTGTCCAGGTACGGATCGCGAGCGGCGGGGGTTGCGGCGATGCCGGAGGGGGCGGCGGTGGCGGCGGTCACAGCCCACGAACCCTAGCGAGACTGCCTGGGAACCAGGCGAACGACGGATGGCCCCTCGGCGAACAGCCGCCAACGGACGGCGCGGGGTCAGGTGATCTCGCCGGCGGAGAGCCCGGTGACGGCGAGGCTCGCGCCCCAGAGCGCGGCGGCGAGGCCGGGGTCGGTCATGCGCCTGCCGGCCGACGCCGGGGCGCTCCTCACGAAGTAGCGCCCGCTGTGCTTGGTGCCGTCGTGAGAGGTCGCCAGGTGGACCAGCGTGCTCGCGCCACGCTCGGGCGACTGGGCGACTCCGGGGATGATCATGAGGAGCTTCATGTAGAGGCTGTCGGGGGCGAAGCCCGTCCTGATGATTCCGGGGTGGAAGCACGTGGCGGCCACACCACGCCTGGCCAGCGCGACCGTCAACAGCGCGTTCGCCTGCTTGGTGTCGCCGTACTGCAGCCAGCCGCTCCAGCGCCTGCCCGAACGGTCGAGGTCGGCGGGGTCGAGACGGCCGGTCCTCGCGGCGGCCGAGCACGTGGTGACCACCCTGCCTCCGGAGGCGGTGACGCGGTCGAGCAGGAGGTTGGTCAGCAGGAAAGGCGACAGATGGTTGACCTGGATCATGATCTCGTGGCCGTCGCGCGTCAGCTGCCTGTTCGTCGACATGACCCCGGCGTTGTTGGCGAGCACGTCGATGCGCTCGTACCGGTCGAGCAGGTCGGCGGCGAGCCTTGTGACGTCCTCGAACGAGGTGAAATCGGCTATGGCGACGTCGGGCCGGCGGCCCGAGACGCTCGCGACGCGACCGGCGACGGCGTCCAGTTTGGCGCGGGAGCGACCGACCAGGACCACGTCGTGCCCGGCTCGGGCCAGTCCCTCGGCGGCAGCGGCACCAATGCCCGCACTGGCCCCAGTAATCACAGTAATCATCTGTCCTCCAGTACGCCGGAAGCCTATCGGTGCTAGCCTTCTGTGGATCTTCCGGAGGCGCATTTCCCCCTAAATGCGGCTAGAGCCTCCGAGCGATGCAGGAGTGACCATGGGTTCTGGAAAGCGGTCCATCCGCTTCAAGATCTTTTCCTTACTACTCCTCCCTCTGCTGTCGCTCAGTGCTTTGTGGGGCTTTGTCCTTAACCTCACGATCGGTGATGGCATCTCGCTCCTGACGGCGAACACGGTCTACCAGGGCATCGGGGTCACCTCAACCGATCTGGGCCTCCAGATTCAGGCCGAGCGCGCGTTGTCCGCCGGCACCCTCAGCTCGCGGTCCAGCGACCAGAACCGGCTCGCCACCCAGCGCCACGCCACCGACAAGTCGCTCTCGGAATTCCGCGCCGCCGGCGCCGAAGTGCAGTCCTCGCTCAGCGACGCGATGAAGGTCTCGCTCACGTCCCTGCTCAACGAACTGCAGCACCTGCCCAGCATCCGGGCCAACGTGGACACCGCGCAGTCCAGCCGGCTGGAGACCACCCAGTCCTACAACCGGATCATGGACGCCCTCTTCCGCGTGTTCGACCGCATGGTCTCGGTGCCCGACCTGGCGATCTTCGAACAGGCCGGGGCGATGCAGGGCATGGGCAACGGCTACGAGATCATCGCCCGCGAGAACGCGCTGATCAGCGGGGCGATCATCACGGGCGGTCTCTCCGACGCCGAGTACATCGCCTTCTCAGAATGGGCCGCCAACCGGCGCTTCCAGTACGCCAAGGGCATGGCCTCGCTGGACCAGGAGCTGCGCAAGCCGTACGAGGAGGTCTTCGCCTCCCCGACCTTCAAGCGCTTCACCAGCATGGAGCAGGATCTGATCGGCAAGGCCCGCGCCGGCGGCCCCCTGCCCAGCTCGCTCGCCAGGTGGCGGCCGATCATCGACAACCTCTCGGCCATGCTCGACCAGGTCAACGCGAAGGCATCCCTCACGCTCGCCGAGCGCGCCAAGAGCGTCGCCACCGGCATCCTGGTCCGCATCGGGCTCGCTGGCGGGCTCGGCCTCGTCGCGGTCGTCGCGTCGATCATCATCTCGGTGCGATTCGGCCGTCGTCTCGTACGGGAGCTGGCCGACCTGCGCAACTCCGCCCGCGAGCTCGCCGACGTGCGGCTCCCGGGGGTCGTCAAGCGGCTGCGCGTGGGCGAGGAGGTCGACGTCGACACCGAGGCCCCGCCGATCACCGGGGGCGACTCGGCCGAGGTCGCGGACGTGGCGCAGGCGTTCAGCTCCGTGCAGCGCACCGCCGTGGAGGCGGCCGTGGGGCAGTCGAACCTGCGCAGGGGCGTCAGCCAGGTCTTCCTCAACCTCGCCCGCCGTAAGCAGGGCCTGCTGCACCGCCAGCTCACCCTGCTCGACGCCATGCAGCGTCGCGCCAGAGAGCCCGAGGCGCTGGATGACCTCTTCCAGCTCGACCATCTCACCACCCGGATGCGCCGGCACGCGGAGAGCCTGATCATCCTGTCCGGGGCCGCCCCGGGCCGGGCCTGGCGCAAGCCGGTGCCCGTCCTCGACATCGTGCGCGCCGCAGTGGCGGAGGTGGAGGACTACACCCGGGTCAATGTGCTTCCGCTGCCGAACGCCTACCTCAGCGGGACGGCGGTCGCGGACCTCATCCACCTCATCGCCGAGCTGATAGAGAACGCGACGATGTTCTCTCCGCCGCAGACGCGCGTGCAGGTCCGCGGCGACTCTGTGGCCAACGGCTTCGTGGTCGAGATCGAGGACCGGGGTCTCGGCCTGACCCCGCAGGAGTACGCCGCGATCAACGACCGGCTTACCAACCCCCCGGAGTTCGACCTGGCGGACAGCGACAGGCTCGGCCTGTTCGTCGTCGGGCGGCTCGCCGCGCGCAACGGCGTCAGCGTGGTCCTGCGCGCGTCGCCGTACGGGGGCACGACCGCCATCGCGCTCATCCCGAAGGAACTGGTGACCGACGACGGCTCGCCGAGCCCCATCCCGGGCTCTCTGGCCGAGACCGGCCCGCAGCCCGCCCGGGACTCGCTCACCGGCAGGATGACGCGTCAGCCTCCGGCGCTCGCCGCCGGCCCCGCCGTCGAGTCGTCGCTGTTCTTCACCCCCCCGAACGAGCGGTCCCCCGAGTCGACCCCCTCGCTCAGCGTCGTGCCGAGCATCGCCGACACCGGCCCGATCGACGCTTCCGGCATGGGCGACAGGGGAAGGCCGCTGGCCGACCCCGAGAATCCCCCTTCATTGCCGACGCGCACCTCCACGTCCAAGGGCACCCACAGGGGACTGCCGCGCCGGGTGCGCCAGGCGAACATGGCCCCGCAGCTCCGGGAGAGCACCGGCCCCCTCGCCGCCCCCACGCCCCCTGCCGGGTCCGAGATCGGACGACCCAGTCTTTCCGGGCATAACGAGCGATCTCCGGACGAGGCTCGTGCTATGTTCTCCGCCTTCCAGCAAGGAGGACGCCGAGGACGCGCCGAAGCCGACCAGGATCCGCCGGATGTCGGGCCGGGGACGGATGCCCGGCCGAACGAGCGCGTGAGCAGGCGCGACGACGAGAATGCCCTCCAGGGGCGGGCATCCGAGAGCTCTGAAGGAGCCATTGCGCGCCCGAGCGAGCGTGACCAAAAGCATGAGCTGCGCAACCATAGTGAGGGTTACGTACATCAGACGACTGGCGAGAAGGGTGACGAATGACCGGCAAAGTGTCGTCTAACGGCGAACTCAACTGGCTCCTCGACGATCTCATCAGCAGGGTCGCCGCCGTACGCCAGGCGGTCATCCTCTCCACCGATGGCCTCGTCGTCGGGGCCTCCAAGGGCTTCAGCAGAGAGGACGCGGAACACCTGTCCGCGGTGGCCTCCGGCTTCCAGAGCCTCGCCCGCGGCGCGGGACGCCACTTCGGCGGCGGCGAGGTGCGTCAGACGATCGTCGAGATGGAGTCCGCGTTCCTGTTCGTGACGGCGGCCGGCACCGGCACCTGCCTCGCCGTGCTGAGCAGCTCGGACGCCGACGTGGGCCACATCGCCTACGAGATGGCGATGCTGGTCAAGCGCGTCGGCCAGCACATCTCCACCAACCCCCGGCGGACGTTGTCATGACGACGCGTGGCGAGCAGTGGCTCGACGAGGAGGCCGGGCCGATCGTACGGCCCTATGCGCTTATCCGTGGCCGTACGCGGTCATCGGGTGACAACCTGGACCTGATCGCTATGGTCACGGCGACCGGGTCTCCGTACACTGGCGAGGCCGGTCTCGGCCCCGAGGAGCAACGCATCCTTGAGCTGGCCGACCGGCCGATGTCGGTCGCGGACATCGCCTCCGAGATCGACCTGCCGCTCGGCGTGGTCCGCGTTCTCCTCGGTGATCTCCAAGACCAGGGCATGATCAGCGTACGGGCTCCCGCCCAGGCGGGACCGCGCCCAAACGAGCGCATTCTCAAGGAAGTGATCAATGGCCTACGAGCCCTCTGAGGAGCCCGTCGCCCTCAAGATCCTGGTGGCGGGCGGCTTCGGCGTGGGGAAGACCACGCTGGTCGGAGCGATCAGCGAGATCCGGCCCCTGCGCACCGAAGAGGTCCTCTCCGACCGAGGCATCGGCGTCGACGACATCGACGGCGTGGAGGGTAAGACGACCACCACGGTGGCCATGGACTTCGGGCGGATCACCATCCGTGAGGGTCTCGTGGTCTACCTGTTCGGCACGCCGGGCCAGGAGCGCTTCTGGTTCATGTGGGACGAACTGTCCTACGGCGCGCTGGGCGCGGTCGTCCTCGCCGACACGCGTCGCCTCACCGACTGCTTCCCCTCCATCGACTACTTCGAGCAGCGCGGAACGCCTTTCATCGTCGCGGTCAACTGCTTCGACGGGGCCGACAAGCACGAGGCCGAGGACGTGCGCATCGCGCTGGACCTCGACCCGGACATCCCGGTCATCCTCTGCGACGTCCGCCGCCGCGCCTCCGCCAAGGTAGTCCTGGTGACCCTGGTCGAACACGCCCTCCGCACCCTCACCCCAGCCGCCGGATAGGAGCCCACCCCGCGCGCCCCGGCATGGACGCCTGCCCGGCGTCCACGGCTGGACCCCTCATAGACCCCCGCCCGAGGAGCTCACCGAGCGTCCGAGGTGACCTCCTCACAGAATGGCGGCATCCGGCGGCCGAAGCCATTCGGCCCTCCCGTGACCCAGTGCCATGGTGAGCCGTGTGCTGCCCACCCAGGCCGTGCGCCGGAACGGCGTCCAGGGAAGGGTACGGCCCAGTCTCGACCAGGGAGCTCACGGGGAGTGCGCGGGGCCGACAAGCGCAGGAAGTGGATCGAAGCCCAGCGGAACCGGCTCAGGATGCAGACGGATACCGGTCTCGGTATGCACCGCAGCCGCCAGGGTACGCAGGGCAGCGGAAGGCCGAAGCAGTGGCACCCTCGTGAGCGGTGAGGGTCAGGGTCCGTTGCGTGGAACAGTGCACCCCGGGGGCGAGTTGGCATCCCGGGCTATATCCCGCCTGCCCAAGGAGCCATCCCGCGCTGGCACGCTGGATACGGTGCTGGTCGCGCGTCATGGGGCCGCCCGCGGTAAGGATCGCCTTTGCCTGAGAGGCGCTGACGGGCGGGTTGAGGAAGACCGAGCCCGCTTGCCGTGCATCGGGGCCGGATTCCGGGAGGATGAGGCCGCGGGCGTACCGGTCGGTGAGAACGGCTTCAGCCGCCTCGGCCAGTGGGGGCCGGACGCCAAGAGAGAGGCCGAGCTCTTCGGCCAGGTGCCGATAGCCCAAAGGGGCAGCGAACGTGCTGCGCCGCAACCGCAGGGTAACAGCGAGGATCGTCCATCGCCCGGGGTGCGTCTTGAAGACGCTCGTGCGATAGCCGAATCCGCAGGCAGGGGACGGGAGCCGGACAATGGTGCCCGACTGCCAGTCATAGGCAGTGATCTGCGTGAGGACATCGGATATCTGCTGCCCGTAAGCGCCAGTGTTCTGTACGGGCGCAGCGCCTGCGGTGCCAGGAATTCCGCCAAGGTATTCAATGCCCGACAGGCCCTCGGCTACCGAGTAGCCCACCAGTTCGGATAGCGGCTCGCCCGCTTGGGCGGTGATCTCCACATCGCAGGCGGCGACTGAGTTGGCGGTGACACCGCGGGTCGCCATGAGGATCACCGGGTAAGCGGGTCCGGCATCGCTGGCGAGGGTGTTACTGCCGCCGCCGAGCACATGCGGCCGCATGGACTCACGGTGAACGGTGTGGGCGAGATCGGGCCAGGCTGCGGGGTCTGTGTGGATGAGCAGCGCCTGGGCGGGGCCACCGAGGTGCAGCGTGGTGTGCTGGGCCAGCAAACTCATCTAGGGATCCTGTCGAGGTCAATCGGTAGAGATCGTCTTGAGGGCGAGCGCTCGCAGCGGAGCGATCCGGGTTCGAGCGCTCCCGTGATAGACGGCGTTGGTACAGATGACCAGGTAACGGCCGGTCTCAGGGGCCAGGTAGAGACTCGTGCCAGTGAAGCCGTGATGGTAGGCGATGCGGCCACCGAAGGCGAGAATCCACGACAGCCCTCGCTCAAGCCCCGGCTCGATAAGGGCCTGCGGGACAAAGCTGTACCGCAGCCATTCGCCAAGGTCGGACGCGTCGATGGTCTGCGCCGTCAGAAGCCGCTCAGCGTAGGTGGCCAGGTCCGCGCCGCTGGAGAAGACGCCGGCGTGCCCAGCGACACCACCCATCAGCGCGGCATTGTCGTCGTGTGCGGTGCCCCAGATACGCGGGATACCGGGGATGCGTTGCTCGGTCGGGGCGACCTGTGGCGTTCGGGTGACAGGCCCGTACGTTGTGGATGACATCCCGAGGGAGCGCCACAGATCGTCGGCGGACTCTTCCAGTCGACGCCCATGGACGTGCGCCAGGGCCAGGCCGAGCAGGATGTACCCCCGGTTGATATATCGGTGAGTGCCGGGAAGGTCTTCCAACGGTTCGCGGCACATAAGCTCGTGCAGTGGGGCGTCTGCGCCGCGATAAAGGTCCAGGCGGGTGGATGCGCGCAGGCCTGAAGTGTGCGCGAGCAGTTGACGAATGGTCGCCTCGGCGCTCGGCGCCTCCCCGTACATCGGGGGCAGCGCGTCGCGGACGGGCGCGTCAAGGTCGAGCAGCCCCGATGCCAGAGTGGCCCCGACAAGGGGCCAGGTTGCGACGACCTTCGTCAATGAGGCGATGTCGTACGTGGTGTGCTCGGTTGGCGTCAGGTCGCCGAGCTCGGGTGCGACGGTGCCGGCCGCCAGAACGTGCCGGTCCCCGCCGACCGTGCCGCAGACGACAAGGCCGCCGGGAGTCGCGCCAGCGCCGACCACCTCATGCAACGTCTCAGCCAACAGAGCCGTGTCGTCGGTGGTGAAGGGTAGGGGCATCTCTAAACCTCCGCTTCGGTGGTGAGGTCGGCGCCCAGCTCGGCGAGGTTGTCGAACAGCCGGCCGTAACCGCGCCGCAAGTGGTACACCCCCCGGATCGTAGAGGTGCCCTCCGCTGCCAGGGCGGCAATCAGCACTGCACTCGGCCCTGTGCTCGAAGGTGTACGAACGGAGAGACCGCTCGACGTGGACTAAAGCGCGAGCGCCAGGCGCCCGTCGCCCGGCAGGAACCCCAGCCTCGCTTCGCGGTTCGCACCACCCATACAGCCGTACAGTCGCTGACGCCAACCGAATACCAGAGAAGCGTCGCTGCCAGGGCGGGCTCACCTCGACGCGATCATTGTTAGCCGCTCGTCGGCACTTGCGCCAAGCAGCGACGAGTTTCGTTCCACCGGCTACGCCTACGCGCTGTCCGTGCGTCCGGTGGTCATGCAATGTCCAGCCGGTCGTTTGCCCTCCCGTGACCCAGTGCCGTGGTGAGCCGTATGCTGCCCACCCAGGCCATGAACAACCCGGAGCGCCGGAACGGCGGGCGTCGACTGGGATCACGAGCGCTGGAGATCGCTCATGCGCATGTCCGACAGGCCTAAAAGGGCAGCACTGTCATCCTCCGTCAAGCCAGCCTGCCGGAGCCGTGCCGCCATGTCGGAAGCGGTGCGACGAAGATGCGCGCGCTCCTCCTGATAGGAAGCGAGAAGCTCCTGCGGAACGCCAGATATCTCGTACACATACTCAACCGAAATCGGGACATCCTCGGGCAGATCAAGAACGAAGTGCTTCACCGACTCGACCTCCTCGAAGAGCTCCGCAAGCGTGCGGCCGGTTACCCCGGACCGGATGGGAGCATCGAGAGGGTCGGCGGCCCAGACCACGATCTTCGTATCTAGCGTCTCCTCAAGAGTGACGCGAAACTTCAGGTGACGAGTGATCGGCACAGTCATCGCAGCCAGCCCTATCCGAACACGTGCTCCAGGTCGCGTTCGAGGTTGATGAGCACTGTTGGCCGTAGATCGCGAACGGGCACAGTGGCCCGGCCCACCACGATCTGAGCCCGGTCGTAGAGCAGGCGAACGGACCGGTCTCCGCCCACTCGACCTTGTCCGTTGATCCACCATTGCGGTTGGGTGTTTAGTCAATAAATGGCACTCTTCAGGGGCAACTGGTCAGTCAAGCTCGCCCCTCTTCAGGCTACCGATGAATGCCTGCCATTCCCTACCCGTCATGCGCAGGATCGGTCCGTGCGGATTCTTGGAATCGCGAAGAAGCCACCCTCCGCCAGGCAGGACCGCAACCTCAACACAGTTGTCGTTCGAGGTGCTATAAACGCTCTTGCGCCAGGCGAGCGGAGGGCTTTGATCCACGATTCTTCCTCTATTGTTGATGAAGTCTCCTGTGACTTTCCGACAGGTGTCTCACTGATTCATCCGGCGACAACGCCGATGCTTGTGCCTGGCTGTAGATGAGGGTATATCGCCGGATCTCCTCGGGAGTCTCCAGCCAGAGACTGTCGGTCAGCGTCGCCAGATGGACCAGACTCGGGTCGTCAGGGGATGGGAAGTCCAGGATAACGAAAGGTCCGTCCAAGGCTGGATGTGCCCCTACGGAGTTTGGCAGCACCTGAACGGTGATGTTGGGTCGGCCGGCCATCTCCACAAGGTGCTGTATCTGGTCCCGCATGACATCAGGACCCCCGATCATCTTAAGAAGCGCCGCCTCGTCGATGACCGCGACCAGCGTGGGCGGGTCTTGCCGCTTGAGGATCTCCTGACGCGCAAGTCTGGCTTGGACATGCCGTTCGAAGACCGCTTCGTTCAGCACCTGTCCGCCACGAAAGATCGCCATCATGTAGGCCGCAGTCTGGAGAAGGCCGGGAATGACCACGGCCTCGTAGGTCCGGATCATTGAGGCACCGGCTTCGAAGTCGGGCAACGAACTCCTGAAGACGTCCTGATAGTCAGCCCACCAGCCCCGCTGGCGTGACTCACGAGCTAGGGTCAGCAACGCTTCTCGGCGACGCTCGTCTGTTACTCCATAAAGGTCGAGTAGACCTCTGATGTCGTGCGGAGCGGGCCGCTTCCACTCATCACGCTCCATTCGCGTGATCTTGGACGGATCCCAGTCCAGTTGTTTGGCTGCCTCTGCGGCCGTGAGTCCAGATTCGATACGGAGTTGGCGCAGGGCGGCAGACAGCCGCCGCCGTTTGACCGTAGGACTGTTCGACATCACTCTCCCAGCGAAATGAAAACGATGCGATTCACTGCATAGCAGTACGAATCAGACAATTGCACGTAACTTAACTTACGCCTTGCAAGTTAAGGACTGCGCTATCACTATGGTCGCACGGCCCGTCGCAAAGAGTGAACTTCATCGTGACGGTAATACCAGACAGCGTTTAGCTCGGACAGTACGGCGAAACGGTTCCTTGGTCTGTGCTCGGTCGCCTTATGAAGTGCTCCTGAGCCGAACCGAGTACTTAATCCTCACAAGTTGCACCTTTGGCCCATACGTGAATGGGGCTCGTCTTGGCGGTGAAGGCCAGGCAAGTCCCTTGAACGGGACTCAGGAGGTCCGATCCCAATGCGTACCTGTAAGGCCATACGGGTCATCCTGGTGCGTTGGCGGGCGGAGCAGCCGCCGATGCCGCTTGGGTGTCGGTGGTGTGGGCATCCGCCGTACGCGCATGAGGCCGCGAGCCTGCCGCACCGGCCGGGCCACGATTGGGAGCAGCCCACTCCGGCGCAGGTCAATGCCCGGATGAGCGCGCGGCGGCGTCTCGGGTTGGACGGCCGGTGGCCGACGGTGATCCCGGTGCGCCCGCTGCCCATGCGCGAGCCGTACAGCATCCCGTACGAGCGCTACCGCTTCTCGCCGGGATCCCACGTCGGGTTGGCCAGGCGTACGGCGGAGCCCGCGACGGCGGTCGCCGTTCCGTACCGGCGTGGCCGGCCTCCCGGTACTCGAGTCCCACCCGGCGAGCGCGATCCGTACAAGCGAGAGGTCGAACGCCAGCCGTACAGGCGAGAGGTGGCGGCGTGAATGGACGCGATCACAAGACACGGCCAGGTGGACGGCACCGGAAAGGGGCGTCCGCCGAGAAGGCCACCCGGCAGCGATGGGACCTCGCCGAACGGGCCTCCGCTCACCAGTTGGACCTGATGGAACCCGAATGGTCCATCTGGTACGGCGTCGGCACACGGCACTTCTACGCCGCCGCCACCTGGCCCGCACCCCGACCCCTGATCGTGCGGGCCCGTACCGCCGACGAACTACGCGACCTCATCCGCGAGGCAGAACGGACAACCAGCTCAAGCCTCACTGCCGACCGGTTCCGCTCGGCACCCCACCCACCCGCTGACCCATCCCGAGGAGTTTCGATGCCCGGAACGCCGGACGGTCTTCGTACCGTCTGCTGGGACCTCCCCCACGACCTCTCAGTGATCGGCAAGACCCGCGAACTGGTCAACGGCATCCTCACTGCCTGGACGTTCGGCGATCTCGCGGACGATGTGATCCTGGTCGTCAGTGAACTTTTGGCGAACGCGGTCAACTACGGCGACCCACCGATCAGGCTCTCCCTCTGGGCCTCCACCGGGGAGTTGTGCGTCCGAGTCACCGACCATGGGAACGGTCGACCCCGCCACCTCGACCTCGGCATCGACGCGACCCACGGCCGCGGCCTCACCATCGTCGCCGCCCTCGCCCACGACCATGGCATCACCCCGCTCGCCGACGGCCCCGGCAAGACGGTCTGGGCCCGCTGGCGAACCGCCGGTCAGAGCGCCGGCCGCGTGTCCGTCGAGCGGATCTAGTGGGTCACGCCCGCATGCCCAGCAGCGGATCTTGGTGTGGCGCATGTGGACTCGTCCTCGTCCACGTGCGCGAGCAATTCATGGCGGGGAGCATCTGCCGCTGAGGCATGTGTGGGTTTCAGGCTCATGTGGGTCACCTCTAAATGGTTTGCCCGCGGATGGCGCGCATTGGGATGCTCGGCCCTAGCAGGAACCCGGAGAGGAACCGCGAAGTGGCCGTCACCGCGTCCAGCAAGCTGTCCGAGTCCGAGCCGGAAGTCCGCACGGCGGCCGGTGTCCTCCGCGGCGGCCGGGAGGCCGGCCTGGCGGTCTTCCGCGGCATCCCGTTCGCCGAGCCGCCGGTCGGCGACCTGCGTTTCGCCGCGCCGCAGCCGGTGCGCGGCTGGGACGGTGTGCGCCCGGCGGTCTCGTACGGCCCGCCGCCCCCGCAGTCCGGCGTGCTCGGGGCGTCCCAGGACACCGCCGGCGACGACTGGTTGACGGTCAACGTCTGGACACCGGAACCGGATCCGGCGGCAGGGCTCCCGGTGATGGTGTGGATCCCCGGCGGCGCTTACGCCATGGGCGACTCCAGCCTCCCGGAATACGACGCCGGGCACCTGGCCGGGAGCGGAGCCGTGGTCGTGACCCTCAACTACCGTCTCGGTATCGAGGGTTTCGCGCAGATCGACGGGGCCCCGGCCAACCGGGGACTGCTCGACCAGGTCGCGGCCTTGCAGTGGGTGCGGGACAACATCCGGGTGTTCGGCGGCGACCCGGACCGGGTCACGGTCTTCGGGCAGTCGGCGGGCGGCGGGTCGGTCGCCGCGCTGCTCGCCATGCCGCGCGCCGCCGGGTTATTCCGCCGGGCGGTCGCACAGAGCGTCCCGGGGACGTTCTTCTCTCCCGAACTGGCCGCCGACATCGCCGCCGCCTGCGCCGCCGAGCTTGGGGTACGGCCCACGGTGTCCGGCCTGTCGGCGGTGGACCCGGCCCGGCTGCCCGCCGCGGGCGACGCGATCTTCGCTGCTGTGGCAGGACCACACCTTCCCGGCGCTCCCTCTGCTCGCAGTCATACCGCGGTCGCGTACGGGCCCTGTGGGGTGAGCCTGACGGCGTTCAGCAAAGGCAGGCGGAGGACGAACCGTGCGCCCCGTGGCGAGTCCTCGATCTTCAGTGTTCCGTTGTGGGCGGCGACGATCGAACGGGAGATGGCCAGCCCGAGGCCGCTGCCCTGAGGGTCTCTGCGTCGTCCCTCACCGAGACGGACGAAGGGCTGGAAAACGCGTTCGCGGTCTTCGGGCGCGATGCCCTTTCCGTCGTCGATCACCGTCACGACGGCCGCGCCGGCGGCGCACCGCGCGGTGACCTCGACGGCCGCCTTCGCGTGCCGCTGCGCGTTGACGACGAGGTTGTTCAGGACGGCCGCCAGCTGCAACCGGTTTCCCAGCACCTTCACCTCGCCGTACACGTGGGTGGACACCGGCACGGGCCTGGCCGTCGTGATCATCTCTTCTTTCACCACCGCGCCGAGGTCGAGCGGTTCCAAGGGCGCGGGAGCCGTCTTGATCCGGGCGTACGCCAGCAGATCGTCGATCAGTTCCTGGAGCCGCTCGGCGGAGCAAAGCCCTGTTCTGATCGTTTCGCACGGATCTACGTCGTCTGGATACAGCAGCGCTTCCTCCAACTGCGTCCGCAGTCCCGCCAGGGGGGTCTTCAGCTCGTGCGAGACGACGTGCGCGAACCGGCGCTGCTGCTCCATCGCCTCTTCCAGCCGGGTGAGCGTCTGGTTGGCGGTACGGGCGAGCCGTCCGATCTCGTCGTCGCTCCGGGGCTCGGGGACGCGCAGGCTCAGGTTCGTCACGCTGATCTCCGACATCCTCGCCCGGATCAGTTCCACGGGACGCAGCGTACGGCCGATGAGGATCCAGGTCAGCCAGGTCGTGGCCAGGACGACCGGTATGCCCAGCGCCAACGTCGAGAACTCCAGCAGGTGGGACGCCAGGACGGGGGGTGGTTCCATGCCCGCGTACACGAAGTCAGGCTCGTCCGCCACGATCCGCGGGTAGACCTGGGGCGGGATGCGGACCGCGGTGATCAGGTGACAACCGGCCCGCGAGCACTCGGTCAGATTGACGATCGGCTTGTCGGCCGTCGGCCGGACGATGCTCAGCGGGGGCCATCCCACGGCTCCGGCGTTCCCCGCGATCACCTTCCCGCGGGAGTTGACGATCTGGAGCACGTCCACGGGCGTGTTGGGGGGCGGGGGCAGCCTCCCGCCGGTTCTCATCAAGGCGATCCATTCGGTCGCCGCCCCCTGGGTCTGATTGAAGACCTGATTCTGAACCTGGTTGCGAACGGCGAGGTCGAACCCGATGCCCATCAGGGTCATGAGGAGCAGAGACGCGGCCGCCGCGAGCATGGCGAAGCGCGCCTGGATCGAATGACCGTGTAATAGATCTCCCATCCACTGCCCTCACAGATTCCTGGGCCTGGACCGCTTCGCGCGCGACTTCGGGCAGAAAGGCGTTGATCGCTTCGGCGCGTACGCCACAGGACAGCCCTACCGCGAGCCGGAGGCGTTCAATCCCGGCGTCGGCAAAACCTTGTCCAGGACGGTCTCGGCACCGGCCCGCACCCAACCCTCCTCCTCTGACGGATGGGAGCGAAGCACGGCTCGTCTGTCAGAGCGTGCCTCTGGGGTGGGTGGTCAGGTGGCGGCCCACTCGGCCGACGAGGCGGGCCATCTCGTAGGCGATCAGGCCGGCGTCGGCGTCCATCATGCTCATCACCGCGAGGCAGCTTCCGTTACCCGCCGCCGTGACGAACAGCAGGGCCGCCTCCATCTCCACGATGGTCTGGCGTACGGCGCCGCCGCCGAAGCGCATGCTCGTACCTTTGGCGAGGCTCTGGAAGCCGGCGGCCACGGCTGACAGGTGTTCCGCGTCCTCGCGGGAGAGGCTGCCGGAGGCCGCGACGCGCAACCCGTCGTTGGACAGGATGATCGCGTGCCGCACGTCCGTCACCCGTGTCACGAAGTCGTCAAGCAGCCAGTTCAGCTCGGTCGACATCCCCACACCTCCTCGCCGTCTCGTTCGCGGTCGGCAACGCGGAGATCGTGAACCGGATGGACCCGCTCGATGCCATGTCACCTCGTCGGTTCGCCGGGGTGCCGCCAGGGACCGGCAGCCGAGGGCGAAGATCGGCGACGAGACTAGCACTGTGACGGACGATTTTCTTGATACATCCGTGATATTTGGTGAATTGAGGTCTTACGTGATTAGTGTCGGCTTAGCAGCGCGGTAGACCTCCCCCAGCCGCTTGTGGTGCTTTCGATGAGCCGCGGGAGTCCAGGCGATGCGGATCAGTTGTACGGCCACGACGGCGAGGGCCGCCGCTTCGATGCCGAGGAGGGACCACTCGACCAGGCCGATCAGCACCTGGTGCCCAGGGAGGGCGAGGTAGGTCAGCACGGCCAGGGCGCCGCCCGCGCCCAGGGACAGCCACTCCAGCGGGCGGGCCGCCGGCCGCCAGCGCTCGTCGTCGCCGAACCGCCGCACCATCAGCGCGGCGGCTCCGGCGAGGCCGGCCAGCGCGACCACGATCATGATGTCGGCCGCGACCGTCCCCGGAAGCAGGGCCGCACCGGTCAGCGACGCCGCCCACACCGCCACCAGCCGCTCGGGCCAGCCCGCGACAGGCGCCCGTACGGCCCGCAGGCACGCGAGCAGCCCGAGCGAGGACGCCGCGAGCATCACCATCGCGAGCGAGGTGCCCGGGTCCAGAGCCGTGGACCGGCCGATGGTCAGGTGAAGCGTGTCAAGGGGGACACCGATCCGGCCGACCGCCATCGTGATCGACGCGACCAGCACTCCGGTTCCGGCGACCAGGGGGTAAAGCCTTCTCAGGGGCAGCATGGACCAAGACTGACCCGAAACGATCGTTTCGAACATCCGGTGCCGCCCCTGAGCGACCCCTGAGGCGGTCCCGGGATGCCTCAGGGTCGGGGCCGTCCAGCGATCCCCGCGCGGCGCGAGCGGACACCGGAGCCGGACTCCAGCCACGACCTCCGCGCGGCGCGAGCGGACACCCGAGCCGGACTCCAGCCACCGAGTAGCGCGCGCGGACACCGGAGTCAGATTCCAGCCACGACCTCCGCGTAACGCGAGCGGACATCGGGGGCCGGGTCGGCCTCGAAGAGCGCGGGGGTTCCGGCCTCCCACCTCGGAGGTTCCGGGGTGCCGGCGAGGAGCCAGGCGGCCTGGCGTGCCGCCCCGTCGGCGACGTACTCCCCGGGCTCGGGCACGAGCACGGGACGTCCGAACACCGCGGGCGCGATCCTGCGTACCGCCTCGGACCTGGCGCCTCCGCCGATGAGCAGCACCCGTCCTGGAGCGATCCCCAGCGCGTCCAGCGCGTCGGCCAGCCCGCAGAGCATGCCCTCCACGGCGGCCCGCGCGAGGTGCGCGGGGGTCGAGTTGGACAGCCGCAGCCCGTGTACCGACCCGGTGGCCTCGGGGAGGTTCGGGGTCCGCTCCCCTTCCAGGTACGGCACGAGCACGAGCCCGTCCGCACCCGATGGGGCCCGCAGGGCGAGATCGGAGAGCTCCGCCGTGGTCACGCCGGCCATGCGCGCCGCCGCGTCCAGCACCCGGGCGGCGTTGAGCGTGCACACCAGCGGAAGGAACCGGCCGGTCGCGTCGGCGAAGCCCGCCACGGCGCCCGAGGGGTCCTGGCTCGGGACTTCGGAGCAGGCGAAGACCGTCCCCGAGGTCCCGATCGAGACCACCACGTCGCCGGGGAGCAGCCCGGCTCCGAGGGCCGCGGCCATGTTGTCGCCGGTGCCCGGCGCGAGTCGTACGGCCTCACCCCGCCCTGTGTCGCGTGACTCTCCCGCCTGGCCGGTGGGGTCGAGCACGCGGGGCACCTGCGGGGCGTGGCCCATGGCCAGCTTGAGCAGGTCGGGGCGGTAGGAGCCCGTCGCGGGCGACCAGTAGCCGGTGCCGGAGGCGTCGCCCCGGTCGGTCGTGATCGCGCCGACGCCCGGCGATCCTGCCAGGCGCCAGGTGAGCCAGTCGTGCGGCAGGCACACCGCGGCCGTACGGGCGGCGTTGTCCGGCTCGTGCTCGGCCAGCCAGCGGAGCTTGGTCACGGTGAACGACGCGACCGGAACGCTGCCGGCCGCCTCCGCCCATGCCCTCGGCCCGCCCAGCTCCGTGATCAGGTCCTCGGCCGCGCGCGCGGAGCGGGTGTCGTTCCACAGCAGCGCGTCCCGGACGACCTCGCCGTGCTCGTCGAGGCACACCATGCCGTGCTGCTGCGCGGCGACCGACAGCGCCGCCACGTCGGCGAGGCCGCCCGCGGCGGCGACCGCCTCCTGGAGCGCGTTCCACCAGTGGTCCGGGTGGATCGCGGTGCCGGGCGGGTGGGGCGCCCGGCCCTCGCGGACCAGGCTCCCCGTCTCGGCGTCGCGGATGACGACCTTGCAACTCTGCGTCGAGGAGTCGACTCCCGCGACCAGGGTCATCCCCGCACTCCGAGGAGGTGCTCAAGCGCGAGCTGGTTGAGGCGGGTGAAGTGGAAGCCGCGCTCGGCCACCTTGTCGATGTCGAAGTCGTCGTTGGCGAGGTTCTCGTAGGTCTCGCCGGGGGCCAGGGTGGGCTGCGCCAGCTCGGTGACGCGGGAGTTCACGAGGGCCTCCTGGACCTCGGGGTCGGCGCGGAACGCCGCCGACTTCTCCTTGAGGATCAGGTACGTCCGCATGTTCGCGGCGGCCGAGACCCACACGTCCTCGGCGTCCTCGGTGCGCAGCGGCTTGTAGTCGAAGTGACGCGGGCCCTCGTAGCCACCGTTCTCCAGCAGGTCGACCAGGAAGAACGCGCTCTTCAGGTCGCCGTGGCCGAAGACGAGGTCCTGGTCGTACTTCGGACCGTGCTGGCCGTTGAGGTCGAGGTGGAAGAGTTTGCCGTGCCAGAGCGCCTGGGCGATGCCGTGGACGAAGTTCAGCCCGGCCATCTGCTCGTGGCCCACCTCGGGGTTGAGGCCGACCATCTCGGGGTGCTCCAGCTCGTTGATCAGCGCGAGCGCGTGGCCGATCGTGGGGAGCAGGATGTCGCCGCGGGGCTCGTTCGGCTTGGGTTCGAGGGCGAACCGCAGGTCGTACCCCTTGTCGATCACGTACGAGCAGAGGATGTCGAGGCTCTCCTTGTAGCGGTCGAGCGCCGCCCTGACGTCCTTGGCGGCGTCGGACTCCGCGCCCTCGCGCCCGCCCCAGCAGACGTACGTCGTCGCGCCCAGTTCGGCGGCGAGGTCGATGTTGCGGATGACCTTGCGGAGCGCGTACCGGCGGACGTCCCGGTCGTTGCTGGTGAAGCCGCCGTCCTTGAAGACGGGGTGGGTGAACAGGTTGGTCGTGGCCATGGGAACCTTGAGGCCGGTTTCGCTCAGAGCCCGCTTGAAGTTCTCGATGGCCTTGTCGCGGTCGGGCTCGGTGGCGAGGAGGTCGTCGTCATGAAAGGTCACGCCGTAGGCGCCGAGTTCGGCGAGGCGGTGCACCGCCACCGCCGGGTCGAGCGGGGCGCGGCTGGCCTCGCCGAACGGGTCACGCGCCTGCCAGCCGACCGTCCACAGGCCGAACGTGAACTTGTCTTCCTTCGTGGGTGCGTACTCGTTCACTGTTGGTCTCTCCCGATTTAGTCTATGTTGTGGACTAAATATCGGCCGGTACTCGCGGCAGGTCAAGAGGGACGCCCCGGCGAGTTCACGGGAAGGTATTGGGCGCTGTGATCGAAGCAGGAGACAACCCCTGATGGCACAGGCCGTACGGCACGATTCGATGCGCGCGGGGAACCTCGCCGTGGTCCTCGGAGAGCTCGACCGGAACGGGCCCCTGACGCGTGCCGCGCTCGCCGAGACCACCGGCCTGACCAAGACCACGGTGTCGAAGCTGGTCGGAGACCTCATCGACGCGGGCATGGCGGTGGAGTCCGGCGCGGTGCGCGACGGCGAGCGCGGACGGCCCGGCGTGGCCGTGCGCCTCAGCGGGCACCGGGTCGCCGCGCTGGGCCTGGAGATCAACGTCGACTACCTGGCCGCCTGCGTCGTCGATCTCAGCCGCACGGTACGCCTGATCCGTACACAGCCTGTGGACAACCGCGCGGCCTCGCCGGAGGACGTGATCGCGCGGCTGCGGCAGCTGGCGACGGCCCTGCTCGACGACGCCGCCGCGCAGGGGCTCTCGGTCGCGGGCGCGATCGTCGCGCTGCCCGGTCCCGTCGACCGCTCCACCGGGGCCGTCCACCGCGCGCCCAACCTCGGCTGGCGTGACGTCACCGTCGCCGAGACGCTCGCGCTTCCCCTTCCTGTGCTTGTGGACAACGAGGCGAACCTCGCCGCGCTGGGCGAGCTGTGGTTCGGGTCGGGGGCGTCCTTCGGCGACTTCCTGCACGTGTCCGGGGAGATCGGCATCGGCGCGGGCCTGGTGGTCGACGGCGCCCTGTTCCGGGGAGCGCACGGGTTCGCGGGCGAGCTCGGCCACGTCGTCGTCTCCCCCGACGGCCCCGCGTGCCGGTGCGGGGGCACCGGCTGCCTGGAGCGGTACGCCGGGCAGGACGCCCTGCTGCCCCCCGGCGAGGAGATCGGCGAGCTCGTGGCCCGTCTGCGGGAGGGCGAGCCCTCGGCGGCGGCCGCCTGTGAGCGGGCCGGCGCGGCGCTCGGCGTCGCCCTCACCACGGCGGTCAACCTGCTCGACCCGGACACGATCGTGCTGGGCGGGATCTTCGCACCGCTGTTCCCGTGGGTGTCCGGCCCGGCGGAGGAGGCGATGCGGAAGCGGCTCGGGCAGATGCGCACCCGCGTCCCCGCCCTGGTCGTCTCGCAGGTCGGCGCCGACGCCGCGACGCTGGGCGCCGCGGGCCAGGTGATCCAGCGCATCATCGCCGACCCCGGGGCCTTCCTGCTCACCCCGCAAGGGTGACCCGGCCTGTGGAGCTGTGGTACTCACCGGAGTATATTGGTTGAGAGTTCAACTTACCGGAGGCGATCATGCCCGTTCACCGTCTCAACCACGCCGTCCTGTACGTGCGCGATGTCGAGCGCAGCGTCGCGTTCTACCAGGAGGCGCTCGGCTTCCACGCGGTCATGGCGTTCCCCGGCGCGGCCTTCCTCCAGGCGCCGTCGTCGAACAACGACCACGACCTGGGACTGTTCCAGATCGGAGCGGAGGCCGGCCCGTCCCAGGCGGGGCAGGCCACCGTCGGGCTCTACCACCTCGCCTGGGAGGTGGAGACGCTCGACGACCTCGGCGAGATCGCCGCGAAGCTGAACGACCTCGGCGCCCTCGTCGGCGCCTCCGACCACTCCACCACCAAGGCCCTGTACGCCAAGGACCCCGACGGCATCGAGTTCGAGGTGTCCTGGCTCGTCCCGGCCGCGCTCCTCACCGAGGAGACGCTCGCGGGTCGCAGCAAGATCCGGCCGCTGGACATCCCCCGCGAGAAGGAGCGGTACGGCGCGAGCACGCGCGGCGGGGTGGGAATCTCGATCGGCGTCTGACGAGACCGGGCACCGCGTGATGAAATCGGCGTGGGCTTACAAGATCGGCACCTGGCAGGGGGCGGTGCGTCTTTCAGGCCGTGCCGACCTCCAGCACCGCCTGCTCGACGGTGTCGAGGGTCTCGAAGTGGTTGTCCAGGCCACTGATCCGCAGCCGACGCCGCAGGTAGTCGGGTACGGCGACGAGGATGAGCCGTCCCTTGGCGGAGGTGATCTGGTTGAAGATGTACACCAGCGACCCGAGGCCGGCCGAGTCGCAGAACTTCAGGCCGGCCAGGTCGATGATGAGACGGGGGCCCTGCTCACCGCTCCACACACCGTCGATGTGGGCGTTGAAGATGGGGGTGCCGTGAAAGTCCAGGTCGCCGGCCAGATGAAGCACCGTGCATTTATCAAGGCGTTCAACACGGATGTCTAAGTTATGCCCGTGCTGCGACGCTGACATGGGTATGCACCCCTTCTAACGGTCGAACCGTTTGCTGTCTCAGTGCAGGCTATGCCCCTCCTGTCTCACCCGGCCACCCAACCTGACCGCAGGGCCCCGGCGAACGGCGCCTAACCGCCGGACGGGCTCGGCCGGTCCTCTTTGGATCCGCCGGATTCGTACCACCTGCCGCTGTAGGACTCCCAGCTCGGCGGCGTGCCCGGCAGGGCAGACCGCTGGTCGCCGGCGCGAAGGCCGTCGAGGGCGATCGCCAGCAGCCGCCGGCTGATGCCGGCCTGCTCTTCCGTGCAGCGCGGGATCCTGCTGAAGTGCTCGATCAGGTACGAGACGTCGAGCGTGGCGAGATCCGGCCGTACGGTGCCGTCGGCCTGGGCGCGTCGTACCAGCTCGTCCAGCAGCTCGCGCCCCAGCTCGCTCGCCGCCGTCATCTCGCCGGTGACGGCGATCGTGCCCGCGGCCGGCCCGAGGGCCCCGACGCGCGCGGCGACGCACCGCCTGACGAAGCCGCAGACCGCCGACCACCCGTCGCCCTCGTGCGCCAGCGCCTCCCGCGCCGAGGCGATCGACTCCTCCATCGACAGCAGGCAGAGCCGTTGCAGCAGTTCCTCCTTGCTGCCGTACCGGCGGTAGAACGTGGCGATGCCGACACCCGCGCGCTCGGCCAGTGCGGACATAGGAGCCCCGGCGCCCTGCTCGGCGAAGACCGCCCTCGCCGCCTCAAGCACGATGCGGTCGTTGCGCTCGGCCTCGGCCTGACGTCCCCACCGGCGCTCCCGCCGGGCCTCCATCGAATCCACGGCCGAAGTCTAGTTGCGATCGGAGCGAACCACTCCGATATTTTATTCGGAGCAATCTGCTCCGATAGTGGATCCAACGGAGAGGAGTGGTCGTGCGGGCGGGCCTGCGCGTCGGGACCTCCCTGAACGGCTCCGGCGGGTACGCGGAACGGGTCGCGGCGGACACCGGTGGCCTCATCGTCGTCCCGCCGGAGCTCGGCCTCCCCGAAGCGGTGGCGCTGCCGGCCGACGGCCGTACGGCCATGGGCATCATCCGTGCCGCCGCGCTCCAGCCCGGTGAGTGGGTTCTCGTGGAGTCGGCCGCCGGAGGGGTCGGGAGCCTGCTCGTCCAGCTCGCGTCCAGCGCGAGCGCCCAGGTTGTCGCGGTGGCCGGTTCCCGGCGGAAGCTCGAACTGGCCACCGAGCTGGGCGCCGAGGTGAACGCCCTGATGAACACGTAGGTACGCCGCCCACTCAGGTGATCAGCCGTTTACAAACGGGTTCCAAGCGGTCTGATCAAGGCTGCGGTCATGAGCCGCTCGCGTCGTACCAAGGCGACCCGCAGGAAGCGCCGCCCCGTCTCTCGCAGGGTTCGCCGGAGAAAAGGGTCCTTTATGGAACTCCTGGAGAAGATCATCATTGTGGGCTTGGTGCTCGTCCCGAGCCTGGGATGGACCGTGACGTCCACCGCTTGGGCGATGCCCGACGTCCGGCTGGCGATCGACGAGAGCGCCGCGCCCGGAACCATGACCGTGCTGGGGTGTGAGTACAGGAACTACACCAACAGCTCCAAGCAATGGCGGTACTGCGAGGGAACCTTCGTCTACGACGGCACCGGCGAGGCGGTCCGGGTCCGCGCCTACGACAGGGCGGATCCGGGCGACGTCTACGCCGCCCGGATCACCGCCGAACGCGACAAGACCGTGCAGCGGGACCTGAAGGGCGTGCTGGCGCCTCTCGGCGAGGCGTTTGCCAGCCTGTGCGTACTGGGAGCGCTGCTTACGGGCTTGATGTGCTTTTTACCGGTGGAAACGCTGTGGCCGTTCGTGTCCGCCGCCTGCTTGGTGCCCGCGATGGGGCTGGTGGGCTGGGTCGCCTCCCAAATCGTGTCCAACACATGACCGGTCGTCAGGAGCCGACCTGGAACGGACGCATCATCTCGTTGTCCTCGTGTTCGAGCAGGTGACAGTGCCACACGTATGTGCCCTCCAGGTCGAACATCATCTTGATCCGGGTGACCTCCTTCGGATAGGCGATCACCGTGTCCTTGAAGCCGCGCTCCCAGCGCTCGGGCGAGCGGGCGGCGGTGCCCTTGAGCGGCCTGCGGTCGACCACCTCGAAGCGGACCTCGTGCAGATGGACCGTATGGGCGTCGTCGGTGGAGTTGTGGATCTCCCACATCTCGATGGCGCCGAGCGCGGGGTTCTCGGTCACGGGGTCGGACCACATCTTGGCGGTGCCGCCTCCTGCGAGGGTGCCGAGCATCGAGGCCGTCGGCACCTCCGTGCCGCCTCTCACCTCCATGGCGTGCTCCAGGAGGGCCACCTGCCGGGTCAGCGTCGCCGGACCGCGCCGGATGAGCGCGGGCAGCGCGAGCAGCGCGGGCGGCACGCTCTCGTCCCTGCCGGAAAGCGGCCTCAGCACGAACTTCATCACCTGCCCCGTGGTGGCGGGGTTGGCGGGCGCCGCCTTCGCGTCCCCGCTGAACGGCTCGTCGGGGCCCTCGTTGATCAGATAGAACTCCGTGCCCGGCCTGACCCCGCTGAAGTCGACGATGACGTCGGCGCGCTCGGCGGGTCCCATGACCAGGCTGTGCAATCGCACCGGCTCAGGAAGGTACCCGGCCTCCGCCCCGATCTGCCAGAAGGGCACGGCGGGCGCCACCGGCCGCTTGGCGAGGGGGTCGGCCGCCATCTTGAGGATCAGGAACCGCGAGTTGCATCCGTTGAGGAAGCGGAAGCGGTAGCGGCGCGGCTCGACCGCCAGCACCGGCCACGTGCGCCCGTTCACCATCATCGCGTCGCCGAAGAACTCCGGCTGCCAGATGGGCGGCACATGGCTGCGGGGGATGTACGGGCCGCCGTACCTGTCGGAGAACTGCGCCCGGCTGCCGGGGTAGAACAGCGAGCCGTCCTTCGCGAACGACCGGTCCTGGATGATGATCGGGATCTCGTAGTAGCGCGTGCCGGGAGGGTCGCCCGCCCTGGGAGCGGGCCCGGGAAGCACTCCGGGGTCGAGGTCGGTCGCGCCGCCGCGAAGCAGGTAGAAGCCCGCCAGCCCGGCGTAGACGTTGAGCCGCGTCATGCCGAGGGTGTGGTCGTGGTACCAGAGCGTCGAGGCGGGCTGGTCGTTGTCGTACTGGAAGACCGCCGACCCCGGCTGCCACTGGACGCTCTCGCGGCTCGCGAACGTGCTCATGAAATGGCCGTACCACGAGCCCTCCGTGGCATGGCCGGAGGGGATGTTCCGCGCCGCCGGGAGGAACCACGACTCGGGATGGCCGTCGCTGTCGTCCGTGCTGCACCCGCCGTGCAGGTGCGTGGTGATCGGCACGGGCCCCCGGTACCGGCCGGGTGTGGTCGTGAACGCCGGGCGCGTGTCCCTGCCGTGCGTGCCGCCCGGGGGGTTCGCCCAGTGCAGTGTCGGGTCCACCGGCAGCAGGTGGGACAGGTAGCGCCCGTCCCCGTCGACGAGCTGGTTGGCCCACGTACACCGTACGGGGCGGCCGGACCTGGCCTCGATGGTCCACGCGGGGGAGGCGAAGCTCTCGGGGTGCTCCGGCGAGCCGTACCCCCACAGCGTGGTGGCCGGGCTGCCCGGGGGCAGCACCTGCTGCCGGAACTGCCGGACGCCGATGACGTAGTGGTCACGGTCGCCGTCCGGCGAGGCGTCGGCGGGCATGGCCGGCGGGATCACCAGCGGTGCGACGTACTTGGCCATGCCCGCCGCGTCGAGCGTGCCGGCCCAGCGCACCGTGGAGGCCGCCCGGCGGGTCGCCCCGGCGGCGGACGCCTGTGACGTCCGTCCGGTGGCCAGCAGGGCCGCTCCCCCCGCCGCCGCCTTCAGGACCTGACGTCTAGTGACCATCTCGGCTCCTTTCCCGGGGCCGGGAAGTCCGGAGTTCGGCCTGCCGGCGGCATGCCCACGTCCCGCTCTTAACACGGATATATGCCTTATAAGGCGACAATTCCCCCTTAATGACTTGTACCCACCTGGCCACACTCCGAGCGCGGGATGACAGGGCCGTGTCGGCGAACCACCGATACGGAAGGCCAGCTGACCTCCCCGTGCACAACCGTTTTATGCGTTGACAGGGGAAATACATTCCCCAATTCCACGGCAACTCGTCGTCAATCGGGGGGCAAGCTGGGCGCTTCTCAATGAACAGGAAGAAGGGAGCAAGAAATGACCACCAGTGGAATCGGCATCGTGGGTGCGGGGATCTCCGGCCTGACGCTGGCGCTGCGCCTGCGACAGCTCGGCGTGGACGTGACCCTGTACACCGAGAAGACCGCCGACCAGTTGAGGGGCGGCCGCCTGCCCAACACCGTCGCCCGGATGAAGCGCACCCGCGACCGCGAGCGGGCACTCGGCAGTGAGCACTTCGCGGAGGACGGCAGCCTCGCGAGTACCGCGAAGATCTCCATCAAGGGCGAGCCGCCGCTGGAGTTCCAGGGCACCCTCGACGAGCCCTTCCACGCCGTCGACTTCCGCCTCCTGCTTCCCGCCTTCCTCGACGACTACACCTCCCGTGGCGGCCGGCTGGTGGTGACCGAGCCCTCTCCAGGCGCGGAGGACGTCGAGCGGTGGTCGGCCGCCCACGAGCTGATCGTGGTGGCCGCCGGGAGGCGCTCGGTCTCCGAGCTGTTCCCCCGGGACGCCGCACGCTCTCCGTACGACCGCCCGCAGCGGTCGCTCCTCGCCGGCCTCTACACCGGCATCACGCCTGCCGGCTTCAGCTACAACGTGTCGCCAGGGTGTGGAGAGATCTTCCAGATGCCCATGCGCTCGCGGGAAGGCATGACCGGCGGGATGCTGGTCGAGGCGATTCCCGGCGGCCCGCTGGAGCCGATCACCCAGATGCCCTACCAGGACGACCCGCGCGCCTTCATCCGCGCGCTCCAGGACGTGCTCGCCGAGCACGCGCCCCGCATCGCCGAGCGCGTCGACCCCGGCTCGTTCGACCTGCTCGGCCCCGACGACCTGCTCCAGGGCGCGGTGACACCGGTGGTGCGCACCCCCGTCGCCAAGCTCGCCTCCGGTCGGATCGCCCTCGCCGTGGGGGACGCGTGGATCACCAACGACCCGGTCACCGGTCAGGGGGCCAACCTGGGCTCGCACTGCGCCTGGGTGGCCGCCGAGGCGATCGCGGCGGGCGGGCCGTACGACGTGGCGTTCGCCGAGTCCGTGGCGGCCGAGATGTGGAAGGTCGCGGGCCCGGTGACCCAGTGGTCCAACGCCTTCCTCCAGCCGCCGGCCGAGCACGTGCTCAAGCTGTTCATCGGCTCGGCCATGGACCCCGGACTGGCCGACCACTTCGTCAACCTGTTCAGCGACCCGGTGGCCGCCTGGTCGGTGTTCTCCGACCCGGCCGAGGTGGACGCGCTCCTGGCTTCCCGCGCGAAGGCCTGACGACCCTCACCGATCCCGCCACCCCCGGCCCCTCGGCGCCTGATCGTCAGCGCGTACGTTCCAGCGGGCTCGTCACGGTCGAGCACACCGGCTCAAGCGCGGACCGGGGGCCGGGTGATCATCCGATGTCCGGCATGGCCCGCAGAGCGCCTGGGGCTGGTACCCTATAGGCGGTTGTGGGGATCCCGCGACCATGCCGCCTTAGCTCAGTCGGCCAGAGCACTTCACTCGTAATGAAGGGGTCAAGGGTTCGATTCCCTTAGGCGGCTCCCCGTCAGAAGGCCCCCGCGGAGATCGCGGGGGCCTTCTGAGTGTCTACGTGCGGGACTACGGCTGGGAAGTGCCTCGCCAAGCCCTTTGCCAGAGAATCAACTACACGGTCACCTTCCGTCTCATAGGCGTCGCCTAATCGCCCCTGGGGGCCGCGTCAAGCCTTCCGGCCGTCTCAGCCAAGCCCTCCCGATCCAGCGCCCAGCGTTCAGTTAGACGTAGCCCTGCTCTATCTGAAGGCTCTCACCCACCGTCCGAGCGGCATGTCTGGCCGTCCTCCGTAAGGCACTCTCGCCTCTCCCGGACGGTTGGACTGGTGGATAGTGCGCTGCGTCCTCGCTGGCCTGCTGCCCGTATCGGACCTCGAACCAGACTGTTCGCCCCGCTTCGTCCTCATAAACGGCCCAGCGGTCGGAGATCAGCTCCACGATCATGAGACCCCGCCCGCCTTCTCCGAAGATATCCCCACCGACCCGTGGAACCGACGCGCCGCCCTCATCCACCACATCCACGTGGATGCGGTCGAAGCAGTCGGCCAACGCCAGGGTGATCTTTCCGCCATCTCGCGAGTTGGAATGAACGACCGCGTTCGTGACGATCTCGCTGACCAGCAACGTCACATCGTCCAAAGCTGGATGATTGTCATCGAGCTTTCGGCGCACATACTCACGCGCCTGTTGGGCCGACTCCGGAGAGCCAGGCAGATCGATAACCCCTAACAAGTTCCCTTTCACCCAGTTTTGCCGGTGAGACGGCATGGTCTTAGGGTGTGTCACAGGATCGCACCTCCACCGTGCGGTTCAGGAACCCGCACGGCGTTCACCGCGCCTGCGGGTTCCGACTTTTCCGCTGTCACCACCCATCACATCGCCTCATACACGTGCGCCAACAGTGCGACCAGGGGAGACTAGAGGAGACTGAGCGAGCCCACGTGTCTCCCCTAAGGAGCATGAGCGATGAAGGATGTCCCGATCTGGGCCGCACGACTCCGCGCCGAACGGCGTAAGAGGCTTTGGACCCAACGCGAAATGGCCAAGCGACTAGCCGACGCCGCCGACGAGCACACCCACGCGCGTCTCCCCACACGGGAATCCCTCATCCGGAATATCAAAGACTGGGAGGCGGGCAACCACCGCCCCAAAGACCCCTACCCGGTTCTGTATAGCCGAGCGTTCGCCATAGTGGAGGATCAGCTATTCGGCAACGGAGGAGCCCCCCCGCGCCGCGCCCCTGCTGACATCCTGAAAGAGCTGCTACGCGGAGAGAATCCACTCGCCCCGATAGCAAACCGAACAGGTCGCCGTGTCGGCTCCGAGACTTTGGCCGACCTCTCAGCACGAGTTCATGGTCTGCGACTCGCCGACGATTTGATCGCTGGCAAGGACTTGATCCAGCCCGCGTTTCGTGAACTCGATGCCGCCGTACGCATCTACCGGGAAGGTACTTATCACGAAAACGTAGGAAAGGGCCTACTGGTCGCAATTGGTGAATTCGCCCAGATAGCGGGATGGGTAGCCAGCGACGCCGGACAGCACGACCAAGCAGCACGAACATACCGGCTCGGCATCAGCGCCGCACACGAAGCCGGAGACGGCACGCTTGCCTCGAACCTCATCGGATCGCTGGCGTACCAGACCACCAACACCGGGGACCCGAACGAAGGCGTAGCGCTCGCGTACGCGGCCCTGGACGCAGCCGCTCCACATGACTCCCCACGAGCACGCGCACTCGCATGGGATCGCGTGGCATGGGCACATGTACGTGCCGGAGAAGCGCAAGCGGCCATGCGGGCACTCGGCGAAGCCGACACCGCGTTGACCAACCTCGGCACGGAGAACGAGCCCGCATATCTGTATTGGATAAACGCCGGCGAACTACAGATCATGGAGGCGCGTGCCTATACCGAGTTGCGGCGACCACTACGCGCCGTCCCCCTCCTTACCGATGTACTCGGCCAATACAACACCACGCACACCCGCGAACTGGCGCTATACCTGTCGTGGCTCACCGTCGCACTGACAGACGCCAACGAGCCAGAGGAAGCGGCGCAAGCGGCCGAACGAATGCTCAACCTATCCGCTGACGTTGCCAGCGACCGAACCGCCCAACGCGCAAAAATCGTCCGCACTCGGCTGGAAAGGTACCGTGACGTACCGCAGGTTCGGGATCTTCTTCACGATCATCGATGGGATCACTGAGCGCCTCATCTGAGGTTAGAGAAACGCCTCCAGCGGGGGGATCCGGCTCCGGGCAGCGGTGTGGTCGCCCGAAAGACCGAACCGGGTCTCTGTGGAAGTCCGGGCTTGCCACCGCATGACGCGCTGATGACTCACAGACGCCATGTGTCAGCCCTGCATTTGTGAAGTAGAGTCCGGAAAGACTCGCGGACGTTCTCTAACAGCGCAAGCGATCAATTTAGCAGACTCAATCGGGTTTTCATGTTCCCAGACGCGGATGACGAGCCAGCCAGCACCGGCGAGGGTCTCGTCAGTATCGCGGTCGCGCTCGCGGTTCTTGGCGATTTTCTCGCTCCAGAATTCGCGATTTTGTTGGGCAGGGCGATGATGGTCGGGGCATCCGTGCCAATAGCAGCCGTCCAAGAATACGGCGACCTTGGCTTTCGAAAAGACAAGGTCCGCGCGGCGGCGTAGGCCTTTGAGTGGAGCGACGTCGACGCGGTAGCGGAGCCCGAGTCTATGGGTGGCGGAACGTAGAGCGAGTTCGGGTTTGGTATCCCTGCCGCGATTGGCTTTCATGATGGCGCGAACTGCTGAGGAACTAGCCCAGGAGATGTCCGGGGTCTGAGAGAGGATGACGAGGCTCTGTTCAAAGGCCATGCGCCAAGCCGCCGCGAGGTTGCGTGATCGCGTAGTCTCGCAGACCTCACCCAGGTAGACCTCGGGAGACTTGCCGCCATCTGACCAGCGCAGATAGGCGCGGATACGGCGAGTGTTGGGAAAGACCTTCAATTCGACTGACGCGCGGGCGGTTCGCCCGTCGCCGAGGTCGACAAGTCGCCGGTCACGGCCGCCGGCGGCGCGGTCCTGTTCGGCGGTGCGCGCGGCTCGGTCGAGGCCGGGTTTACCCCTCCAGGCGCGGGCTGGTGGGGGGCGCTCCTTCCATCGTCCGGGTTCGGTGGGAGCTAAGTCGGTCACTTCGCTCTCTCAACGTCGTCCAAGACCGTCGCGACGGCGTCGGCGAACACTCTGCCGAGCAGGACGGGCACTGCGTTGCCGAGCTGGCGCATCTGTTCGCCGCGCGGGCCGATGAGCTTCCACTCGTCGGGGAAAGTCATGACTCGTGCTGTCTCCCGAACCGTCATGTAGCGGTGAGTGCCGTCGTCGAGGAGCATGACCGACTCGCCGCCCGGGACGCCGTGAACGCCGGCTTTGACGGTCTTAGCGGGCCGGTCGAGTTCGTTGGGGGTGTGGCCGGGGTAGATCCGGGCGTCAGGCCATCCGATGTGGTCGGTGAACCCGCCCAGGTTGTATTCCTTGCGATCGAGCTTCTCGACCGGTGGCAAGGAACGCTGGCCGTCAATGCCCTTGAGCGCGTCGCGCAGTGTGCGCCACGGAAACGGCTTGTCCTCATCCGGAAGCACGCTCAGATGCTTGGGAATCCTGGCCATCACGCGCTCTCTGACCGCCTTAGGGACCTCGGGATGCCGTTCCCAGTACGAGCCGTCGAGCATCGACTCATACAGGCTCTCCTCGGAGAATCGGGGCCTCACCAACTCTCTGAAACGCGCACGGTCGACGCCGAGGTCTCGGCGAAACGCGACGATGATCACGCGGTTCCGAATCTGGGGAACGCCGTAGTCTGCCGCGTTGACGGGAAAGTGCTCGACGTCGTATCTCTCGTGAGAGTCGACAGTCGCCGTCTCCATCAGGTGACGCAAAACCTCGTCGTGCTCCCGCCAAGACCCGCCTTCCGCGCGTTCCTCGAAGGGCAGGGACAGCTCCCGCTTGATGTAGTCGAAGTACGGCTTGAATGATGACCGCAGCAGGCCGCGGACGTTCTCACAGATCACCGCCTTGGGCTCTGCCTCCCGGATGGCCCGGAACATCTGAGGAAACCCGTTGCGGTCATCCTCGTCGCCCTTGGCGACGCCCCCCAGGCTGAACGGCTGGCACGGAGGGCCGCCCGCGAGTAGGTCGACCTTGCCCTTCAGATAATCGAAGTCCACCTTGGCGACATCGCCCACGATCAGGGGCGGTCGCTCGCCCGGCGCCGGGATCGGAGGCCGCTCGCCGTCCAACTCGAACGGGACGGCCTTGTTCGCGGCCAACGTCTCACAAGCGCGCTTCGCGAACTCGTTGAACAGCAGCGGACGGAAGCCCGCCTTCTCCACCGCCATCGCCAGGCCACCGCCACCGGCGAACAGCTCAACGCCCGTCCGATCCCCTGAGCCGCGATGCGACTGTTCAACCATGCTAAAAGCGTACCGCGGAATTGATGATCTTCGTGTCCTTACGAGTAAGGATCTTCGAACACACGATCAGCCAGCACCACCACTACCGCCCCGCTATATTGCGGTACACACACGCCGGATGACGTCCGGCAAGCACCACACGCCCCAGTGCTCTGGGATGATCAGACCGCAGTATTCGAACGGCACCCCCCAACCGCTCGACGTCGAGGAGTAGCCATGGCGCCGGACTCGGTCGCCGAGTTCAAGCTGAGCATCACCAAGGCACTCGCTGACCAGTTGGCCGAGACCCTCGATCCACTGACGCCGGCTCCCCTCAGCCTGGAGATCCTCGCCGAGGTTGAGAACCGTCCGGGTGTCTACATGCTCTTCCTTGACGGCAGGCGCGTCTACGTCGGCAAGACAGCCAAAGCCTTACCCGTACGACTCAAGCAGCACCATAGGAAGATCTCCGGACGAAGCGGTATCTCCGTGGATCACATGAGCTTTGTCTGCGTGTACGTCGACCGGGACATGGACTCCGTCGCCCCCGAGAAGATGCTGATCAGCAAATACGCCGCGAGAGGCGGCGTGCCGTGGAACAACAACGGCTTCGGGAACAAGGATCCGGGCGCAAAACGCGATCACAGTCTCGTCAAGATCAATCACTTTGACGCCGAGTACCCCATATGCCTGGACATCCACATCGAGCTACCCAGCCAGCCAGCGACGGTCTCGGCCACGTTGAAGAGCCTCAAGAGAGCCCTGCCGTTCAACCTCAGGTACGACACCAGCAACCAGGGCAAGGCCGTCATGGACGCCCACAGCGTGACTGTCCCGCCTACAGCCACAACCTTCCGGGAGATCATCGAGGTCATCCTTGAAGCGCTTCCCATCGGATGGCAGGCCACCGCTCTACCTGGCTACGTGATCCTCTATAGAAAAGAGGACGCGTATCAGAGCGCCACGGGTTGGTGGCGAAAGGCGGAAGGCAATGGAGTGACCTGGCACGCCGGGCCCTCCAAACGCGACCTCTCAGAGGAGCCGATCAAGCCCGACGACGACGCCGAAGAGGAGGGGGATGGCGAAGAACCGGACGAGGGAACTTGACACTCCCGGACCGGGAAGGTCCCTTGGTACTGCCCTCACACGATCGCCGAGCTGGTGCGGCGGCCCGTACAGCGACACCGCCTCATAGGACCCCCCTCTACCGCCCGAGCAGGACGGGGCGCCGTCGACAAGGGCTGTGGCCCTCACTCGTGAGCAAAGGGTCGGGTTCGATTCCCTTAGGCGGCTCGGGTCAAAGGCCCTCCCGGATCTCCCGGAGGGCCTTTTTTCATGGGTGTGCGGCAGGACTGGGCGGCGACAGGGCTTGTCGCGGGCGGCGGTGGACTTTGTCCGCTTGGAGTCGCCTCAGTAGGGCAGGAAGATCTGGCGCTGGGTCGCGCTGTCGTCGAAGGCTTCCAGTTGGGCCTGGCCTTCGGTGGCGAGGGAGTCCAGCATGGTGTGCAGCAGGGCGGTGCACAGGACCGTGGGCCCGGCGTGGGAGTCGAAGGCGAAGTCCGAGCTCACCGGCGCGAGCAGCACCTCGTCCGCGAGGTCGATGAGCCGGCCCACCGGTTGGTCGGTGATGAGGGCGACCTTCAGCCCGACGCGCCGCGCCCAGGTGATCCCCTCGGCGAGCTCGCGGGGGTAGCGCGGCAACCCGATGGCCAGCACCCACTCGGCTCCGGATTCGGCCGCGCGGCTCAGCCGGTCCTCCAGGGTCGAGCCCGCCACGTCCAGCACCCGTACGTCAGGGAGCACCTTCTCGGCGAGGTAGCCGAACAGGTGCGCCAGCGGTGCGGAGATCCGCAGGCCCATGACCAGCAGCGGACGCGACCTGGCCAGCCGGCCCGCCACTTCGCGAAGCTGGCTTGGATCCCGTAAGCCGTCGCGCAGCCGCTCCAGGTCGCGGATCTCGGAGTTGACGAGGGCTTGGATCTCGTTGAGGTCCTCGGGGGGCAACGGTCGCCGCGCGCCGCCGAACACGGACGAGCGGAGCGTGTCGCGGAACTCCGGGAACCCCTTGAACCCGAGCGCGGCGGCGAATCGGGTGACCGATGGCTGGCTGACGCCGACGCGCTCGGCGATGTCGGCGCTGGTGAAGAAGGCGGCCTCCTGCGCGTGGTCGAGCAGGTAGCGCGCGATGCGGCGCTGCGAGGGGGAAAGCCGGTGGCCGTCGAAGAGCTCGCGCAGGTTCGCGGCGACCCGTGACGCGTCCGGCACGGCGAGCGACTGGCCGGTCTCCCTGGCACGCCCCATCCTTGGGCACCTTCCCCTTCTCCATGGAGTTGGAGTGACGGACCTGGCGATGGCTCTCACCGCCCGGCGGGGCAGGTCCATCGGTGGCCGCGTCACCTCATGAGTCGCGATGTTCCTGTGGGCACAAAGCGAGCGCCGGACGGCCCTGGTGGGGGCCGCCCGGCTCGTTCAATGCGCGACGACGACCGTCAGTTCTTCGGGCCGTTGCCGTTGAAGCGGGTCTTGCAATCTTGCAGCCTCACGTCGACCTGCTCGCCCCTGTCGACGGTGACGTGCACCGTCTCCAGGACCTCGCCGCTCGGGCGGGCACAGGTGAGCGTCCAGCTCTCCTTGAGGAACTTGCCTGGGCCGGTGGCCACGACGCCGTTCTCAGTGTAGGCGGGGGTGGGCCGCACCGAGGGGTTAACGTGCCAGGCGAACTTGCCGTTGGTCGGGGCGATCAGGGTGGACTCCAGGTGGGTGGGCACCGCCCTGGGGGGATCCAGGACACCGCCCGTCTGCACGATCGGCGCGGTCCACAGGTTGAAGTCCTTCGTGATCGTCAGGACCGCGCCCTTAGGCGCCTTGCCCGTGATCACGGAGTGCCCCGCGGGGTCCGCCGCGTACTCCAGAGCCACCATGAACGCCTCGCGGTTCGACTTGCCCGCGTAGCGGCCGGTGCCGAGGTAGTCCTCGATCACCTCGGGGTAGGTGTTGTTGGTCGACTGGGTCTTCATGATCTCGAACGTGAACCCGAGACCACGGGTGGCGTAGTACGACCAGTCAGGGGTCTCGCCGGTCGTCTCGTAGTCGAAGCCCGACTTCATGCCGGTGTAGCCGTTCTTGGCCGCCATCGCGTCGGTCAGGGCGGCGTAGACCGCCTCGTCCGGAGCGTCGCCCGCGCGCTTCTCCAACGGCGGACGGAGGAGGGTGTGACCGGAGGTGTGGTTGGTGATCAGGACGGTGACCTGGTTGGACGAGGTCAGGTCCATGACATTCTTGATCTCGGGCTCGGTGCCGGGCCCGGGACCTCGGTTGGTCGCGTTGGAACCCGCGTTGCTACCCCAGCCGAAGGGGTAGTTGCGGTTGATGTCGACGCCGGCGTTGCTGGCGCACGTCGGTGAGACGCCGCAGCTCGTACGCCGGTTGAGGATGAAGCCGTCCACGTTGACGACCGGGACGAAGATGACCCGTGCCTGGTCGAGCAGGCGGGTGATCTGCGGATCCTTGCCGTCGTTCTTGATCAGGTCGTAGGCGAATTCCATCGTGTGCTCGCCGGAGGGCCACTCGTTGCCGTGGTGGACCCCCATCATGAACAGGACCGGCTTGCCGTCGGCGGTGTCGACGTGACGGGTCACCTCGATGCCGTACACCTCACGGCCCTGACGGGTCTTGTGCGGCAGCGTGACGTGCTTGACGAGATCGGGGTAGCGCTTGCTCAGCGCGAGCATCTCGTCGTTGTAGTCGGTGATGGTCCGGTAGGTTGTCCGGCCGCTGGGCAGAGCCGTCGGCTGCACCGCCGCCACCTGGACGGCCGCCTTGGCGCCGGCCGATTCGGCGAAGCTGGTCGCGGCCGCCGGAATGCTGAGTGTTCCCAGCAGTCCGACGCTCAGCGCGAGCGTCAGAACCCGTTTCTTGTTACTCCAGGCCGCGGGGGGCTGCGAGCCTCTTGAAGACATGCTGGACCCTTTCTAGCTGCGGACGAATTGGAACCAGAAAGGCGCCCTTTTCTCCGAGCTATCTTGCGAAAATCCTTTCCAAGCTCACCGAGGGGCTATTGATTGGAAAGTTGTAGGTAGTCTTGGGGATGAAAGTTTGCATGTCAACCCTTTTCGGCCATGCTCTTTCCGCACATCTGCGGGATGCCTGAGGTGGTGTTTCGCACACGGGGTGGGCAGGGGAGGTGAGGGGCGCCCCGGCCCGGGGTCCACCGGATGGAGCGGGCGGCGACCGGTACGCCGTCGGGTCCGGCAGCGGGCGGCACCCGTCTCACTTATTGAGATCGACGGGAGGAAAGGCAAGGTGCCACGATCCCCAGATGGATCACCTCCGCCCGTCGGCCGCGAACCAGCGCGGGTGGGTCGGCGATCTTCCCTCGCCGGTCGGGCTCCGATCGACGAGTGGCCCGTCCGGCGCGCGGAGGGGGTTCAGGCATTTCCGTTCGATCGTTTTCCGGCCGTCCGGATAGCGCTTTCACGATGCGCACCCGTCAACCGGCATCGATTTCGGGTAGTGCCGAAAATCGGCTCATTCGTACACCGGCGACGTGCGTGTCGGGTCCGGCACCGATAGGTCGATTTCCCCGAGTGGCCGGAAGGCCCTCCCGGACAGATCCGGGAGGGCCCTTTCATGGGTGTTCGGCTAGCGGGTCACCAGCCGACGGCGACCAGCAGCCACTGGGGGTTTCCGTGAGAGATGAAGGACGACTGTCCGGCGTAGTCGTCGTAGGGGAAGCCGTAGGACAGCTTGTTGATCGCGTGGTCGTGCCAGAACTTGGCGTAGTAGTTCGCCGGAGCGGCCAGGTAGTAGTTGGCCGGGTTCGACCACTGCGACTGGGGCAACTGCGCGACGTGGCGGTTGAGCGCGGCGCAGTTCCCCGGGTCGTTGGCCAGCGAACCGGCGCAGCCGAAGATGTCCGAGGTGGCGGCCGAGATGCCGACCGACGCCGCGTAGCTGGTGAAGTAGTTCGCGTTCGCTCCGCCCGCCCGGAAGCCGCTGTAGCTGCCCGGCGCCGGGATCCGGTACGGGGCCTGGACCTGCGCCAGGGGCTTGAACTCGGCCGGAACCTCGTTGATGAACCGCTGGAACGTCGCCGCGCGGTCCTCCTGGAAGGTGCTGTAGTCCTCGCCCACGGACACGTCGTAGCCGTCATGGGCGTGCAGTCGCATCGCCAGCTTGAGCCCGAACGCGTCGACGCGCGTGGTGTTGCCGTTGAACACCGAGGCCCCGACGGTGAACTCGATGAAGTCGTAGTACTGGCTGTTCGGCGAGCCCAGGTAGAAGTACATCCGGCCGGCGGAGTTCACCGGCATGTCGAAGTACGGCTGCTCCGCGATCGAATGGACCTGCCCGTTGTAGCTCCAGTAGACCTGGCTGTCGGGGTACTTGCCGTTCGTCCGGTTGAGGATCTTGACCATGATGACGTTCTGGGCGGCGGGGATGCCGCTGGTGTCGCCCCAGAAGGACCCTGGGTCGGTCGGAGTCGGGGTCGGCGTGGTCGTCGAGCCCGTGGTGCGGACGGCGAACTCCCAGAGCGAGTAGCCGTAGGGCGTGCCGCGGACGGTGCCGTACATGCGCACGTACCGGCCCGTGCCCGTCACGTCGAGCGTCTGTGTGCCGCCGGTGCCGGTGGTCGTGGCGTAGACGTTGGTCCAGGTAGACGCGTTGCTGGAGACCTGGATCTGGAACGACTTGCCATAGGCCGCCTCCCAGGTGAGCACCACCTGGCAGATGGTGGCCGAGGCGCCCAGGTCGACCTGCACCCACTGCGGGTCGCTCGCCGCGCTCGACCAGCGGGTGCCGGCGTTGCCGTCGAAGGCCGCCGAGGCGGGGGTGCCGGCGGATTCGACGGAGGAGGCGGTCGCCGGCCTGCCCTGAGCCGCGTTCGCGGTGCCGCAGCCGCTGCCGCCGCCGATGGTGCCGTAGACCTGGAACTCCCACAGGGAGTAGCCGTAGGCCGTGCCCCGCGCGGTGCCGTACACCCGGACGTACCTGCCGGTTCCGGTCACGTTGAGGGTCTGTGTGCCGCCGGTGCCGGTGGTCGTGGCGTAGACGTTGGTCCAGGTGGACGCGTCGTTGGACACCTGGATCTGGAACGACTTGGCGTAGGCGGCCTCCCAGTTCAGCACCACCTGGGTGATGGCGGCGGCGGCGCCGAGGTCGACCTGCAGCCACTGCGGGTCGCTGAACTGGCTGGCCCAGCGGGTGCCGGTATTGCCGTCGAAGGCCGCCGAGGCGGGGGTGCCGGCGTTCTCGACGGAGGAGGCGGTGGCCGGCCTGCCCTGGGACAGCAGGGTGCTGGCCGCGTTGGCCGGCACCGTGATGGTGATGTAGGCGGCCAGCACCGCGACCACGACGGCGGCCAGCGCGGCCATCAGGGAAGCGGGCCTCCCTCGTTGGATCACGGAACGGGATGGGGGGGACATCAGTGGCATAGCAGCTCCTGACGTGGACGGGGATCAGCGCACGACGCCAGACGCGCCGGCCCAGGGACGCAGGGCCGAGCAGGCGCGCGACGGATCGGCAACACGCAAGAGAGCGCTCTCTCGAATAGCAGCTTCATCGACGTTTGTGGAATCGTCAAGATGAACTGTCTGAAACATTCCGATCACGGCAAGTGTTTCGCCCCAAGGTGTTCCGCCGCCCCATCCCGACGACCTTCGCCGCCGTTCCCGTCAATGGCTCACGAAAAGGACGCCGAGCCCGGCTCCCCCTAGAGGGAGCCGGGCTCGCCCTACGGCCGGGAAGGTCAGTATTGGCGGTGCTCGTCGGTCAGCCCGTTGCGCGGGTTGTAAGTGCAGTAGAAAATGCCGCCGAACGTCTTCTGATCGTAGGCCGCCATCTTCTTGCAGTCGTTGCAGTCGGGGAACGACTCAATGAAGCTGCTGTTCGGGCGGGCAGAGGTCGGCAGGCCACACGTGTTGGCCGTGACCTGGGCCGACACCTTCATACTCGATCCGGCGGTCACCGACGCCGACACGGGCGCGGCGAAGAGGGCCGACGCCACAAGGGCCGTGGCCGCGACGGCCGCCCCCGCGAGCCGTCGGTGAATGACAGTGCGCATGGCATTCCTCCAATAGTCCTGAAGTGCACGCATGAGGTTCTTCAACGCATCTCCGATGCCTGGAGAAGTACTCCTCCGGACAGAGCCTTTCGCGGCCAGAACGGAACCACAACATGTTTCGGTCCTGACCGAAAGGCCTTCCCAGTAAGGAAATATGGAGAAGAATCAGTCGACATGATGCGCCTGCACTTCACCGCCGCCGATCTGTGCCGGATCACCTTCGCTCCAGCCCCGAACGCGTTGCAGGAAGCGGCCCTGAGCGTACGCGGGCCGTCCAGCATGGGCTGGTCACGACCGGAGGTCCGGGAATGGCGCCGGTTGGTGAACGGCAGCCTGACGGGGCGCGCTGGAGCACTGATGGACGTGGTCCCCCCGCATGGATTCATGCCGGACTTCCTTCTCCAGCCGGACGCGGCCGACCTGTCCACAGGTCTGGAACTGGCCAGGCAGACCCCCGCCGAGCAGCTCGCAGCCGATCTGACCCGGCTTTCCCTGTGCGTGGGCGGATCGTGGAGACGCGAATTGGCCTCCGGCGAAGCCGGCGCGTGGCAGACTTTCGCCGGCGACCTGCACGGCTACTTCTCCTCATCGCTGGCGCCATGGTGGCCGCTGATCCGCGACACGGCCGCCGCCGACCGGGCCCTGCGCGCCGAGACGCTGCTGCGCGGCGGAAACGACGCTCTGCTCGCGACCCTGAGCGCTTACTGCCGCTGGGAACTACCGGTCCTGCATGTCCAGATGCAGGGCGAACACGATGTCCAGCTGTGCGGGTACGGCCTGCTGCTGGTCCCGTCGTACTTCGCCCCCGGCCCCCTCTTCATGTACCGGCCCGGCCGCTCCGCCGTACTGGTGTACCCGATGTATGCCGGAGATCGGCCGGCCACCGCGAGGGACGCGCTCGGCCCCCTGCTCGGGCGCACCCGGGCGGCCGTCCTGGCCACATTGCGGCACCCGGCCACGACCAGCGCCTTGGCCGAACGGCTCGCCATCTCCCGCGCGTCCGCCAGTGAGCACACGACCGTGCTGCGCAACGCCGGACTGATCGCGACCACCCGGATGGGCAGCGCGGTCCTCCACGCGTTGACCCCTCTAGGCTCGACCCTGCTGGACGGCGACTCCGCCGCCGGCTGAACGTTCAGCCGCGTCGGGCGAGACGCTGTTGGAGCCAGGTGAGAGTGGCCAGGCCGATCGTGCGTTTGGTCTGGACGATCGGTTCCAGTCCCGGCGGTGCCGGGCGGAGGGCGCTGCCGAGGAACGCGCCGGCATGGGCGGCGATGACACCGTCGACGGCGCGTGGGGGGAGTCCCGCGGCAATCGGGTGCTCCTGGAGGAAAGGGTCGGGATCGATGCGGTCGGCCGCGACGCTGGACAGCAGGATGACAAGGTCGATGATCGGCGAGCCGAGCCTGGCGTGGGGCCAGTCGACGAACCAGACGTGGTCGTCGGTAAGCAGGATGTTGTGCGGGAACAGGTCGAAGTGAACAAGGGATTCGCCGTATGCGAACCGATGCCCTTCCTGTTCGGCGCTGACGAGTAGCGCCAGGTTGTCCGCCGCCCACCGGGACCGCTCCGGCAGTAGTCCCAGTAGTTCACGATCCGCGGCGACGTCGGCCCATCCGCCCAGCCGGGGATGCTCGTGCGACAGTGGCACAGGCGTGGGGGTCGGCCTCTGCGCGAGGCCCGTAAGCCGCGCGAGCACTCGCCTCAGCTCGGAAGTGGTCCAGGGGTTGCGCGGGTTCGATGCCGTCGATGTGCTCGAAGGCCAGTGCCACCCAGTCCCCGTCGTCGATGGCCCCGATCATCCGGGGCGCTGGAATGTCCGCAGGTCGCGCCCTCCTGAACTACGTCACCTTGGGGCAGAGGGTGCCGTTGCTCGGGGGTGACAAGGAGACCAGGTAGCGGTCTACGGCGTCGTCGATGCAGGTGGAGCCGGTGCGGTAGGCGGTGTGGCCGTCGCCGTCGTAGCTGAGCAGGACGCCGGAGCTCAGCTCCGAGGCCAGGGACTTCGCCCATTCGTACGGCGTGGCCGGGTCGCGTTGGGTGCCGACGACCATGATAGGGGGCGAACCGGCGGCCTTGAGGGGCTTGTTGGTGCCCGTCGGCTTGACCGGCCAGTATTCGCACGGCAGCGAGCCCCACATGACGTACGCCCCGAAGTGCGGCGACTCCTTCTGCGCCGCCCGCGCGGCGTCCTCGTACGCGGAGATCTTGTGCGGGTACGGATGGTCGAGGCAGTTGACGGCCATGTTGGCCTCGGTCTGGTTGGAGTACGTCCCGTCCTGGTGCCGGTCGACCAGGATGTCGGCCAGCTTCAGCAACGTCGTGCCGTCGCCGCGGAACGCCTGGCCGAGGGCGGCCCGCAGGACCGGCCACGAGCGCTTGTCGTAGAGCGCGGTGACGATGCCGAGCGTCGTCCAGGACTCGTCGATCTTGCGGCTGTCGCCGGTGTTGTTACGCAGCGGCTGCTGGTCGGTGGCCTGCAACAGGTTCGTGAGCTGCGTCAGCGCCATGTCGGTGTTCCTGGAGGAGAACGGGCACGAGGACTCCTTGAAGCAGTCGTCCAAGAACGAGCGGAAGGCCACCTCGAAACCGCGCGCCTGGGCGGCGTTGACATCCGGCACCGGCGCGAGAGCGGGGTCGATGGCCCCGTCGAGCACCAAGGCGCGGACCTTCTTCGGGAACAGGTCCGCGTAGACCGCGCCCAGGTACGTGCCGTACGACTTGCCCAGGTAGGTCAGGCCCTGGTCGCCGAGGGCGGCCCGCAGGACGTCCATGTCGCGAGCGGCGTCGGCTGTGCCGACGTGCGGCAGGAGCTTGGCCGACTTGGCCTCGCACCCCTCCGCGAACTCCTTGGCCCCCCTCGCCAGCGCGGCGACCTCGGCGGGGTTGTCGGGCGTGCCGTCGAGCCCGATGAACTTGTCCAGTTGCGCACCGGTGAGGCAGCGGACGGGCGAGGACTCGCCGACGCCTCGCGGGTCGAAGCCCACGGTGTCGAACCGGGACAGGACGGCCGGGCTCAGCACGGTCTTGGCGGCGCGGGCGTACTCGATGCCGGACCCCCCGGGCCCTCCCGGGTTGAGCAGGATCGAGCCGACGCGCTCGCCGCCCGTGGCCGGGAGCCGCACCACGCTGATCTTGATCTGCTCGCCCCCGGGGTTGGCGTAGTCGAGCGGGACGTTCAGGTGACCGCACTGGAAGTTGTCCTTGCAGGGCGTCCAGGCGATCTTCTGGGTGTAGAAGGGCGCGAGCGCCTCCGAGGGCGCCTGGGTGGCGGCGGCGCCGGCCGGGGGATCGACCGGTGACGATCCGTCCCTCGGATGGTCCGCGTTTCCCTTGGCGGAGCACCCCGAGGCGATCAGCATCGCCGCGACAAGAGCGGTAGCCGTACGGCTAGCGCCTGAAAAGCGCATCATGCGCCGACCACCTATCCCCCGTTGTGGAACGCCGGCCGGTTGATCACCCACGCGGCGCTTAGTTACTACCCCGCCCACCTGGGATTTCACTCCTCAGTGGATTCCTGCCCACCGTACTTCGCATCGTGCTGCAGGCGGGGTGCGCACACGCTCGCTCGCGAGCAGGCGCACCGGCGACCCCCGTCGTTCAACCGCACCACGACCGAGTCGGAAGGCACATTGTGCCCGACGACGGTTCCCGGGCCTTCGGGTGTGTCCACCGCGACCCCCACGCGCGGCGCCGATGCGCGGAACTCCTGGTACAAGGGGTGTTCGTACTTCAGGCAGCACATCAGACGCCCGCAGGCTCCGGCGATGCGCAGCGGATTGACCGGGAGATCCTGGTCCTTGGCCATGCGGACCGACACGGGCTCGAAGTCCTTGAGGAAGGTCGCGCAGCACAGGTCACGGCCGCAGGGGCCGATGCCGCCCTGCAACCGCGCCTCGTCACGCGGCCCGATCTGCCGTAACTCGACCCTGGCCCTCAGGTTGCGGGCCAGGTCCCGGACGAGCGCGCGGAAGTCGACCCGGTGCGGAGCGGAGAAGTACACCGTGTAGACGTTGTCGGCGTCGAGGTAGTCGACGCCGACGATCTTCATGGGCAGCTCGTGCCGCTTGATCAGGCGCTTGGACACGCTGCGGGCCTCGGCGCGCCGGCGACGGTTCCCCTCGTCACGGCCGAGGTGCTCCTCGTCGGCGATGCCCTCGCAGACCGGCAGGCCGTCGATGTCCTCGCTGACCCACTGCGGCGCCCACACGCACTCGGCCACCTCGGGCCCGGCGTCGGTCGGGACCAGCACCTTGTCGCCGACCTTGGGACTGTGGCCGCCCGGATCGAGGTAGTAGAGCCTCCCGTAGCGAGCGAAGCTCACGGCCATGATCATGCCCACGGAACGCCTCAGCCTCCTCGCCGGTACGGCTCACGCTCGCGCACAACCGCACTCGCGAACCGATGCGCGCTTGGGCCCCACATTACGCGTACATCGCTTCCGAAAGGCAATACCCGCCCCGGCGCCACACCGGCCACCAGCGTGCCGCCCGAGGAGCGGAGCCGCCAGGGGATGGGCGTCAGATCATCGAACCTGGCCGCCAGAGGGAGACGGTCATCGCCTCGACGGCGATCTGGGGGTTCACGTTGGCGGCCAGACGCTCGCGGCAGAGCATGATCGCGTCGATCCGCCGCAGGGTGTCCTCCGGCGAGCTCGATCGCGCCAGCGCGGCGAGGTCCGGGCCGCGATCTTCGGTGGACAGCTCGACCTGGGCCCCGAACTGCACGGCGAGCACGTCACGGTAGAACGCGACCAGGTCGAGCAGCGCCACGTCGAGCGAGTCGCGCTTGATGCGGGTGGCCCGTGACTTCTGCTTGTCCTCCAGGTCCTTCATCGCGCCCGCTCCGCCGCGGACGAGCCCCCTGTTGAGCCCCTTGCCCGTGGACCCCTCGCCGTAGATCTTGCGCAGCTCGGTCGTCTCGGACTCGTTGAGGTGGGTGGTCGCCTCCTCCGCGTCCTCCGACGAGGTCTTGACCAGGCGCTCGGCGGCGTCGACGCACTCGCCGACGCCGGTCAGCGAGCGCGGCAGCGACAGCACCGCCTCGCGGCGGCGGCGTACCTCCTCGTCCAGGGCGAGCCGTCGCGCCCGGCCGACGTGCCCCTGCGTGGCCCGAGCGGCGAACAGCGCCATCTCCGGCGGCACGTTGTCGCGCGTGGCCAGCACGTGGGCGATCGCCGCCGTGGCCGGGGTGCGCAGGGTGACGACCCGGCACCGCGACCGGATGGTGATCACCATGTCGTCGGGAGAGGGCGAGCACAGCAGCCACACCGTGCGCGGCGGAGGCTCCTCGATGGCCTTGAGCAGGGCGTTCGCGGCGGCCTCCGTGGCCCGGTCGGCGTCCTCGAACAGCATGACCCGCCACCGCCCGAGCGTCGGAGCGCCCGAGGCCCGCAGCACCAGCTCGCGTGTCTGCTTGACGCTGTACGACAACCCCTGCGGACGTACCACCTCGACGTCGGGATGGGAGCCTACGCTCACCTGGTGGCACAGGTCGCAGTGGCCGCAGCCTCCGTCGGGGCAGAGCAGGGCCGCGGCGAAGGCCTGAGCGGCCTCGGAGCGCCCCGATCCGGGCGGGCCCGTGAACAGCCAGGCGTGGGTCATGCCCGCGCCGCGCCCTCCCGCGAGTGCCTCGGCACCGGCCTCCGCGGCACGCTGGAGCACGGCCGCCGCCTGCTCCTGGCCCACCAGGTCGTCGAAGACTGTCACGCAGGCCAGGTTAGTCGCGGATGGCGGGCATCGTGCCGGTGATGGCCTCGGTCTCCTGCGGGACGGGATCGGGAAGGATCTCCCGGACGCGGTCCTGGATCAGCCGGGAGATCTCCTCCTGGGTCTGGAGGCCGTCGACGACCAGGTAGCGGTCGGGGTCGGCGGCGGCCAGCGCCCGGAACTCACGGCGGACCCGCTCGTGGAACTCCAGGGGCTCGGACTCGATGCGGTCGGCGGGCGAGCCCAGCCTGGCGAGCCCGACCGACGGCGGCACGTCGATCAGCACGGTGAGATCGGGCACCAGCGCGCCCGTGGCCCAGGAGTTCACCTTGGCGACGTCCTGCGCCTCCAGTTCCCGTCCGGCACCCTGGTAGGCCAGCGAGGAGTCGACGTACCGGTCACAGGTGACCATCGCCCCCCGGTAGAGCGCGGGCCTGATGACCTTCTCGACGTGCTCGGCGCGGTCGGCCGCGTACAGCAACGTCTCGGCGCGGGCGGAAAGCCCCTGGTGGGCGGCGTCCAGCAGGATGGCCCGGAGCCGCATGCCGATCTTGGTCGAGCCGGGCTCGCGGGTCTGGACGACGTCGAAGCCCTGGTCGCGCAGCCAGATGGCGGCCAGCCGCGACTGGGTCGTCTTGCCCGACCCCTCGCCGCCCTCGAAGGCGATGAACAGGCCGCGCGACTGCTCGGCGGTCTCGGGCACGAACCGCTCGCCGCGCAGGGCGGCCATCAGGTCGGACCCGATGGGCACGTGGCGCCGGTCGTCCATGTGCCGCAGGGCGAGCACGCCGACGGCGACCGCCACGATGGCGCCGATCAGCATGACGAGGTTGGGGCCGTCGAAGTTGTAGGCCACCCCGGCGCCGATCGTGAACCGGTGCTTGCCGAACAGGCCGGCGAGGGCGGGGGCGACGGCGACCACGAGGAGGAGGGTGACCCGGGCGAGCGACTGCAGGAAGGAGAACGTGCGGCCGCGCATGCCGTCTTCGACTTCCAGGCCGATCAGCGTGTACCCGATGATCCACGCGATGCCCGCGCACGCGCCGAGCACGACGACCAGCATGACCACGATCACCAGGTTGTGGATGAGCGCGGTGGCGGCGAGCACGATGCCGGCCGTGATGATCGCGAGCCCGAACAGGCGCCGCCGCGACAGCTCGCTCAGCAGGCGGGGGCCGAAGAAGATGCCGAGGGCCATGCCGACGAACACCGCGGCGAAGACCATGCCGTACGCGGCGTCCCCGCCGCCGAGCGTGACCACGTACACCTTGGCGATGCCGATGACCGCGCCGCCCGCCGCGAACGCCCCCAGCATGCCGATGACCAGGCCGCGGACCATGCGGTTGGCGCCGACGTACCGCCAGCCCTCGACGATCTGCCTGAGCATCGACGGCGTGGAGACCCGGGTGGTGTGCCCCTTGGGGATGCTCTTGAGCGTGAAGATCAGGAACGCGGAGATCAGATAGGCCAGGGCGTTGATGACCAGCGCCGGATGCGCGGGCTCCCAGGCCATGCTCGGGACGGCCTTGCCCAGCACCTCGACGACCACCGAGATCACCGCGAACAGCGCCGCGGCGACCGGCGCCGTGCCGTACGTCACCAGCAGGTTGAGCTGGTTGGCCTCCTCCAGCCGCTCTTTGGGCACCAGGTTGGGCACGGTCGCGTCCTTGGCGGGCACCCAGAAGAGGTTCACGCACTCGACGAGGAACGTGGCGACGATGATCCACTGGTAGCTGTTGACCAGCGGGATCGACAGCACTAGGGCGAACCGCAGCAGGTCGCTGAAGAACATCGTGAGCCGCCGGTCGAACCGGTCGGCGAACGCGCCGGCGAGCGGCCCGAGCACGACGGCGGGCAGCATCTTGACGACGAAGACGCCGCCGATGGCGAGGCTCTGCGCCTGGTAGCCGGAGTTCCTGGTGAGGTACGCGGCGAAGGCCGTGATCGCGATGATGTTCAGCCAGTCGCCCAGGCTGCAGACCGCCATGGCCGTCCAGAGCCGACGAAATGGTGCGTTCGCCAGCACGTGCGGGGATTTACGACGCGTAGCGGACCGGCCGGAGGTGGTCATGATGTCAGCGTATCCAGGTGCTCGCTGGGCTGGGGCGGATCGAAGGCAGGACCGAATCGCCTGCCCGCTCCTCTCCCGAGCGTATTACCTACCCGGCGCCTCTCGCAGGCGACATGCAGGGAAAGGTCAGATTGATCCCGCATTGGCGGGACGCCCGAAGCGGACAACCTTGCCGGCGAAGACCACCCAGCGGTCACCAGAGGGGCGACGGCCCTGTGCCTGGCGACACCCCGAAAGTAACCCGGACGCGAGGAATCGCGACAAAGACGGTGCCCACTACAGGCCACCCTCTTGCCAACGATAAGGTAACCCTGTCCTAATTTAGGCAAGGCTAAGGCAAGCATCAGGGAGACCACAGTGTTCGCGAGTTACCTCATCGGTCTGAGAGAGGGCCTCGAAGCGACCCTTGTCGTCTCCATCCTTGTCGCCTTCCTGGTGAAGAGCGACCGCCGCGACAGGCTGCCGCTCGTGTGGATCGGGGTCGCCGCGGCCGTGGCCCTGTCGGTCTCGTTCGGCGCGCTGCTCACCTTCACCGCCGCACAGCTCGACTCGCGCCAGCACGAGCTGTTCGACGCGATCGCGTCGCTCGCCGCAACGGTGTTCGTCACCTTCATGATCTTCTGGATGCGTACGGCCGCCCGGCGCCTGTCCGGCGACCTGCGCGCGAAGCTCAGCGACGCGCTGAACCTCGGCGCCGGGGCCGTCGTCGTCATGGCCTTCCTCGCGGTGGCGCGCGAGGGGCTGGAGACCGCGCTGCTGTTCTTCGCCGCCGCCCAGGGCGCGACCACCAGCTCCACCCCGCTCATCGGCATCTCCCTCGGCCTCGCCACCTCGATCGCGCTCGGCTGGGCGCTGTACGCGAGCGCGCTGCGCATCAACCTCGGCAAGTTCTTCACCTGGACCGGCCTGCTGCTGATCGTGGTGGCCGCGGGCATCTTCAAGTACGGCGTGCACGACCTCATCGAGGCCGGCGTGGTCCGTGTGCTGGACACTCCGGCCTTCGACCTGACGAGCGCCCTGCCGCCCGACGCCTGGTACACGACCCTGCTCAGCGGCATCTTCAACTTCACCCCGCAGCCCAGCATCCTGGAGACCATCGCCTGGGTGGCCTACCTCGTGCCGGTGCTGTTGCTGTTCATCGTGCCTTCCCGCAAGGGACCCGGCGCCTCACGCGCGCCGTCCGCGGCCGCCGCGTCCACCTCCTCCTGACCCCTTTCCTCCCTCATGACCTCGATAGATGCGACCCCGGTCGACCCGAACTGGAGAACCATGCGTACCCCCCTTGCCCTCACCGCAGGCGCGCTGGCCCTGGCGGGGCTCACCGCCTGCTCGTCGACGAGCGGCGGGGATGACACGGCCGCCCAGTCCTCCGGCAAGCCCGGCAAGATCACAGTCGCCGCCTCCGACACCGACTGCAAGGTCTCCACGGCCGCCCTGCCCGCCGGCACCTCGACGTTCTCCGTCACCAACGGGGGCAGCAAGGTCACCGAGTTCTACGTGTACGCCGCCGGTGACCGCGTCATGGGCGAGGTGGAGAACATCGTCCCCGGGCTCACCCGCGAGGTCCTCATCGAGCTGCCCGCGGGCGCGTACGAGGCGGCCTGCAAGCCCGGCATGATCGGCAAGGGCATCCGCAACCCGCTGAAGGTCACCGGCGCGGCCGTACCGCTCACCGACGACGCCAAGCTCGCCAAGGCGACCACCGACTACCAGCGGTACGTGAAGAGCCAGAGCGAAACCCTGCTGGTCAAGACCCAGGAGTTCGTGGACGCCGTCAAGGCGGGCGACATCGACAAGGCCAAGGCGCTGTTCCCGATCGCCCGCACGTACTGGGAGCGCATCGAGCCCGTCGCCGAGAGCTTCGGCGACCTCGACCCCGCCATCGACGCCCGCGAGGGCGATCTGGCCAAGGGCGAGGAGTGGACCGGATTCCACAAGATCGAAAAGGACCTGTGGGTCACGAAGGACATCAGCAAGGACGGTCCGATCGCGGACAAGCTGATGGCCGACGTGAAGGAGATCGTCGCGAGGTCGATCACGGAGAAGGTCGCCCCCCTCAAGCTGGCGAGCGGCGCCAAGGAGCTCCTCGACGAGGTCGCCACCGGCAAGATCACCGGCGAGGAGGACCGCTACTCGCACACCGACCTGTGGGACTTCGCCGCCAACCTCGAAGGGTCGCAGGCGGCGGTCTCCGCCCTCCGCCCGGTCCTGGACGAGCGCGCCCCCGACCTCGCCAAGACGCTGGACGAGAAGTTCGCGGCGGCCGAGGACACCCTGGTCAAGCACAGGTCGGGCGACGGCTGGAAGCTCCACACCGAGCTGTCCAAGGCCGACCTCAAGGAACTGTCCGATGCCATCAACGCCCTCGCGGAGCCGATCAGCAAGGTGGCCGCAGTGGTGGCCCAGTGAGCCGGCCCCGTCCCACCGCGGGACCGCGTACGGGCAGGGCCGCAGGTTCGAGACCGCAAACGGGCGAGGAGGCGAAGTGACGCAGATCAACCGCCGCAGGCTGTTCGGGATGGGGGCGGCCGGCGTGGCCGCCGTCGGTGTGGGGGCATTCGCCACCCACTCCGTGCTGGAGGGCGCGGCGCCCGCCGCCGCGGCCTCCGCCTCCGATCCCGTGCCGTTCTACGGCGAGCACCAGGCCGGCATCGTCACCCCCGCCCAGGACCGCCTGCACTTCGTCAGCTTCGACGTCATCACCAAGAAGCGCGCCGAGCTGGTCGACCTGCTCCAGGAGTGGACCGCGGCGGCGGCTCGGATGACCCAGGGCAAGGACGCGGGGACGTTCGGCGCCGTCGGCGGCGCGATCGAGGCCCCGCCGGACGACACCGGCGAGGCGCTCGGCCTGCCCGCCTCCGGGCTCACCATCACCATCGGCTTCGGGCCGTCGCTGTTCGACGCCCGCTTCGGGCTCGCGAGCAAGAGACCCGCCGCCCTGGCCGACCTGCCGAAGTTCCCCGGCGAGGACCTCCTCGCCGAGATCTCCGGCGGCGACATCTGCGTCCAGGCCTGCGCCCACGACCCGCAGGTCGCGGTGCACGCGGTACGCAACCTGGCGAGGATCGGCTTCGGCAAGGTGTCGATCCGCTGGTCGCAGCTCGGCTTCGGCCGTACGTCCTCGACCTCGCGCGCGCAGGCCACCCCGCGCAACCTGATGGGCTTCAAGGACGGCACCAACAACCTCAAGCTCGAAGACGCCGCCCTGCTCAGGCAGCAGCTGTGGGCCGCACCCGGGGACGGGCCCGCGTGGATGGACGGCGGCAGCTACATGGTCACGCGCAAGATCCGCATGAACATCGAGACCTGGGACAGGACCTCCCTGTCCGAGCAGCAGCAGATCTTCGGCCGCGACAAGGGCGAGGGCGCGCCGCTCGGCAAGAAGCACGAGTTCGACCAGCTCGACTTCGCCGCCAAGGACCCCGAAGGCGCCCCGGTCATCGCGATGGACTCCCACGTACGGCTCGCGCACCCCTCGACGCACGGGAACGCCCACCTGCTCCGGCGGGGCTACAACTACGTGGACGGCTCCGACGGGCTCGGACGGCTCGACGCCGGGCTGTTCTTCATCGCCTACCAGCGGGACCCGCACAAGCAGTTCGTCCCCATCCAGATGGAGCTGGCCCGCAAGGACTCCCTGAACGAGTACATCAAGCACGTCTCCAGCGGCCTGTTCGCCTGCCCGCCGGGACTCCGCGACGCCGGCGACTACTGGGGCCGGACCCTGTTCGCCTGAGCGCTCGACGACGCCCCTGAGGACGTACATCTCTACGTGCCTGCCGACGACGCCGGGCTGGGAGGCTCTCAACGCGTCTGAGGACGCCTCACATCGAGCGTGAGGCGTCCTCAGACGGGCGTCAGGACTTCGCGCCGGCCTTCGCGCGCGGGCGCTTCGGCGCCGGGCCGCGGGCGCGGCGCTCCGCGAGGAGCTCGGCGGCGCGCTCGATCGTGATCTCCTCCACGGAGTCTTCCTTGCGCAGCGACGCGTTGGTCTCGCCGTCGGTCGCGTATGGCCCGAAACGGCCCTCCTTGACCACGACCGGCTTCTTGGAGACCGGGTCCACGCCGAGCTCCCGCAGCGGCGGGGCGGCGGCCGCACGGCCCCGTCCCCGCTGCTTGGGCTGGGCGAACAGCTCCTTGGCCTGCTCGATCGTGACCGTGAAGAGCTCCTCTTCCGAGGCCAGCGAGCGTGAGTCGGTGCCCTTCTTGATGTACGGCCCGAACCTGCCGTTCTGCGCGGTGACCTCCTCGCCGTCGACCTCCCCCAGCACTCGGGGCAAGGACAGCAGCTTGAGCGCGTCGTCCAGCGACACGGTGTCCAGCGACATCGACTTGAGCAGGGAGCTCGTACGCGGCTTGGCCGCGACCTTCTTGGTCTTCTTCTTGCCGTCGGCGGGAGGCTCCTCCTCGGGCAGCAACTCGGTCACGTACGGCCCGAAACGCCCGGTCTTGGCCACGATCATGTGCCCGGTGGCCGGGTCGGCCCCCAGCTCACGCTCGCCGCTCGGCTGGCTGAACAGCTCCTCGGCCTTCTCGGCCGTGAGCTCGTCGGGCGCGAGGTCCTCGGGGACGTTGACGCGTGCCCCGTCGCGGTCGAGGTAGGGGCCGTACCGCCCGACGCGGATCACGATGTCGGTGCCCTTGATCGGGAACGAGCTGATCTCGCGGGCGTCGATGTCCCCGAGGTCGCTCACCAGCTCCTTGAGGCCGTCGTCGCCCTGCTCGCCGTAGTAGAACCGGCGCAGCTCGGGCACCCGCTCGGCCCTGGCGTTGGCGATGTCGTCGAGTACCTTCTCCATCTCGGCGGTGAAGTCGTAGTCGACGAGGTTGCCGAAGTGCCGTTCGAGCAGGTTGACCACGGCGAACGCCAGGAAGGACGGCACCAGCGCCGTGCCCTTCTTGAAGACGTATCCCCGGTCGAGGATCGTGCCGATGATCGACGCGTACGTCGACGGGCGGCCGATCTCGCGATCCTCCAGCTCCTTGACCAGCGACGCCTCGGTGAAGCGGGACGGCGGGCGGGTCGAGTGGCCCTCGGCCGCCAGCTCCAGGGCCGCCAGCGGGTCGCCCTGGCCGAGGTTGGGGAGCCGGCTCACCGAGTCGTCACGGGCGGTCGAGGGGTCGTCCGCCCCCTCCACGTACGCCTTCAGGAAGCCGTAGAACGTGATCGTGCGGCCGGAGGCGCTGAACTCGACGCTCTCGCCGGTGCTGGAGGTGCCGCCGATGCGCACGCTGACCGACTCGCCGACGGCGTCCTTCATCTGGGAGGCCACCGTGCGCTGCCAGATCAGCTCGTACAGCCGGAACATGTCCTGGGTGAGGCCGGTCTCGCCGGGCGTGCGGAACTCGTCCCCAGAGGGCCTGATGGCCTCGTGAGCCTCCTGGGCGTTCTTGACCTTGCTCGCGTACACCCTGGGCTTGTCCGGGACGTACTCCGAGCCGTACAGCCGCACGGCCTGGTTCCTGGCAGCGGTCAGCGCCGTCTCGGACAGCGTCGTGCTGTCGGTACGCATGTAGGTGATGAAGCCGTTCTCGTACAGCTTCTGGGCGACCTGCATCGTGTACTTGGCGGAGAAGCCGAGCTTCCGGCTGGCCTCCTGCTGCAGGGTCGTCGTCCGAAAGGGAGCGTACGGCTTGCGTGTGTACGGCTTGCTCTCGACCGACGTGACCGAATAGGCGGAGCCCTCCAGGCGCTGCGCCAGGGCGCGTGCGGCCTGCTCGTCGAGGTGGAGGGTCTCGGGGCTCTTGATCGTGCCGGTGCTGGCGAAGTCGCGGCCCTGCGCGACCCTGCGGCCGTCCACGCCGGTCAGGGTCGCGTTGAAGGACCTCGGGTCCTCGTCGCGGCCGGTGTCGAAGAGCGCCTGAAGGTCCCAGTAATCGGCCGAGGTGAACGCGATGCGCTCGCGCTCGCGCTCGACGACCAGCCTCGTGGCCACCGACTGGACGCGGCCGGCCGACAGGCGGGGCTTGACCTTCTTCCACAGGACCGGGCTGACCTCGTAGCCGTAGAGCCTGTCGAGGATGCGGCGGGTCTCCTGCGCGTCGACCAGGCGGAGGTTCAGGGCACGCGGGTTAGAGACCGCCTCGCGGATGGCCTGGGGCGTGATCTCGTGGAACACCATGCGGTGCACGGGGACCTTGGGCTTCAGCACCTCCTGCAGGTGCCAGGCGATCGCCTCGCCCTCGCGGTCCTCGTCAGTGGCGAGATAGAGCTCGTCGGCGTCCTTGAGAAGCTGCTTGAGCTTGGACACCTGCGATTTCTTGTCCGGGTTGACAACGTAGAGAGGCTCGAACTCGTGGTCCACGTTGACCCCGAGGCGGGCCCATGCCTCGCCCTTGTACCTCTCGGGGATGTCGTCGGCCTTTTCGGGCAAATCCCGAATATGGCCGATGCTGGACTCCACGATATAGCCGCGCCCGAGGTACCCGGCGATCGTCTTCGCCTTCGCGGGCGACTCGACGATCACCAGGCGGGTTCCGCCGGCGTTGCCGTTGTTGGCTGGCACGCTGCTTCCTACCTCGCTGTTCGCTGTCGTTCTCCTGCCGATCACGCACGAAGCGCCTAGGCGGCGCCCCGGTTGATCCGTCACAGGCATGAAGGTAACCCGTCGGACTACCCGGTCACTTACCGGTGTTCACCTACCTGGACCCGATACCCACGAGGACGCAGAATAGAGCCCAGAGAGTGCCAGCGTCCCCTTGCACACCCTTCGGAGACTAACCGCTGTGCTCGAGTACTCCTATTTGGACCTGTACCTCCCGCGCGGGACCACGCGGGAAACCGCCCGCAGGGTTCTTACTGAGCATGCCGAATACGGACATTGGGAGCTGGACCTCCTGCGGCTGTATCCCGATGGCCGTCGGTACGTACGGCTGCGCCGCAAGATCCTACGAGTGGCCAGCACACTGTAATCTCCGTCGGCCCCACTGTAACCCCCCCGGACATGGCTTTGCCCGCTCCGGGCCGCGCCCCCGGAACGGGCAAAGCATCTGTGCTTCGCCGCGCGAGTCCAGCTCAGCGGCCCAGGACCGCGGCCGTTCTCGCGGCGGCGAAGCGTCTATGGCTCCGCCGTGATATCACGGCGGAGGGTCTGCGATCGGCCGTTGGGTCACGGCGAACGATCTGGAGCCACAGCTAGTCGGCTCACTTCCGGCGCAGGCGGAGACGACGAGTGCCGGCGAACAGGGTGGCCGAGACGGCGAACAGGGCGCCCACGAGAAGGGCCGCCAGCGAGCCGGCGTTCATGCCCGTGACACCCAGCGGCTGCTCGGCGCTCATCAGGCCCGTGTTGACCGGCAGGTCGCGGGTCATCGAGCCGTTGACGACGCCGGAGGCCGGGGTACCGGAAAGAACCTTGCCCACGGGCCCGAGCGGGCTGTCGGCCGCGGGCGCCTGCGGCTTCTGGACCCCATCGGCGCGGCCCGGCGTCGCCGGGAGCTCGGGCAGGCCGAGCGCCTTCCCCAGCCCGCCGACCGGAAGCGCCTCACCGGACCCGCGCGTCAGCTCACTCGCCTCACCGGACCGTCGGTTCAGGTCGCCCGTGCCGCCGGACTGACGGGTCAGGTCGCCCGCCGCGCGCTCTCCCTGGAGGGCCGAAAGGAGGGGCGTCTCGGAGAGCAGACCGTAACCGGCTGGCCTGGCGCCGGAAACCTGGCCCGAGCTGCGCGCCCAGTGACCGTACCCTCCCTGACCGCCGTTGCCGCCGTTGCCGCCGCCCGCGTGAGCGCCGCCCAGGCAACCCGCCGCGGCGTCGCCGAGGACGGCCACCGCGTTGCCGCAGACGTTGATCGGCGCCGTGATCGGGGCGACGATCTGGTTGCCGCCGAGGATGCTGTGGCGCCCGTCGGTGAGGTTGCCGCCCGCGCCGCGACCCCCGCCGCCCTTCACCGAAGCGCCGCCACGGCACCCGGAGAACGCCTCACCGAACACGGCGACGGAGTTGCCGCACACGTTGATCGGCGCCGTGATCGGAGCGACGATCTGGTTGCCCCCGAGCACCGAGGAGTGCCCGGACGTGCGGTTGCCACCCGCGCCGCCCCCACGACCGGCGGGCGGGACGCTGATGCCGCCCTCGCAGCCCGCGCTGCCGTTGCCGACGGCGTTGCCGCAGACGTTGATCGGCGCCGTGATCGGGGCGATGATCTGGTTGCCGCCGAGGATGCTGTGGCGCCCGTCGGTGAGGTTGCCGCCTGCCCCAGGGCCGCGTCGCGGGCCGTTCCCGTTGTAGCCGTTGCCGCCACCGCCACCCTTGACGTGCGCGCCGCCACGGCACCCGGAGAACGCCTCACCGAGCACGGCGACGGAGTTGCCGCAGATGTTGATCGGAGCGGTGATCGGAGCGACGATCTGGTTGCCGCCGAGGACGGAGGAGTGACCGGACGTACGGTTGCCACCCGCGCCCCGCCCGCCGCCGCCGTTCTGGACCGACGCACCACCCCGGCAGCCCGCGGTGGCCTCGCCGATGACCGCGACCGCGTTGCCGCAGGCGTTGATCGGAGCGTTGATCGGAGCGACGATCTGGTTGCCGCCGAGGACGCTGTGGCGCCCGTCGGTGAGGTTGCCGCCAGCGCCACCACCTCCGCCGCCGTTTCTCACGGTCGCGCCGCCCTGGCAACCGGCGTCGGACCGCCCGACCAGGGAGACGGCGTTGCCACAGGCGTTGACGGGGGCGCTGATCGGCGCGTTCACCTGGTTGCCGCCCAGCACGCTGCCGTGCCCGGAGGTGCTGCCCTGGATGCCGCCCGCGCCGGAGCCGCCCTGGACGGACGAGCCGCCACGGGACGAGGCCGACGACTCGCCCGCCACGGCGACGGCGTTGCCGCTGATGTCGATGGGGATGTTGATCGGCAGGTTGATCTGGTTGCCGCCGCCCACCGAACCGCTGCCGGAGGTGTCGGCCAGAGCCGTACCACTGCTGAGAGCCATGACGCCTACCGCAAGAAGAGCTGCGGGAGCGGAGCCCTTCGCCCACGTTCGCATAACAGATCGCTCCTTGGTGATTTCTTGGGGGGAGTTCCTGACAGACCGCGAAGAGCACAAGGGGAAGCCACATGAGAGGCCGCACAGCCGCACGGTGGAGCCCGAGGTCGTCGCGAGACTGGAAATGACGTGTCACCCGCGCGGAGACGGCACAGGTCACTCCCGGGGGGAAGAGATCGGCAGCGCGCTCCGCTACCGGCCGGACAGCTCAGGTCGGGGCCGGTACAGAGGCGGGATCAGTCGGGAGAGAAAGAAGGGTCATCCGCTGCGGTGCGGACGACAGGGGCGGGCGCACTCGCCGTGAGGACGGGCGCGACCATGAGCCGCGGGTCGAAAACAGACCTCGCGACATCCCCGAGACCCGGCCCGTACGGACCGGAGCCACCACCCCGGGGAACGAAGCCATTGTCCCCGGCTGAGTGGTCGGCGGTGGATGGTGCGGGAAGAGCGGGCTTCGACTGGCTGGTGAGCCCGTCGACGGTCCGCCCGGCCATCGCCCCGGCGTCTGCCAGGGCGCTGTCGCTGACCGTGGGGAAACCGCCGGCCAAGGCCGACCCGGCAGCGACATGAGGGGGTGTGGAGACGGAATGATCCGCCGCTCCGGCCTTGGCGGCCTTCGCGGCGTCGGACTGGCCGACCCTGATCGTTTTAGAGGCTTCGACAGCCGGCGCGCGACCCGCGGGGATGTGGGCATCCGCGACCGCGGGAGAGGCGCCTAGACAGGCGAAGAGAACGCTCAGGAGCCAGCCGGCGGCGATCAGGCCGCCGATGGCCAGCAGACGACCGAACCGGGAGCCGGCCACGAACCGTGCCATCCGGTTTTCCCGCGTCACGATCGCCTGGGCCTGACCGCCTGAAGCGGTCACGGGCACGCATGGAGTGACGGCGGGCGACTCAGCCCTCCGCCGCCCTTTCGGCATGCGTGCCACGTGACCTCCCCGAACTCCTCGATCAACCCATTCGCAGGGCAGATCATCGGACCAACCCCTCAACGGAAAGTTACCGTAGCAGCACCAGGAGTGATGGCAACGGTTTTTTGAGGAACACGTCAGGAGCCGTCGATGAAACGGTCAAGAACCCGGACCCCGAACTTGAGCGAATCCACCGGAACCCGCTCATCGATGCCGTGGAACATCCCGGAGAAGTCCAGGTCGGCGGGCAGCTTCAGCGGCGCGAATCCGAACCCCCGGATGCCCAGGCGGCTGAAGGCCTTGAGGTCCGTGCCCCCCGACAGCGTGTACGGCACCGCCCGCGCGTCCGGGTCCTCCGCGTGCAGCGCGTCGGCCATCGCACGCACGAGAGGCCCTTCGAAGGCCGTCTCCACCGCGACGTCGTGGTAGACGAACTCCCTGGTCACGTTGGGCCCCAGCAGGTCGTCCAGGGTCGTGAAGAACTCCTCCTCGTACCCCGGCAGGAAACGGCCGTCCACGTGCGCGGTGGCGGTCTGCGGGATCACGTTCGCCTTGTACCCGGCGGCGAGCATAGTCGGGTTCGCCGTGTTCCGAAGCGTCGCGCCGATCATGCGGGCGAGCGGGCCCAGCTTCGCGACCGTGGCTTCGGCGTCGCCGGCCTCCAGCTCGATGTCGAAGGCCTCGTGGAAGAAGGCCCGCACCGTCGGCGTAAGCCGTACCGGCCACTCATAGCGCCCGATGCGTGCGACGGCCTCCGCCAGCTCCGTTACGGCGTTCTCGCTGTTCAGCATCGAGCCGTGCCCCGCGCGCCCGGCGGCGGTGAGCCTCATCCAGGCGATGCCCTTCTCGGCGGCCTCGATCAGGTAGAGCCGCCTGGCCTCGTCGACGGAGACGCTGAACCCGCCGACTTCGCCGATCGCCTCGGTGCATCCCTCGAACAGGTCCTTGTGCTCGGTGGACAGCCACTGCGCGCCGTAGTGGCCGCCGGCCTCCTCGTCCGCCGTGAACGCGAGCACGATGTCGCGCGGCGGCCTGCGCCCCTCGCTCAGACGCTGCCGGACGACCGCGAGGATCATGGCGTCCATGTCCTTCATGTCCACCGCGCCGCGCCCCCAGACGCAGCCGTCGGCGATCTCCCCGCTCAGCGGGTGATGGGTCCAGTCGCCGGCGTTGAAAGGGACGACGTCAAGGTGCCCATGGAGCAGCAACGCCTCACGGCCGGGGTCGGCCCCCTGGATGCGGGCGATCACGTTGGCCCGTTTGCTGTCGCTCTCCAGGATCCGCGGCTCCAGCCCGACCTCGGCCAGCTTGCCCGCGACGTACTCGGCGGCGATCCGTTCCCCCGGCCCCGCGTTGTCCCCTGCGTTCGTCGTATCTATGCGGATCAGGTCGCGGCACAGCTCGACGACCTCGTCCTCGGCATTGAACGCGGTCATACGTGCTCCTTCGGCTCGGTACGCGCTAACGCCCACCATCCTGCCGCCCAAGCACGCCCACAAGCATCCCGGCCTGCCGCGAAGCACCACCCACACCACCCCAGGCCCCCCACCCAAGCCACCCCAGGCCTGCCGCCCAAGCACCGCTCCAGCCACCCCGGCCCGCCCGCCCGAGGAGCCCACCGCGCGTCCCGGCCCGCCGCCCGGGAAGACCTCCGGGCACCCCGGCTTCCGCCCAAGGAGACCCTCGGCACAGGCCCACCGCACCCGCGTCCGAATCCCGGTATGACGCAGTGCCCGTTGTTTGCTAACCTGGTGCAGCCGACGCGGGGAGACGTTCTCACGTGCAGGCACCACTGTCCGGGTGGCGGAATAGGCAGACGCGCTAGCTTGAGGTGCTAGTGCCCTTTACGGGGCATGGGGGTTCAAGTCCCCCCTCGGACACGTACCTTTCGCACATGTGGGGGTCCGGTTGCAACTGGGCCTCCACTAGCTGTCTCTCGGGGTAGTACGTCAGCCGCAGCCCGATCTCCGCGTAGACCTGAGCCTTGTCGTTCGGATCGGCCTCCGCCAGAACCTGCATGTGGTCCTCGATCGCGGTCACCATGGCATCGATCTCCTCTCGTGTCATACGACGCCCGCCGCTCGCCTGCCGAAGCTGTGCCTGAGCGGCCACCTGCTGTGCTTGTGTCTCGGCCATCCACTGAGCGATCAGAGCCGGATCCGCTCCGGCCTCCAGAGCCGCCCGGTACTTGCCGAGCTTGTGATCGCATTCGGCGATCCGCCGCCGCGCCGACTCTGCGGCTGGGTCGACCTCTGGCCGGCCGTACTCGGTGAGTAGGCGCACGGTCTCGGAGCGCCGGGATCCGGTGAACTCTCTGGCCAGCCACCGGTCCAGGTCGGGGAGGATCTCCGCCTCTCGCAGGTAGACGGTCTTGGGGTGGTCGACCTTGTTGGCCAAGGCGTACTCGGCCGGGTACCGGCAGCGGTAGTAGGCCTGGTCGTTGTTCCAGTTGCCCTGCATGCGGCGATGGCAGTATCCGCAGAACAGCACTCCACGAAAGGCGTAGGGCCTGCGCGTGGGATGGGGCCTATGGACGGCCGGGCCTCGCCCACGGCCGGCGAGGATGTCCTGAGCCCGCTGGAAGTCCTCTGTGGAGACCAGGGGCTCATGGGTGACCTGGTCGGACCACACCCACGCGTCGGCAGTGTTCCAGCGCTGCTTGGTCATGTGGCCCAGAGCCACGTCCTGCACGTCGATGAGGACATCGTCCTTGCGCTGCTTGTTCCACACTTGGTGGCCGGTGTACCGGGGATTGGTGACGATGACCTTGACCGCGCTCTTGGACCAGGCCAGGCCCTCACGGTGACGGTTCCTGGCACGGTCGTACGCCGAAGGCGAGGGAATGCCGTCCCGGGTCAGGCCCTCGGCGATGGCGTACAGGCCCCTGCCGGAGATGAACTCCCGGAACATCCTGCGGACCACCTCGCCCGTCGCGGGATCAGGCGCCAAGCCATGGAGTCGTTTTCCGTCAGCGGCCTTGGCCGGGTTGGGATGCGGGCCAAGGTCCACCAGCAGGTAGCCATAGGGCGGACGACCTCCCAGATACCGCCCCTCCACTTGCGCCAACGCCGCCATGGCCGATCTCACCCGGATCTTGATCCGGTTGCGCTCGCCCTTACTGATCCCGCCGAACATCGACATGATCAGCTCGTGCGCCTCGTTAGCCGGATCGATCGGGCCGCCGACTTCGGGCACCCACAGCGGGACGCCATAGTGCTCGAACAGAGGAAAGGTGAGCCCGAACTGATTGCCATAGAACGCCCGCTGGGGCTCCCCTACAACTACGGCCGTGAACCCGCGGCCAGGGTCACCGAGCCGTTCCAGAAGCAGCGCAGCCTGTGGGCGCCGCAACGGCGGTATGGATCTCGACTTGTCCACGTCGAAGAACTCGGCCACGATCCTGCCACCCTGAGGCTCCACGAGCGCTTTGGCGCGGCTGAGCTGCCAGGCTCGTGACGCCTCCGGATCCTGGCGATCCTCGGTCGAACACCGGCCCCAGAACGCCACGTCCAACGTTTCAGCTCCTCTCTGCTTCTCCCTCTGTCAACTGCTCGTAAGCCCTGCTCAGAATGCGAAGCAGCGCCGCGGCGGCCCGGGGAGTCAGACGGGGCGAGTCCTCGGGCAACACCACCCGGATGCCCACTGAACTCGCTTCTCCAGGCCCGCCAGCGTATGGCGCGAAATCCAGTTCGGGAGGCCCCGAGCAGGCCCTTTGTGGCTCTTCAGTCACTGCCGCCTCCGCTGGCTGAGTCGGCCGGGAAGGCGTCCTTGATCCGCGTGATGGCGAGGTCGCAGAACTCGGGGTTGAGTTCGATGCCGAGGAATTGCCGTCCCGATTGCCGGGCGGCAAGCGCGGTGGTTGCCGCTCCGGCAAAGGGATCCAGGACGGTGCCGCCGGGGCGGCAGCCAGCGGCGATCGCCCGGAGGGGGAGGTCGATCGGGAAGGCGGCGAAGTGCGCGGCGCGCAGCGGGCGGGTGGGGATCGACCAGACGTCGCCCGGGTTGCGGCCGTGCTTGTGCCCGGCGGTGTGCCGGCGTCCGGTGGGCAGCATCGCCGACCCATGCCGCCTGCCGCCCAGCGCCTCGGAACTGCCGTCGTACTTGCCGCTGGGCGGCCACGAGGTCTTGATCGTGTGGGGCTTGTTGCCGCCGTTGTGGGCGCGCCTGTTCAGCGTGCGATCGCCGGTGTAGGGCTCGCGGATCGGGTCGAGGTCGAACCAGTAGTGCCGCTGTTTCACCAGCAGGAAGATCATTTCGTGTCGGGTGGACAGGCGGTCGGTGACCGACTGCGGCATCGCGTTGGGCTTGTGCCACACGATGGCATTCCGCAGAATCCACCCGTCGCGCTGGAGGGCGAATGCGACGCGCCACGGCATGCCGAGGAGGTTCTTGGGCGGGACGACGAGGCGGGCGTGCGGGCGGACCTGTGGTTGCCGCGGGTTGTAGCTCTTGCCGCGGGCCCATCCATCGGAGTTGGCCGCGTAGCAGTCGCCGAGGTTGAGCCAGAAGGTGCCGTCGTCCGCGAGTACGCGGCGGGCTTCCTCGAACGTCGCTCGCAGGTGCTCGACGTAGTCATCCGGTGTGGCCTCTTGGCCGTACTGGCCGGCCACGCCGTAGTCGCGTAGCCCGTAGTAGGGCGGGCTGGTGATGAGGCAGTCGACCGACCGGTCCGGCATCTCGGAGAGGACCTCATGGGCGTCCCCGAGATAAAGCTTCACTTGGTTGGTGCTCCAATACGGGGCTCTCATCGGGCACGCCCCGCTGCGGGCGCCGCACCGGGACCGACTCGACGTCTGTCACGACGAGCATCGTCAGGCGGACTTGAGCCTGGCTCAGCGGCACAGGTGTAGGTGATGAGCCGGTGGTAGCCCGTCACCTGGGCGATCTGCCAGCCGGCACAGATCAGCGCCGGGCATGCGCCCGGTGTGCCGTCGGCGGCCAGCCAGATCTCTATGGTGTGGCCGTCGTCGAGTGCGTCGATGGCGGGGTGTCCCGCGAGGGCTACGCCGACCAGCACACCCTCAGCCGTGCTGACCCCGAGCGCGAGCGTCGCACCACCATGCTGCGGTAGCGCGTCCTGACTCGTCCAGGCGATGAACGCGCGGGCGGTGTGCAGCTTGATCGGAATGATGACGAGAGGAGTCTGCGCACTTTCCACAGCCCCTCGAATGGTCGTTTTCAGGGCGTCGCCACTCTTGCCAGAGACGTCGTTCGGCGGGCTCTTCAGTCCGTATTGAAGCGTCGAGTCATTCGCTTTCCTCATTTTCGTTTCGGGCATTTCCTCGGATGCGTTGCCGAGTCCACCACAGGGCTCTGGCCGACCTCACGCACGGTCAAGCTGGGCTCTGGCATACAGGTTGAGCAGTAAAAACAGCTTCCAGGGGCGCCCAGCCAGACCGATCTCACTCAGGCTGATCTCCAGCTGAATCCACGTCGACTCTGGCAGGAAACACAAAGCCGGAAAGTTCAGGAAGCAACGTCGAACGGTGCCGGAGATTTGCCATAACCGGCTCGTATACCGGAGCGGAGAAGGAAATCCTCTGGCTCTGGAGTAACCCGATGAGTACCTACGTTCGGCGCATCACCAGCGCGGACCGCTCACCGCTCGACATCGCCGAGCAGGCGTTCCAGTTCCTCAGCTGTGACCCCGCTGGCCTGGCCATCGATGCCACCGGCCTGACCACTGAGCTCCCGCAACGCCCGATCCGCCTCACCGAGCTACGCAACCTGCTCATGGACCGCAGGCTCGGCAACCACGTCCGGGACATCGTCTGGCGCGTGGTGGTCACCCGTGCCCGCGAGGAAGGCGCCGCCTGGCTGGTGGGCGCCGTGGGCATGGCCATCCCCTCCCTGCGACGCGTGGCCGGGCGCATTACGAGTGGCTATGCCGCAGGCGATCCCGCCGACATCGACAGCGAGGTCCTCGCCGTCTTCGTCGAGGCCGTCCGCACCGTGGACCTCAAGGCCGGGAACATCCGGCCACGTCTGTGCGACGCCGCCCGCCGCGGAGGCCGACGCGCGCGGAAGATGGCCGAGGCCGAGAGTTGCCGCCGCCTGCCCTACCACTTCTCCGCCCCACCACACGCCCCGTGGAACCACCCCGACTTGGTCCTGTTCGACGCGGTCGTCAAGGGTGTGGTCAGCGACCTGGACGCCGAGCTCATAGGCCGCACCCGCCTGGAGGACATGCCGATCCGCCAGGCCGCCGGGGAACTCGGGCTGAGCACCGAGGCTGCCAAGAAGCGGCGCCAGCGCAGCGAACCGGCGCTCGTCCGGGCGGTCCTCTCCGGAGACGTCCACGCCCCCATGTCCCCGACGATCATTCCTTCCGCCCCTAGAAGGGGGGAAGTGAAGACTTCCGCGCAGAGCCGGAGCTCCTCAGATGCGCATGACGACCACTGCGATCCGAAGGGAGGTCCGGGCACCGCCTCCGGCTCTGCGCGGTCGATCGCTTCCGCGGTACCTCTGCCGCAGGACGGCCAGGCAGAGGCACCGACCCCGGCCGCCATCGTCAAGGCGGCTAGCAGGCCACCGGGCGCGGCAGGCGTTCCGCCGACCCGATGCCCCTTCTGCAACCCTCAATGGCCTGTGAGAAGGGCGCGCCTGCCGGTGTGGCAACGGCGGGTGGTACGGGTGCTGGTCGCGGTAGGCATTGCCGTTCTCGTCGTTGCCACTGCGGCAACCGCTGCCCTGGCCGAGACGGGCGGGCTCGCGGCGCCACCGTCGAGTCCGGACCAGCTCGGCAAGGTCTTCGACAACCTCCGGCACTGGCTGATCGGCCTGCTCGTGGCCCTGGCAACGCTGATGTTCACCATCGGCGGCCTGCGTTACCTGGTCGCGGGCGGAGACCCGGGCGAGATCCAGAAAGCCAAGGCCGCCTTCAAGGCCGCCGCCCTCGGCTACAGCCTCGCATTACTCGCTCCGCTGTTCGTCAACGTCCTCAAGCGGATCGTGGGTGGGTGAACGGCCATGATGTTCACACTTGTCCACAGCCTGTGGATGAAGCCGACTCCCAGCCCCACCCCGGCACCAGTAATGCCGCCCCTGCCGCTGAACCCCGGCAACACGGGCATCGGGCTCGGCCTCGGCGGGTGGATCGGCAACCAGATCAACTCCTGGTTCGCCGACCTCGTCGCCCTCGCGATCAAACCACTCCTCGACGTGCTTGCCGTCACCCTCCTCGCCACCCCCAGCATCGCCGGGCCCGGCAGGGTCCAGGACCTGTGGCAGGCGACGGTCATCATGGCGAACAGCGGCTTCGTGCTCTTCGTCGTCGCCGGCGGCATCCTGGTCATGGGGCATGAAAGCGTCCAGACCCGCTACGCCTTCAAGGAGATCCTCCCTCGGCTCCTCCTGGCGTTCCTGGCGGCCAACTTCAGCTTCCTGCTGGCGAGCAAAGCGATCGAGATCGCCAACGCCATCACGCACGCCGTGCTCGGGCAAGGGTTCGACGCTCGACGCGCCTCCCACGCCATCCGCTTCCTGATCTTCCCGCCCGGCAACTCGCAGATCTTCTACATCCTGCTGGCGCTCATAGCCGTGGGACTGCTGGTCGCCCTGCTGGTCACCTTCGTAGTCCGGGTAGCACTCACCACACTGCTGATAGTGGCCGCGCCCCTCGCGCTGGCCTGCCACGCCCTCCCCCAGACCGACGGCCTCGCCCGGCTCTGGTGGCGGGTCTTCACCGGACTGCTGCTGATCCAGATCTGCCAGTCGCTCACGCTGGTCCTGGCGGTCCGGGTCTTCTTCAACCAGGACGGCCGCGAGAGCGTCGGTCTGGTCGGCAGTGGCCAGCTCTACAACCTGCTGCTCGCACTCACCCTGCTGGTCATCCTCGTTCGCATCCCAGGCTGGGTGTCCCGGGCGATGTTCCTGCCTGGTGGGCGCGGGCTCGGCGTGCTCCGGATCGTCAAGTACGCCGTGGCCTACAAGCTGACCAACCCGCTACTGAACGCTCTACACCTGGGGAGAGGCTCTGGTCGCGGGTCCGGTGGCGCCAGACGTGCCGTGGCGATGATGGCGGTGGGGAAGGCGCTGCCCGCCCTCGCCGGGGGTCCTGCCGGTACGGTTGCCACCGGCATTGCCAGGGCGGCAAGCGCCGCTTCCGCGGCTCGTGGAGGTGCCGGGCCGGCCAAGCACGCACCGGTCGCCGCCCGCCGCCCCATCCGCGCGGACGACTGGGAGCCCGCGCCCGTCAAGCATGCCCCGAGTGCACCGCCGGTCCAGGGCAAGTACCGCAGGCCTCCGCAGCCGAAGAAGCCCATCCCGCCGTCCACTCCGGTGTACGGGTATCCGCGCGAAAGCTTCTACTCCGCGGGACCGGCCGGGCTGAACCAGATGCACCTGCTACGCGGCCAGGGAACCACATCACCGTCCGCGCCGCGTCGCGCGATCGAACCGCCGCCGATCCCCAACCGCGCGGCCCGTCCCATCGTCCCGCCCAACGCCCCCATCCCCGGCTCGGTGGAGTGGCCCGAGAATCCCTCCCGTCGCCGTACACCTCCGCCTCCGCCACCGCGTGGTTCCACTCCCAGGCGCACCCGTAAGAGCAGAGGAGGCGACGGACGATGAGCTGGACCGAAGTGGTCAGGATCCCTGCCGACGTCGAGCAACCCGACAAGATCGTCTGGGGTTTCACCGCACGCCAGGTCGTCATCCTGACGGTGACGGGAGGTGTGCTCTACCTCGGATATGCCACTTTCGGCGAGCGTATATCCCTGGCTACGTATGGGGCTATCTCCCTGCCGGTGGCGGTGCTGGGGCTCCTGCTGGCTATCGGCACGCATGACGGGACCAGCTTGGACCGGTTCGTACTCGCCGCGATCAGATACCAGCACTCCCCCAAGCACCTGGTCACGACCACCGAGGACATCCCCGCCCCTCCTCCATGGGTCGCTGCCCGATCCTGCCGGTTGCCGTCACCCCTCAAGCTTCCGGCGCGGAGCTTTGCCGAGGACGGCCTGCTCGACCTCGGCCCGGACGGTGTCGCCGCGATCGCCCAGGTCTCCACCGTCAGCTTCGCCCTGCGCACTCCCGAGGAGCAGGACGGGCTCGTCGCGGTCTTCGCCCGCTGGCTGAACTCGCTGTCCGGCCCGGTACAGATCCTGGTCCGGGCCGAACGCGTCGACCTCAGCGAAACCATCACCGCACTACACGACAGCGCGCAGCGGCTGCCACACCCGGCACTGGCCTACGCCGCCCGCGAGCACGCCGCCTTTCTCAGCGACCTGGCATCCCGCCACGAGCTCCTGCGCCGCCAGGTCTTGCTGGTCATCCGCGAACCCGCCCTCGGCGCCAATGGCAGAGCCACGGCCGCCGCCCGCGCCTACCGGCGGCTGGACGAAGCAGCCCGCCTGCTCGGCGCATGTGGAATCACGGTCCGGCTGCTGGACGCCGCCGCCGTCACCGCACTGCTCGCCTCCTGCTTCGACCCGACGGCCCCACCGCTGCCCGCCGACGATCTCGCCGGTACCGACGAGGTCATCAGCGCGGGAGGCCGCCGATGAGGCTCCGATTGCGTCGGACGCGTTCCGCCTCATCGGCGATCGGCCCGGACGCGGTGCAGGTCCTGCCTCGCCGTCTACGCGTGGGAGGTGGAGTCTGCGCCACGCTCGCCGTCACCGGCTTCCCGCGCGAGGTCGCCCCCGGATGGCTGGAACCGCTCCTCGCCTACCCCGGCCGGCTCGATGTGTCGGTACACATCGAACCCGTCCCCTCGCTCGTCGCCTCCGACCGCCTCCGCAAGCAGCTGGCCCGCCTGGAGTCCGGGCTGCGGTCAGATCACCAGCATGGCCGGTTGCTCGACCCGAGCGCTGAAGCCGCCGCCGAGGACGCCCAAGAGCTGGCGTCCCGGATCGCACGAGGCCAGGCCAAGCTCTTCCGCGCCGCCATCTACTTCACCGTCCACGCCACCTCTGAGGAGGAACTCGACGACGCCTGCGCCCAGATACGCGCTCTGGCCGCCTCTCTGCTGCTGGACGCCCGCCAGATCACCTTCCGGCAGTTACAGGGCTGGATCAGTGGACTGCCGTTCGCCTATGACAACCTGGCGTTGCGGCGCACCTTCGACACCCCGGCACTGGCTGCGGCCTTCCCGTTCACCAGCCCGGACCTGACCGCCGAACTCGGCCCGACCGCGGTTCTGTACGGAGCCAACACCGCCAGCGCCTCCCTCGTGGCCTGGGACCGGTTCGCGCAGGACAACCACAACTCGGTGATCCTCGCCCGATCCGGAGCCGGCAAGTCCTACCTCGCCAAGCTGGAAGCCCTGCGCTCGCTCTACACCGGCGTCGAGGTCGCGGTCATCGACCCCGAGGACGAGTACGCACGGCTGTGTTCCGCCGTGGGCGGCGCGTACATCCACCTCGGCGCGCCCAAGGTCCGGCTCAATCCCTTCGATCTTCCGCCACGGAGCCAGAAGGACAGCGACCCGCTCACCCGCCGTGCGCTGTTCCTGCACACGCTGACCGCGGTCATGCTCGGCGAACCACTCGACAAGGCGAGTAAGGCCGCCCTCGACCGGGGGATCATCACCGCCTACCAAAGGGCGGGAATCACCTTCGAGCAGCGCACCTGGAACCGCCGCCCGCCCCTCATGCAAGATCTGGTGGCCGCACTCACCAACGATGTCGATCCCAAGGCGAAGGAGCTAGCCGCCGGGCTCGCGCCCTACGTCACCGGCAGCCACCGCCAGCTGTTCGACGGCCCCACCACCACGCAGCCCGACTCCCACCTCATCGTTTTCTCCCTGCGCGACCTGCCGGAGGAACTCAAAGCGGTAGGCACGCTCCTGACGCTGGACGCGGTCTGGCGACGGGTCTCCGATCCGAACGACAGACGTCCTCGCCTAGTCGTGGTGGACGAGGCGTGGCTGCTCATGCGAGATCCCGAGGGCGCCAAGTTCCTGCTGCGCATGGCCAAGGCCGCGCGCAAGCACTGGGCCGGCCTGTCAGTGGTCACCCAGGACTCCGCCGACCTGCTCGGCTCCGAGATGGGCCAGGCGGTGATCGCCAATTCCACCACCCAGATCCTGCTCAAGCAGGCGCCCCAGACGATCGACAGGGTTGCCGACGCCTTCCAGCTCTCCGACGGCGAACGGCAACTCCTGCTCTCCGCCGAGCGCGGAACCGGCCTGCTCACGGGCGGAGCCGGCGCCCAGCGGGTTCCGCTACAGGTGATCGCCAGTCGGCGCGAGCACGACCTCGTCACCAGCGACCCGCAAGAACTTGCCGACCTCGACTACGAGGAGGCCGAGCCGTGAGCCCCGTCTCTGGTGGTGATCAGCGTTGATTGACGACCTGATTACCGATCCTGATGCCGTCCTCGACGAACTGATCAGCTGGCTCACCGCTCACGCCACGCAGGTGATCGGATGGCTTGCCGCCGTCGAGATCGTCACGACCCTCGTGCGGTTGGTGGTCGTGCGGCTACGCCATCGGCGGTTCACCAGGGGTGCCCGCTGCGTGGAGATCTTCGCTCCACCCGTGGCGGACATGCCTGGTGCCGAGGCGCTGTGGGGAAATCTCGTCGGCCTGCTACGACCGGCCTGGAAACGAGTCCTGTTCGGGCAACCCCACCTGTCCTTCGAGTACGTCTTCAGCGCCGCCGGGGTGCGCATCCGGCTCTGGGTGCCGGGGGTGATCCCTCAACATCTGGTGGAACACGCGGTGGAGGCCGCCTGGCCCTCGGCGCGTACCTCTTTACAGATTGCGGACTCTCCCGTGCCCCTGACCGGCCAGTCCCTCGGCGGACAGTTCAAGGTGGCTCGCAGCGAGCGACTGCCGATCCGGCATGGTCACACCATCGATCCTGTACGCGCGCTGGTGGGCGCGGTCGTGGGGATGCCGACCTGGCAGCACGCCGCCGTACAGATCCTCGCCCGGCCCGCGACCGGACGCCGTCTCGCCGCGGCGCTCAACGGCGGCCCGGCGTGGCTGGTACGCGCCATGCTCGACCTCCTGACTCCCGGGCCGACGTACTCGCGCCTCCATCCCCAGCACCTGCGCCAGCACGCAGGGGACCGGGCGACCTGGCTGGAGGAAGCCGCCGAGGCACGCGCCATCCGGGACAAGGCGTTGCAGCCGCGCTACGTCGTGGGGATCCGCTACGCCGTACAGGCCGACCAGCCGACAACCGGCGACACGAAGACCGCACGTGCCGCCCGCCGCAACGCCGTCAAAGGACGCGCCCACGCCATCGCCTCGGCGTTCGCGCTCTACTCCGGCCACAACCGGCTCGAACGGCACCGGCTGTTCCTGCCCGCCGCCCAGCTCGCCGGCCGCCGTCTCGGACGTGGGTTCCTGCTCTCGCTATCGGAGCTCGCGGCCCTGGCGCACCTGCCGCTGGACGTCGCGGTCCCGGGACTCGAACGGGCGGGCGCCAACACCGTCCCTCCCTCACCCGCCATCGCCTACGGCGGAACGCACGCCAAGGTCCTCGGCTTCTCCGACTCCGGCCAGGAGCGCCCCGTCGCTCTGCGCGTCGCCGACTCCTGCCATCACATGCACATCCTCGGCCCGAACGGCACCGGCAAGTCCACGCTGCTGGCCCAGATGATCCTCTCCGACATCCAGGCCGGACGCGGCACGGTCGTCATCGAGGCCAAGGGCGACCTGGTCAGCGACCTGCTGGGCCTGATACCTGGAACCGTCGAGGACAAGGTCGTGCTGATCGATCCCGACGACCGCCACGCACGCCCGTCCCTCAACGTGCTCGGCGGCGCCGAACTCGACATGGGCGTGGACAACCTGGTCGGCATCTTCCACAAGATCTACGCCGATTACTGGGGCCCGCGCACCGACGACATCCTGCGCGGCTGCGCCCTCACCCTTGCCCGCCACTCCGGGACACTCGCCGACGTCCCCACCTTGCTCATCGACGCCGAGTACCGGCGCCGGCTCGTGGCGGGGCTCCGCGATCCGCTACTGCTCGGATTCTGGCAGTGGTACGAGGGCCTTTCGGATTCGGCCAAAGCCCACGTCACCGGCCCCATCATGAACAAGCTGCGGGCGTTCCTGCTGCGTCCGTTCGTCCGCGACGTGCTCGGTTCCGCCCGGTCCACCTTCGACGTGGGCAAGGTGCTCGACGGAGGGGTCCTGCTCGTCCGCCTGCCCAAGGGCGTGCTCGGCGACGACAGTGCCCGTCTGCTCGGGTCCATGGTTCTGGCGCAGATCTGGCAGGCCGCCTCCCACCGCGCCAAGCTCGGCCGCTCCAGGTCGCACGCCGCGCTGTACGTCGACGAGGCGCACAACTTCCTGACCCTCCCGCACGCCTTGAGCGACATGCTCGCGGAAGCACGCGCCTACCGGCTGTCCCTGGTACTCGCCCACCAGCACCTCGCGCAGCTACCTCGCGACCTCCGGCAGGCCGTCTCGTCCGACGCACGCAACAAGGTCTACTTCTCGCTCTCGCCCGAGGACGCGCGTGAGGTCGAACACCACTTCGCGCCCTACCTACGTGCGCACGACCTGGCCAACCTCGGAGCCTTCCAGGCCGCCGCCCGCCTCATGTCGCGCTCGGCGGAGGCGCCGCCCTTCACCCTGCGCACCCGTCCCCTGCCCGAGCCCTCACGAGAGGTCGCCGACCGGATCAGAGCCGCGGCGGCCAAGGCGCACGGCCGTACCGCCGCCGTGCCCGCATCCCGGCCGGACGACCCCCGGCTCCATCACTGAAGGAGGAACTCCATGTCCACGCCCCGTTTCACCCCCGCCGTCTTGGCCCAGCTCGCCGCCCGACTGACGGCGCGTGATCGGCAGTTGCTCCGGATAGTCAAGGAGCAGCGCGTCCTGACCGCGCCGCAGATCGCCCAGATCGCGTTCGACACCGACGACGCCGCACGTAAGCGCCTGCTCTCTCTGCACCACATGGGCGTATTCGACCGCTTCCGACCGAACCTTCCTCCCGGCATGGGCACCGCGCCCTACCACTACGTGATCGGCCCGACCGGCGCCGCCGTCCTGGCCTCCGAGGACGGCGTGGACATCAACGCCTACGGCTACCGGCGCGAGCGAGTTCTCGCCATCGCCTACAGCCAGCGCCTGTCCCACACCGTCGGCACCAACGGCTTCAGCGCCGACCTTCGGGGCTTCGCCCGACGGCACGGCGCTGCCGAGCTGGTGACCTGGTGGGCTGAGGACCGATGCGCGTCCCTGTGGGGCGACACCGTCCGCCCTGACGCCTACGGCCGGTGGCACGAGGACCCTCTCTGTCAGACTCTTGTGAGACATAGGACGAATGAGTCCTCATGATGTGAAACAGAGCTAGACAGGACGATCGAGACAGTGACGATGACCC